>JAFLDD010000001.1:930907-1241210 GCA_017302575.1 Alphaproteobacteria bacterium | reverse complement strand
TCGCCCGCGAAGTGCGCAAAAATCCTGGCACCTGTAATGAGTCCGTCGTTGCGGGCATTGAAGGCGTTGATCCCAACACGATTAAAGTGAATTACGTTCGCACGCGCTTGGGCGATATGGCGCCCGCGCTGCGCATTATGGTGGAGCGACTGGCGGTCACTGAAGTGAGCGAACCATTTGCAACCAAAGAAGCCGTGCGCATGCTGATGCTTTGCGAGAAAATCGAATTGCCTACCGAGTTGCCAGATCGCGAGAAAGTGCGCCAACAGCTCTTTGGTCAGAAGCTTGAGCTTGAAGCAGAAAAGCATCTACGCAATTTGCGCCGTGATGCGTTTATCGACATCAAATGAGTTTAGCGCCACTCAAATCCGTTATCGATTCGCATGGGCTGATGACCAAGAAATCCCTTGGCCAGCACTTCCTGCTTGATGCGGGATTGCTGCAGCATATTGTGCGATTAGCTGGCGATTTGCGCGGGGTAAATGCTATAGAGGTCGGCCCAGGCCCTGGTGGATTAACGCGGGCGCTACTTGTCAGTGAGTGTGCCAGTGTCACCGCCATTGAGATGGACCGTCGCTGCATTCCGATTCTGCAGGAACTAACGCAGCATTTTGCCATACCGTTTAGGCTACATGAAGCGGACGCGCTGACATTTGATATGCAGCAGATCCCTTCACCCCGCGCGATTGTGGCGAACCTGCCTTATAATGTTGGCACCGAATTGATTGCAGCATGGCTGCAGCAACTTGCAATCGACCCTAGCAGCTATCGTAGCATCACGGTCATGTTGCAGAAAGAGGTGGCTGAGCGTATTGCCGCACCAGTTGGCAGCAAAGCCTATGGGCGTATGTCGGTTCTCGCGCAGTGGTTATGTCATGCCGACGTAGTGCTGGACGTGCCGCCCGAGGCATTCTTACCGCCGCCGAAAGTGATGTCGTCTATTTTGCGATTAGTGCCGCGTGCTAAGCCGCTTGCGCCAGCGAATGTACAAGCACTCGAGAAAGTAGTGGCAGCCGCTTTTAACCAGCGCCGCAAAATGCTGCGCAAAGCGCTTGGTTCATTGGGTGTGGATGCTGCAGCATTATGCGACAAAGCAGGTATTGATGAAACGCTACGCGCCGAGCAATGCAGTGTCGAAATGTTTTGCGCACTAGCCAATGCGTTTCGTGCTTCGTAAAGCCCTTAATAGAACCGGCGCTTGAGCGCCATCATACTTCTTTACAAAGCCTGTCGATAAAGCCAGCCAGATATTCTTGGCGGGTGCGCTTTAAGCGCTCAGCTTCTAGAATCTTGCGAATCAGCACCAAGGCTTCGTCGAGATTATCATTCACAATGACGTAATCATATTCCTGCCAATGGCTAATTTCATGGGTTGCCTTCGCCATGCGCTTCTTAACAACCGCTTCGGAATCTTGGGCGCGGCTGCGTAAGCGGCGTTCCAATTCCTTCAGTGACGGGGGTAAAATAAAAACACTCACCAAATCATCGCGACAGCGTTCTGCCAATTGTCGTGTGCCTTGCCAGTCAATATCGAACAAGACATCCTTACCTTGTTCCAGCGCGTCCATCACATGCACGCGCGGCGTTCCATACTGATAGTCAAAAACTGTGGCGTGCTCGAGCAAATCGCCGTTGCGCACCTGTGCGTCGAATGTCACGTTATTGACGAAATAGTAGTCTCTGCCGTGCTCTTCACCGGGGCGCATTGGGCGCGTCGTCACGGAAACAGACATGCTCACCCCAGGCTCTGAGGCAAGTAATTTACGTGATAAGGTTGTCTTGCCAGCGCCAGAGGGCGAGGAAAGCACGAACATTAATCCACGACGTTTAGCATTATCAATGTGCATGCTTAGAGCTATTACGCGACTTTAATGCCTCAAGCAAGCGTGCTTGGCTTACAGGAAAAGTGATGGTCTGCGCGGCGCCTTTTTGCGGCGTAATCGTCACGCTAACGGTCTCACCGTCAAGGAGTGGCCGCTTCAAACCAATCAACATTACGTGATAGCTGCCCGGCTTCATAACGATCTGGCCCTTAGCTGGAATCACCACAGGATCCACGCGGCGCATTTTCATCATGCCATTTTCCATCACGTGATCGTGTAATTCCACGGTCTTGGCAACGTCAGAGGCAAAGGATTTTACCTCAATTGCGGTATCAGTGGGGTTATGCAATGTCGCAAACGCCGTACCGACCGACGCGCCATCAAGCGAAGGTGGGGCCCATGCATCATGCGCCATGAATGTGTCTGAGTCCTTCGAGAATGCGCGCTCACCAAAGGCTGCCACGAAAAATATACTCACAATCGAAAGTGCGAGAAGACGCATCATAGGTAGTTACCAAGTGCTTCAGCTAGTGCCTGCTCACTAATAGTGTGTGGAAAATGCGTAACGTAATTACCTTCTGGGTCCATCAGGTAAATGAAGCCAGAATGGTCCATCACATAGCCAATGCCTGAGTCTTTATCCTCGACCTTTTGATAGTAAACTTTATATGCATCTGCCGCTTGCTTGATTTGCTCAGGCGTACCACTAAGGCCCACAAACTGTGTGCCAAAATTCTGCACATAACGCCCAACCACATCCACCGTATCGCGCTCAGGGTCGATGGTAATGAAAATGGGTGTAAGCTTTTCAGCTTTACTGCCGATCTTTTCCAATGCGTTTTTAGTGACCAATAATGAAGTAGGGCAAATGTCGGGGCAGTGGGTGAACCCGAAGAACACCAGCATATATTTCCCAGCGAAGCTCTTTTCCGTAACGGTGTTCCCCGTGCCATCCACCAGCGTGAATGCACCACCAATCAGTGCCTTACCTGTGCTCTTAACGGGTGGGGAAGTAACGTTAAAAAAGGTAGGGCCGACATAGGCCATCAGGCCCGCTAGAGCCAACACCATCACCAACCACGATAGAACAGAACGTTTCATGCGCAGAGTATTAAACTGTTGAACTTCGTAAGTAAAATGAAAGTATCGTGACAGCTTCATTAACAAAAATTAACCCATCTTTAGGACTAGATGCAGTAGTTTCAATGTGTTATAATAATGGTAATAAGAATTGAGCTAGACACATGTACGTGCCGCCCAACATTTCGGTGCAAGGTGCAGGTTACGCACCTCCGACACCGTCCGTAAGTGCTATTAACGCGCCCACTTCAGCAGTGGAGACAGCGCGTCAGACGCAGATTGCCGTTACGGGGCTAGGTGCTGCATTAATTCCTAACACCGCTAATTATCGACCTACCATCGTGGTGCAACCGCGCCCTGCGTATATTGCCGCACAGTTTCTCGCGCAGGATTTATCGGCTCAGGAAGTTGAAGCATTCTTCACGCCAGCATCGCCAACGATTGTGCAATCAAATGTACAGCCACAACAATTGCAAGCGGCGCCAAGCCCTTCATCTCAATCCGCTTCACCAAATCAGGCTGAATTAGTCACCCAGACCACGCTCGCATCCGAGCAGCCTGCCCCAGCAGCGATAGACCGCCCACGCCGCGATGCGGGCTTATCGGCTTATAGTTCGGCAAATGCACTGCTTGCATCTGCCCCCGAAGTCGATACAAGTTTATAGCATGAAAATTGCGATTTACGGTGCAGGCGCTATGGGCTGCCTGATTGGTGGTTTGTGCGCGCGCGCAGGGTATGATGTGACCTTCATCGCGCGTGGTAAACAGCATGACGCGTTACAGCGCAAGGGCCTCACGTTGATTACTGGCAATGAGCGCTGGAATGGTAAGGTGAAAGTTTTTGAGCATCCGCGTGATGCTGGTAGCACGGATGTCGTGATGCTCACCACTAAAGCGCACCAACTGCCAACGATTGCTCCCAATATCGCGCCACTACTACATGACGACACGATCATCATGCCATCGGTGAATGGTGTGCCATGGTGGTATTTCCAATGTCATGGCGGACCCTATGATGGCAGAACACTCAAGAGTGTTGACCCTGATGGAACACTCACCAAATATATTGATGCAAAGCGCATCATCGGTAGCGTGAACTATCTGGCAGGCACGTTGGTGGAGCCAGGCGTCGTTGAGTATATGCCAAAATATCAATTCACCATTGGCGAGTTAACGCGCACGATTACGCCACGCGTGCAACAGCTAGGTGCGGTGTTCCAGAAGGCAGGTTTAGAAGTCAAAGTCACCGAAACGATTCGCGAGGATATCTGGCATAAAGTCTGGGGCAATAGCGCATTCAACCCGATTGGCGCGCTTACCCACGGCACGATGGCGCAACTCGCGCGCGACTATCACGATCTTGATTTAGTGCTCTCCGTCATGAATGAAACGCGTATTATAAGTGAAGCGCTTGATATCGCTATTCCGCAGACCCCTAAAGCGCGTGTCGAGATGGCGAGTAAAATTGGCTATCACAAAACCAGTATGCAGCAGGATATCGAAGCAGGCAGACCGACGGAGATTGATGCGATCATCGGTGCGGTACGTGAAATCGGCTTATGGATTGAAATGCCAACACCCTATCTCAACGCTCTTTATTCATTAGTAAAAATGAAAGAGCAGTTCTATCGCCCAGACGGCGCTGGCCACGTAACGTTACCCGCCCGCAAAGACGCGGCTGCTTCCTGAAGTTGCGCATCACTGCGCCGTGCATAGGCCGCAAGCTGCGCTAAACAATCAGCCTCTGCTGTGCCTGCGTAAATATTGCGCATGAGCGCATCACGCAGAGCTTCATCGCTTTCCCAAGCAGCTTCGTAAGCGGCGATTCGGCCATAAAGCGCATCGACCATTTTACGAATGCGTTTGCCAACACTGGGGTCGCCCACGCCCATTTCTCGCAAGTTGCGATCCATATCTGCAAAGAATGCGTCGGTGATGGCCTCGCCAAATGCGGTCTCACCTTTCAGTGCGCGCAAGGCAATGAAGAGATGCAGCACGACCATATCGAAACGCCCATCAATCGTGTCTGGCACATGGAGGTCTGTGTAGAAAAAAGGATTTCGTGCCTGCGAAACGCATGCTATATAAACATCCTGAGCCTGCATTGTTAGCGGGTCGGGAGAGAAAAATTGCGCCAGTCTTTGAAACATACACTCCTTATAACGATACTGTTTGTAACTGCAAGTTGCTCGCCGATTGTCGAACAGCGCGGCCATAGCCCTGCTAAAGAAGATTTCGCGCAAGTGATAGTTGGGCAAAGCCGTTCCGAAGATGTGCAAGCTGTGCTTGGTAGCCCGACCGTAACCTCCAGCTACGGCGAGAAGATCTGGTATTACATTTCCACACGCAAAGAGACCAAGGCCTTCTTCGCGCCAGAGATCACCAATCAGCGCGTTGTTGCAGTGATTTTCGATGCAGATGATACGGTGAAAGATATCGAGCGATACAAGAAAGAAGACGGCAAACCCGTCGAGCTAGTATCTAAAGAAACGCCTGCGGAAGGCCGCAAAATGGGCGTCATAGAGCAGTTGCTGGGCAACTTTGGCCGATTCAACGCGCCTGGCCGATCGGTGAATCCAGCGGGTAGTCCTGGTCGTATTTAGTGCGAATAACCCGTTTTGGGTCCGTCATATCCATGGATCACTACGCCATGCTGCGCGACAATCGTGCCAATACGCGTGATGGCTACATCGCATGCTGGAACTGCGCCTGAGGCGGTGAATAGCAATTCATAATCATCCCCGCCTGTGAGCATGGTGGTGATATCGCCATCGGGTGAAAATGGAATCTGCGCAACATCAATGACCGCGCCCACATTACTTGCGGCACATACATGACCCAGATCAGCAACCAGCCCATCGGAAATATCAATACATGCTGTAGCCACGCCATGTAGCTTTTGCCCCACATCCAATCGCGGAGTTGGGCGATAGTAACGTGCCAGCAATTCAGGTGAAGCACTAGTCAGTGTTTTAAGGGCCATCGCTGCATCGCCAATTCGTCCCGTCACAAAAATTCCATCACCAACTTTAGCACCAGAGCGAGTAAGGGGCGTAGTAACAAGCCCAAGCATGGTTGCGGTAAGATGAATGGTTTTGCCGCCCGTTGAATCACCACCAATGAGCACCATGCCGAATTCGTTTTGCAATGTCGCAAGTGTTTCCGTGAAGCTGTGTAACCACGCCATATCAATGCTCGGCGTGCTAACATTCAGCAGGTAACGCCATGGTGTTGCGCCCATCGCTGCAAGGTCAGAGAGATTGCGGCGAATCAATTTATGTGCGAACTGCTCCGCCGTAGCGCCGTGCGGCAAATGGATGCCTTCAATCACACTATCGGTGGTAATCACCAGTTGCTGATGCGCGGGCGGTGTTAGAACAGCAGCATCATCTCTCAGCCCAAATGCACCTGCTTCACCACCACTCAGTGGCGCAAAGTAAGCTGCGATGCGTTCATGCTCACGCATCCAACTCATCAAGCAAAAGGTTAAGCGCTTTATGCATATAGCCCAGCTCATCTTCACTCAGGAAGCCTGAAGCCACATCAGTATATTCACCAATCAACAAGGCGCGCGGCTTCTTCTGGTCATCCAAACGCTCAGCGCCGCAGGCTACGAAAATGCACAGCATGAGCGGGCTCATCCGCTCTTTGGTCCAACCTGGCAGAATCAGCTTATCGATCGCTTGGTCGATAAAGCCACGTGAATCCACTGTTTGTACCAGAATCTTTTCTAGCAAGGTTGCGTCCGGAGTGACATCGGCTGGCCAGTTCTGGTCGTCATTCACCTTGCTGTCTTTCCATTGCGCTTGAATGGTTAAGACAAGCTCCTTCGCGCTCTTTTTCTCAAGGCCAATCGATCCTGCATAGAGCGCCTGCACTGCAGCAAGCCGCGCCGCGCGTTTTTTCATCAAAGATTTATTCATCGGCGTCCTCTTCCTCGACCTGTTCGCCAAGGAATACCTGCTGTAATTCTAGCATACGCAAGCAGGCTTTTGCCGCTTCACCGCCTTTGTCACCTTGCGCGATATCAGCGCGCACCAAGGCTTGTTCCAAATTCTCTGTCGTCAAAACACCAAAGCCGATTGCTGCGCCAAACTGCACGGCCAGATCTTGCAGGCCGCGTGCGGTTTCTTGACACACATAATCGTAATGCGTTGTCTCGCCGCGAATCACGCAGCCAAGCGCGATATAACCAGCATAGCGATTGCTGCGCAGTGCGTAACCAATGGCAGCAGGAATTTCAAACGCACCCGGAACGGTGATGATTTCAACTTTCAACCCCGCGTCGGAAACAACTTGGGATGCACCGCGCACTAGCTGCTCGGCAATGTCTTGATAATAAGGCGATACGACAATCAGAATCGGTTTCATGTTAACTCACGTTTTGGTGGCCGGTGACTTCTAACCCATAACCCTCAAGCCCGACAATGTTTTTCGGTGCATTGGTGAGCAAGGTGAGCTTTCGTACCCCTAAATCCAGCAGAATTTGGGCACCGATACCATAGTCACGAAGCGCAGGATTCTTAGGCTCTTGGCCCATTTTAAGGCGTAAATTATCCGAGGCGGCAGTCTTACGTGCTTCTCGAATCAACACCACCACGCCATTACCATTTTCGCTGATTTTTTGCATCGCTGCTTGTAACAAGCCTGTAGTTCCAAGGCTGGTATCACCCAATACATCCTGCCACACATCCAACGAGTGCATCCGCACAAGGGTAGGGCTGTCAGGCGCAATATCGCCTTTGATAAGCGCAATATGCTCGGCATATCCAAGTGTCGTGCCATAAACGATGCAACGGAATTCTCCACCAAAGCGGCTGGTAAAACTACTCTCCACCAAACGCTTCACCAACTTTTCGGAGCGACGGCGATAGGCAATCAAATCCGCAATGCTGGCGATTTTGAGGCCGTGTTCTTTTGCGAAAGGAATCAGATCAGGCAAGCGTGCCATACTGCCATCGTCATTCATGATTTCACAAATAACGCCCGCAGGTTTCATGCCTGCCAAGCGTGCAATATCCACCGCCGCTTCGGTATGACCCGCACGCACCAGTACGCCACCTTCACGTGCCTCGAGCGGGAAGATGTGACCAGGTGATGAAATATCATGTGGCGCTGATTTGGGATCAATCGCTACCTCGATGGTTCGCGCTCTATCAGCAGCAGAAATACCAGTTGTAACACCTTCGCGCGCCTCAATCGAAACGGTGAATGCCGTTTGGTGACGCGAGGTGTTGTGGCGCGCCATCGGTGGCAAGCCCAACTTCTGTACCTGCGATTTTTCAAGCGTGAGACAAATCAGACCACGTCCATATTTCGCCATAAAATTCACGGCCTGTGCGTCACAGACTTCGGCAGGAATGACCAAATCGCCTTCATTCTCGCGGTCTTCATCATCGACCAGAATGAACATGCGCCCCGCTTTTGCTTCCGCAATAATTTCCTCGATGCTTGATAACGCACTCATGCGCGCATCTCCAACTGTCTAGCCACGTAACGCGCCAGCATATCGATTTCCAGATTCACCTTATCGCCAGGCTGCAAGTTCGCAAAACGTGTCACGCTCCATGTGTGCGGAATAATCATGACCGAGAACATATCATCCGTCACGCGGTTGACGGTGAGTGACACGCCATCAATGGTAATGGAGCCTTTTGGCGCAATAAATTTCGCAAGCGGGGCGGGGATATGGAATGTCCATTCGCGTGAATCGCCCCAAGCTTCGCTATGGATCGCATCCGTCACGGCATCGACATGGCCGCTTACCAAGTGCCCGCCAAGCTTATCACCAAGCGCCAACGATGGTTCGAGATTAATAACATCGCCCTTGCGCCAGCTTTCTGCGGTGGTCACACGCATCGTCTCGGCAGAAAGTACAACGGTGAAATCATTCGCTGTATGTTCACTCACAGTAAGACAAATGCCGTTACACGAAATCGAATCACCTAAACCATATACGAAGCGCTTCGCTTTGGGCGCAATCGTGATAGCCGTATCGCCGTCGTGCGCGATGCGGGTGATGATACCTTGATCTTGTACTAGTCCAGTAAACATGGCTCGAATTCCAGTATTTCCAATGTGTCCGCGCCGAGGTTTAGCGCCTCTGAGCGCGCATGGCGAGGGGTTTTTGCAATCCCAGCCAGAAGGTCTGTTTCTGTGCGGCCTATAATCTGTGGTGCCTTATACCAATAGAGCCTATCCACCAGATTGGCCGCTATAAAGGCGTTGCTTAAGCGTGGCCCTGCCTCAACCATCAGGCGGGAGATGCCCATTTTGGCAAGCGCCGCCGATATGCTGCGCGGAGATAACTCTTCGAGTGCAATGATATTCACGCCCTTCTCGCGCAGCTCAATCGCGTGCGAACCAGCGCGCTCCAGCGTATCGGCGAGGGTAATAATACATGTAGGTTGTGCCTCAGCGCTGCGCACAAGTTTAGAAGTGAGGGGGGTGCGCAACTGCCTGTCTGCAATGACACGAACAAGGGAAGGGTGTTCGTAGCCTTTGATGCGACAGGTAAGCTCGGGGTCATCGGCAAGCACAGTTCCGACACCTGTTAAAATCGCTTCCGAACGGCCGCGCAATAAATGCCCATGACGCTGCGCCACGTCACCCGTGATTTTCGTGCGCCCTCCTGTGCCGTCATGCATTGCCCCATCACTACTGGTGGCAATCTTCATCGTCACGAGCGGTAGGCCATGCTGGAGTCTACGAAAAAAACCTTGATGCGGGTGGGCCATTTCCAAAAGTGTTACATGGATCCCTGCTGCTTTGAGCATCGCAACGCCTTGGCCAGAAACGCGTGGGTCAGCATCGGTTGCGGCAATGAATACACGCGTTATGCCTGCCTTGATGAGTGCTTCCGCACAGGGAGGAGTTTTGCCGTGATGAGCACATGGCTCAAGCGTGACATAAGCTGTTGCGCCTTTTGCGGCTGTACCAATCGCATCGAGCGCAAGAGTTTCTGCATGGGGTCTGCCGCCCACTCCTGTTACGGAGGCCGCAAGCACGTGACCATCTTTCACGATGACACAGCCCACGCTGGGGTTCGGCATAGTGCGCCCCAAATGCCGCGCTCCCACGCGCAGCGCATGGTGCATGAAATGTTCGTCACGGTTCATTGCTAGAGCGCTTCGTTCTCTACGAAATTCTCAAAGTCTTTCGCTTCACGGAAATCACGATATACCGACGCATAGCGAATATACGCCACTTCGTCGATCGCCTTGAGTTCTTCCATCACTAACTGGCCGATGCGCGCGGTTGGGATTTCGCCTTCACCTTCGCTTTCGAGCTTCTGCACGATACGATTGATCGCCATCTCCATCGCCTCAGCATCCGCAGGGCGTTTGCGTAGCGCGATCGACATAGAGCGTGCGATCTTCTCACGGTCAAATACGCGCCGTTCACCATTGCTTTTCACCACCGTGAGTTCACGCAACTGCACGCGTTCAAATGTCGTGAAGCGTGATTCGCATTTTGGGCAGAAACGACGGCGGCGGATGGATGAACCATCTTCGCTTGGGCGCGAATCCTTCACTTGCGTATCAGCGTGACTACAGAATGGGCAGCGCATGGTTCCTCACTCGCTTATGAATAAATCGGGAAGCGCGCGGTAAGTGCCTTGACCTCAATTTTGGTCTTGGCTTCTTGTGCCGCGTTCTCTTCGGGTTTTTCAGGGTTTTTACTCAGGCCATCCAGCACGTCGGCAATCAAGGTGCCGATTTGCTCGAACTCTTTGATGCCAAAGCCACGTGTGGTGCCCGCAGGTGTGCCAAGGCGCACGCCTGAGGTCACAAACGGTGAGGCAGGGTCGAACGGAATCGCATTTTTATTGCAGGTGAGGCCAGCGCGTTCTAACGCCGCTTCGGCTGCTTTGCCTGTCAGGTTTTTTGGGCGAAGGTCAACCAACACCAAGTGATTATCCGTGCCCCCTGAAACGATGTTGAGGCCGCGTGCTTTGAGCACGGCTGCCAGTGCGCGTGCATTATCAACAATCGCTTGGCCATATTGTTTGAAACTTGGTTGCAGCGCTTCACCGAAAGCAACGGCTTTACCTGCAATCACATGCATGAGTGGGCCGCCTTGAATACCAGGGAAGATGGAGCTGTTCAGTGCCATCTCGAGCGTTTGATCTTTACCTTGTGCAGTTTTACCAACCACCAATTCAGGCACGTTTGAAAGAATCATACCGCCGCGTGGGCCACGCAATGTTTTATGCGTTGTTGTGGTCACGACATGTGCATGTGGCAGTGGCGATGGGTAAGAACCTGCCGCAACGAGGCCTGCAATATGCGCCATGTCGACCATGAAGTATGCACCAACAGAATCTGCAATCTGGCGGAAGCGCGCCCAATCCACCACGCGTGGATAGGCAGAGAAGCCTGCGATGATGAGTTTGGGTTTATGTTCTTTCGCGAGTTTTTCAATCGCATCGTAATCGAGCAGGTGATTATCTTCGCGCACGCCGTAAGTAATAGCATTGAACCATTTACCCGATTGGTTCACTGGCGCACCATGGGTGAGGTGACCGCCTGCCGCAAGGGATTGACCCATGATCGTATCGCCTGGTTTCAGCAGTGCGTTGAACACGCCTTGGTTGGCTTGCGAGCCCGAGTTGGGTTGTACGTTGGCGTAGCTACAACCATAAAGTTGTTTCGCGCGGTCAATCGCCAGTTGCTCGACCACATCCACATGCTCGCAACCACCATAATAGCGCTTGCCTGGGTAACCTTCGGCATATTTGTTGGTGAGCACCGAACCTTGCGCGTCAATCACCGCGCGGCTCACGATATTTTCTGATGCAATCAATTCGATTTGATTCTGCTGGCGCGCGAGTTCTTTTTCCATCGCTGCGAAAAGTTCTTTATCCGCCGATGCGAGCGGGGTGGTGAAAAATCCGTTCATAACTTCTTCCTTCTTTTTAGCCAGTGCAGACATTCCTAAACTCCTAACCTAATTTTTTAACACGTGATTCATGTCGTCCACCCTCGAACGTTGTGGTGAGAAAGCGGCGGACACATTCTTTTGCTTCCTCAACGCCAATGAGACGCGCACCGAGTGCAAGCACATTGGCATTATTATGTTTGCGCGACAGCTCGGCAGTAAGTCCCGTTTGGCAAAGTGCAGCACGTACGCCCGCAACTTTATTACAGGCGATGCTGATACCAACACCCGAACCGCAAATCGCAATCCCAAAGGCGGCGTGGCCGTCAGCGATATGTTTTGCAACCTTTTGACCGTAGTCGGGGTAGTCTACACTTGCGTCGCTATCGGTACCTAAATTCTCTACCGTAAATCCGAGCGACTCAATCTCGCTCACGAGTGCCTGCTTCAGTGCAAGTCCCGCATGGTCATTCGCGATGGCAACCCGTTTGTTCATTTCGGCTACACTCAGACACTATATATAGTAGTAGAGCAGGGTTTTGGCACGAAGCGGTGGACAGCGCAACCTAAAAGCATGATTTTAATGGCAGTTTTGCGCACAAGGCGCTTGGGGTGATAAGAATGCAACCTATTGATTTACAAGGAATCACGCACTGGGTGCTGCCGCTTGCGGCACTACTGGGTGCGTGTATCGGGTCATTTATCACACTTATAAGTTACCGCCTTCCCCGCGATGAAAAGGTTGGTGCGACACGCTCGCGCTGTCCGAAATGCGGCGCGCAACTAGCGGCGCGTGATTTGCTGCCCGTTCTTTCATGGGTCGTGAACTTCGGGAAGTGTCGGCATTGTCGCGCGGCGATTAGTTCGCGCTATATCATCACCGAATTATTATGCGCAATTGGCGCAGCAGCCATTCTCTATCGCTACGGTGAACTATCCTATGTGACGATTGCCTATATCGGTTTGTGGTTCGTATCGGTTGCCATCATTCTTACCGACCTTGAACATTATTTGATTCTCGACGAATACCAAATTGCACTCGCACTGTTCGGCATAGTGTTTGCCTATACGCAAGACATGAATGCACTCACCATTATCACCACCATGTCGATTGCGCTCGTAGGTAGCATCTGCGTGAAATATCTTTTCTTGCTGATCACCAAGCGCGATGGATTGGGTTGGGGCGATATAAAATTATTTGGCGTCGTGAGTATTTGGTTGCCGCATGCAATTCACTTTGCGCCATTACTCGTATTTGCAGGTGTTTTAGGTGTGGCGAGTGCATGTATCTGGCGCGCCCTTGGCAAAGGCGAGGTCTTTCCATTCGGCCCTGCCATCATTCTTTCGTTGCTTGTTTTCATCTTCATGCCAGAGGCCTACGCGACATTCTGGCAACTCTATGGAATAAAAATGCAGTTCCTGCATCCTTAAGCTGTGTATATTTGTTGTTGTGAGTTGCATGAACAAACGAAACATGTTTTCACAGATGATGTGCTCACGCACACAACAAAAATAATAAGCACTAGTCATTCAAGAGTGGGTTCAAGGTTGCCTCATGCGTCTTTCTTCAATTGGAAGTTTGATAGTTTCAGCTTTGGTACTTACTGCTTGCTTGCCGGGCGATGAGATCGCGGGTTTTAGGGGGGATGATCCATATGATCGCCCCCAAAACCTCGAACGAGATGATTACCGCAAATTAAACGATATTGGCACCTTGCTGCCTGAAGGCGCTACCGGCGATGTTCAAACTGGCGCCCCCCCAATTCCTGATGTTGCGCAAATTCTTGCCGCGCCACGACCACCAAAAATTGGCCAGTCCAAACTCGTATCAATCTCTGTCACCGAGGACGTGCCATTGCGTGATGTATTGTTTGAGCTGTCGCGTCTGGCGGATGTGGACATCGAAGTAGGTAACGGGATTGAGGGCGGTATCAACTTCCGCGCTAAGAACAAACCCTTCAACGAAGTGGTGGAGCGCATCTCAAGCCTTGGCGGTCTGCGCTATAAAATGACCAACGGCGTTCTTCGTATCGAGCCCGACACATCCTACATCAAAAACTACTCGGTCGATTTCTTGAACTTGGTCCGCTCAAGCGAAAGCAGTGTCAGCATCTCGACAGATGTATTGTCTGCGGGCTCTGAAGAGGGCGGTGAGTCGAGCGGCGGTAGCAGTAGCAGCAGCAGTAGTAGTAGCAGTAGCGGTGGCAGTTCCGCAATTTCAAGCGGTACCAGCGCTAGCATTAATTCTACGGCCGAAAGTGACCTGTGGTCGTCATTGGAAGCAAGCATTCAAGAAATTCTGAGCAGCACCGCAACCAACACCACGCGCACGAGCACACAAGAAGCTTCAATTAGTGCAACTACTGCCACCTCAGGCGCTGCGGAGGAGGGCGGCTACGTCATCAACCGCCAAGCGGGCATTATCTCGGTCAATGGTACCGAGCGCCAGCACGACGCAGTGCAGCGCTTCTTAACGCTGATGGAACGTAACGCCTCCGCGCAGGTGTTGATTGAAGCAAAAATTGTTGAAGTAACACTGCTCGATGAATTCCGTAGCGGTATCAACTGGGATTCAGTGGTTGGGCGTGGCCGCTTTGGTCTAAACTTCCAATCGATCAGCGATATCACCACTAACAACGTGATGAGCTTCACGCTGGATGAAGGAACCGGTGGTGGCGATATCAATGACTTGGTACGCTTGATCCAGCGCTTCGGCACGACACGCACCATGTCTAGCCCACGTCTGCATGCCATCAATAACCAACCTGCTGTGCTGACCGTTGCACAAAACCGCATCTTCTTCGAGGTGCAGGTAACGGGTGGCTCGTCGACCAGTGGTGGCGGTACCGTGACCACGACACAGCCTAGCTTCAACACCACACGACGCTCGATCCCGATCGGCATCATCATGACGATTCTACCATCCGTCAATCTCAAGACCAATGAAGTCACTCTCAACGTGCGCCCAACCTTGTCGCGCGTGGTAAATACGGTCCAAGACCCAGGCACAGTGCTAGCCGCACAGCTTGCAGGTGCAACCATTTCGAACGACATTCCAATCGTGGAAGTGCGCGAACTGGATTCGATCATGAAAGTGAAATCAGGTGGCGTCATGGTCATTGGTGGTTTGATGGAAGACACCAACACTGGCCAGCAAGATGGTGTTCCAGGTGCAAGCGAGATTCCATGGATTGGTAATGCGTTCAAATCACGCAATGAAACTACACGTAAGCGCGAGCTGATTGTATTCATCAAAGCAACCATCCTCAATAGCGCGGGATCACATCAAGCAGCCGACAAAGCGATCTACGAAAAGTTCAACACAGATCCGCGTCCGCTGAAGCTTCAGTAATATGTTTAGCAACATCCGCTATATTTTGCTTACCGCTACGCGCGATAGGTTGTTTCTTGGCCTGTTGCTTGGCGTGGCGGCAGCTTCCTATATTTGCAGTGTGCTTGGTTCTACCGCGATGCTTGAGCCAGAAGCCATGACACTAAGCTTCACGGCGGCCACGGCACGCGTAATCATTATGGTTGGTATGATTGTCTTCATCGGCTTTCACGTCCGTAATGCCTTTGACAGCAAAGAGATTGACGTGCTGCTCTCGCGTCCCATTTCGCGCACCACACTCGTATTTTCCTATTGGTTAGGTTTTTCGGTGGTCGCAACAATCCTGATCATTCCGCCCGTCGTGATTCTCGCCTACTTGGGCATTATCAATAAAACAGGCTTCATGGTGTGGTCGATTAGCGTGCTGCTAGAATCATGGTTGGTGGTCGCAATCGCACTCTTTGCTTCCTTCACGCTGCGAAGCGGGGTGAGCGCAGTATTAGCATCGCTGGCGATGTACACCATCGCGCGCATGATAGGGTTTTTCCTCGCCACCTTAAAATCGGGGGTGATTTTTCATAGTGATATTTTGCAAGCCAGCGCAAAATGGACCATCACTGCTATTTCTACCGTCATTCCTCGCCTCGACTTTTTCGCTAAAAGCCAATGGCTGATGTATGGCCCCAAATCCTATGACGACGCATTGCTCTGTTTGTATCAAGCAGCGATTTTTATTCCGCTACTGATTGCCGCCACCACGATTGACTTCAAGCGCAAGCAATTCTGATGTCACTGCGTTTGCCCATCGCCGCGCTATTACTATTCCTGAGTTTGCAGGGCGCCTTCTGGTACAACACCCACACACGCCTCCCAGAGATGGGGATTGTGCCGGATGTGCCAGGCGAGACTACCCTTAAAGCCCTGTCATTTGGTGACGAAGAGGCACTATTTCGCTTACTCGCCCTCAACATACAAAATGCAGGTGACACGTTTGGTCGCTTCACCGCACTTTATAAGTATGACTTTGAGCGACTCTATCACTGGTTTGTTGCGCTCGATAAATTGGACAATCAATCCAACTACATTCCTGCGATGGCAACTTACTATTTCAGCCAGACCCAATATGCGCCCGATGTAAAATATATTGTCGATTATCTCGAACAATTTGCCGACGGACGTGTGAAAGATAAATGGTGGTGGATGGTACAAGCCGTCTACCTCGCTGACCACAAACTCAAGGACTCAGGTCGCGCTTTAGAGATCGCCAATAAGCTGGCAGGCCATACGGAGATTCCAATCTGGGCGCAGCAAATGCCAGCCTTTGTGCATGAGAAGCGCGGTGAATTCGATGCGGCGGGTGCCATCATTCAAAACATCATGGATAGCGAGCAGCAATTGCCTCAAGGGGAATTGAATTTCATGCGCCACTTCGTGGATGAGCGTATTAAGGCGCTCGATAAAATAAAAGCCGAGTTCGACGCCACCAAACGCGAAGAAGCATTGCGTGCGCGCGGCATCGAGCCGAAAGCAGCGCCACAGGCGCCGCCGCCAGATGTCGGCGCAGCTAAAGCACCCATGTAATTATTTCTTAGTACCGTAGCACTGTGCCAATGTAGGGAATTTGCGTGCCCGTACTGCTTTAGCATATTCTGATGCCGCACGAGAAATTTCATGGCGCAGCTCAGCAAACGGCTTAACAAAGCGCGGCGTGAATTCGAACATGCCGAGCATATCATCCACTACCAGCACCTGACCATCACACGTAGGCGATGCGCCAATACCAATCGTTGGAATAGAAAGTTTCTGCGTAATAGTTTTTGCCAGTGGCTCCATAATGCCTTCAAGCACTACACTGAAAGCGCCAGCTTTCTCAACGGCAAGCGCATCTTCCATAATGAGCTTTTGTTGTGCTTTCTCTTTGCCTTGCGCTTTGAAGCCGCCCAATTGGTGCAGATGCTGCGGCATCAACCCTACATGCGCCATCACGGGGATACCGCGTTCCACGAGATAGGCAATGGTTGGTGCCATTTCTTTGCCACCTTCAAGTTTCACTGCCGTCGCACCCGTTTCTTTCAATACGCGTGCTGCGGAGTGGAATGCTTGCTCTGCGGAAGCTTGGTAAGAACCAAACGGCAAATCAATCACCACCAGTGCATTCTTCGAGTGGCGCACCACAGCGTCGCCATGCGCAATCATCTGCTCGAGTGAAACTTTGAGCGTGGAATCATAACCATACACCACCATACCAAGCGAATCGCCAACCATGAGGATATCGCAGGCGTCATCCAGCAGCGCGGCCATTGGCGCAGTATAAGCGGTGAGTACAACGAGGGGCGTGCCGCTTTTCGCCGCACGAATATCGGTGACACTACGTCGTTTCTGGTTCGTCACTTGTTTCGACATTGCTTGCACTTTCTTCTTCTGGTGGTTTCCAGTTTTTTGGCGCTTTTGGTAAACGCACCGTGACCGATGTGCCTACGTTCAATTCGCTTTCAATGGTGAATTCACCGCCCATCAGTTCCACGAACTTACGGCTAAGCGGCAATCCTAGGCCAGTGCCCTCATATTTGCGGCTGAGTTTATTGTCAACCTGACCAAACGGCATCATGACCTTAGAAATATCCTTGGGAGCAATACCGATCCCCGTATCTTTAACCTGAATCACCATTTGCTGCTTGCCCACATCTTCCCATAGGGCGCAGCGCACCTCGCCACCTGCAGGGGTAAATTTCACTGCGTTCGACAATAGGTTAAGCAGAACTTGTTTGAGTTTCTTACTATCCGTCACCATGACAAAGTGCTGGCTCGGCAAGTCTTCCACCAACATAACCTGCGCTGTCTCGGCACGCGGCATCACCATGCGTAAGCTGTTACGAATGATTTTACCCAAATCATGCTCTTCCCAATTGACTTCCAGCTTGCCCGCTTCAGCTTTGGAGTAGTCCAAAATATCGTTGATGAGGCTCAGCAGGTGCTTGCCCGAGCTATGAATATCGTCGATGAAGCCTTGATGCGCCGTATCCAGCAAATGCCGCGCTTCATTTCTAATAATATCAGAGAAGCCAATGATCGCATTGAGTGGCGTGCGCAATTCATGGCTGATATTCGCCAGAAACTGCGATTTATCGCGGCTTTGTGCCTCAGCAGCGCTGGCTGCGGCGGTCAATTCCAGATTCACTTCATGCTGGCGCGCGATGATGGCTTCAGCACGACTTGCAGTGAACATTAAAATACCAAGAATCACCAGAAAGGCGATAATCACCGCGCCGCTAATGAGCCATTGCATGTGGGCCATGCTTTCCTTGAGGGGCGTAATATCGCTATACATTTCCACTAATGCTTCCGGAATACATCTAGGAAGCGCATTCTTGGCACATAGCGGGCGGTCGCTCTCCGTGAATTCAGGCTTCATAATTGGAATAATCGACTGAATCATCAGTTTCGGTTTATCAGCATCCGTACTGCCAGTGAGATAGGCAGTATCTAATACGCGGCTGGCGATTTGCCCGCGTTGAATCTGCGGGACATTGAACAAGGTGATGCGTTTGCTGCCATCACTGGTAACGTAAGCCTTCGTCGAGCCATAATACAGTTGGCGGACATCAGGCGAGAAAATGGTGACTTTCGCAAAGCCCTGCCTAGCGAAGAATTTCCCTGATTCCGCAATAAACGCGGCGGCGATTTCTGGGTCACGCCCGCCATTTGCATTGAGTGGATGCTTGCGCCACACTGAATGTGTAAAGCTATCAATATCCGACAGATGCTCGATCTTCTCGGCATTAACGAACTCGTCGCGCATCATTCCAGTGAACATCATGCTGAGCGCAATCGCGCCCGCAACGACGACCACCAAACTAATCACCGAAAAATAGCGAAGGTAGGAAAACATGCCCATAACTGTAGCAAGAATAGGGGCCAAGACAACTCAAAACCGCCCTAAGTTGCTGAAATACGGGGTTTTGCTGATGATTGTGGCTCTGCAATAGTGCTTGACAGGGGCCTTCAAGCGATTTAGACAGTGCGCCCACTTTAAAAAAACTTATGAAGGCAAACAAGCGAGCGATTTATGGCAATGAAACGTACCTACCAACCAAGCAAGCTGATTCGCAAACGTCGTCACGGCTTCCGTTCGCGCATGTCAACCGTAGGTGGCCGCCGCGTGCTGGCTGCTCGTCGCGCTAAGGGCCGCAAGTCCCTCTCGGCGTAAGTTTGCTGCCTGTGATGGCAGGCTTCACAACATCTCTGACAATTACGCGCATCACCAAGCGCCCAGATTTTCTGCGTGCGAATGCAGGCCAGAAGGCCGCAAATTCAATAGCTATTATCCGTATGATTGCCTCACCCGACGCGAAAGCCGATACATGCCGCGTAGGGTTTACCGTCAGCAGCGCCTGCGGCAATGCCGTTATGCGCAACCGCATCAAGCGTCGCCTGCGTGCAGCCGTTGCTACATTATGGTCCACGCACGCACGCGCAGGGTACGATTATGTTATTATTGGTAAAGCGGGCAGCGATAAGGCCGAATATCAGACCATTCTCGATGAGCTGAGCAAAAGCCTGCGGAAGCTGCATGGCTAAGCTCTTGACCCTGTTCTTCAAGGCCATGATACGCGTGTATCAGTTGGCTATCTCGCCCTTTACACCACCCGCTTGCCGCTATCTGCCGACATGTTCGCAATACGCGGCGGAGGCCATCAAAGTACATGGTGCTTGCGCTGGTGGGTGGCTTGCCCTAAAACGCATCGCACGTTGCCACCCATGGGGCGGTAGCGGTATTGATAACGTACCAGAAAAGCACGAAAAATAATATGTTCCAGCCCAATCAACCTGGCCAAGGCCCCGATATTAAAAACCTCATTATCGCACTAGTGCTTTGCACTGCGATTATGGGCGCATGGCAGTATTTCTATGAGCGCCCACGACTCGAAGCGCAGCGTATTGCAGCAGAAAAGAATGCGTTGGTTGAGACGGTAAAAGCGCCCGTTGTTGATACGAAAGTGGAAGCTGTAGAAACTACCGAAACCGACGATGCACCACGTCTTCCAATCCGCTCCAATGCATTGCATGGCACGATCAATCTCAAAGGCGCGCGCTTCGATGATTTGACGCTCGCCAATTATCACGAGACGCTCGAAAAAGGTTCGCCTGAAGTGCGCCTACTCAATGAGCGCAGCAGCAAAGCCCCATATTTTGCTGAGTTTGGCGTATTGCCTGCCGAAGCACATATTGCCGCACCAGATGGTAATAGCTTATGGCAATCTGGGGGCCGTTCGCTCAGCCCTGAACATCCCGTGACACTTGAATGGCAAAGCGGCGGTTTGAAATATGAAAAAACCATTCATATGGACGAGCATTATATGTTCACCGTCACGCTCACGGTGCATAATGATACGGGCGAGGCATTGACGTTTTTCCCTTACGGCCTTGTGAACCGTACCTTCGCAGATACGTCCAAGCACATGTATATTTTGCATGAAGGGCCGCTCGGCGTACTTGGTAACGAGCTCAAAGAAATCAGCTACGAGTCCTTGCGCGACGATGGCCCAACCAAGTTGGAAGATACGAAAGGTTGGCTCGGCATCACGGACAAATATTGGCTCAGCGCTATTGTGCCAGATAAAGGTGAGGTGTTCGACGCAAGCTTCCGCCACATCACGCGTGACGATAAAGACGCCTACCAGATTGATGCGCGCGGCGAGTCCTTCACCGTTGATGCAGGCAAAAGCCACAGCGTGACCATGCGTTTATTCGCAGGCGCTAAGAAAGTAGAATTGCTCGACCAATACGCATCGGAATACAACATTCCCCTGTTTGATCGCGCCGTTGACTTCGGCATGCTCTACTTCCTGACTCGTCCGATGTTCGAGCTGTTGACCTTCTTCCAATCGCATGTCGGCAATTTTGGTATCGCGATTTTACTACTTACTGTCACCATCAAGCTCATCATGTTCCCATTGGCGAATAAGTCCTACACCAGCATGAGCCAGATGAAGTTACTGACCCCAAAAATGATGGAGATTCGTGAAAAATTTGCTGATGATAAGATGAAAATGAATCAAGAAATCATGGAAATGTATAAGCGCGAAAAGGTGAATCCACTCTCGGGTTGTTTGCCGATTCTGATTCAGATCCCCGTGTTTTTTGCATTGTACAAAGTCTTGTTCGTCACCATCGAAATGCGTCATGCGCCGTTTTATGGCTGGATTCACGACCTCTCTGCGATGGACCCAACCAACCTCTTCACCTTGTTTGGTCTTGTGCCGTGGGATGCGCCAAGCTTCCTGCATCTAGGTGCATTACCCATCATCATGTGCGCGACGATGGTGCTGCAACAGAAGCTCAACCCTAAGCCAACCGACGAAGTGCAAGCCATGGTCATTGGCTATATGCCCTATATTTTCCTCTTCCTATTCGCGACATTCCCTGCGGGTTTGGTGCTGTATTGGGCATGGAACAACACGCTGTCGATTGCACAGCAATGGTTTATCCAGCGTCGTTTGGAGAAGAAGGGGCTGCGGCCTAAGAACGCATGAACGAGTTTCCGCTCTTCGCCAAGCATGTAGAATTTGTGGCGGGTGTCGCGGAGCTTGAACAGTTGCCGACGTTCACCTTGCCCGAAGTCGCCTTTGTAGGGCGCTCTAATGTTGGTAAGTCATCCTTGGTGAATGCATTGGTGGGTCGCAACAGCCTATGCCGCACGTCCTCTACGCCAGGTCATACGCGCCAGCTCAATTTTTTCAATCTCGACGAAACGCTGATGCTGGTCGATGTACCAGGTTATGGTTACGCAAAAGCCCCCAAGAAAGATATTGAGCGCTGGCAGGGCGTTTTATTCTCGTATCTGCGTGGCCGCCGCGAATTGCGCCGCGCCTTCGTGCTGATTGACTCACGCCACGGCATTAAGCCGCCTGATATTGAAATGTTCAAATTGCTCGATGACGCAGCCGTCAGCTATCAGGTCGTGCTGACCAAGTGTGATAAAACCTCTGCTGCCGACCTTGAAACGTACAAAGAATTAGCCCTTAAGCATTTGAAAAAGCACCCAGCAGCCCATCCTGGCATCGTCGCGACCAGCGCCGAATCAAAACTTGGCATTGACGCGCTCAGACAGTGCGTTATAGACGCGATTCAAGGATAAGGATGTCCCATGGAAATTAAGTCGCTCAAGACCAAAGAACTTTTGCTGCGTACCGCTAAAACGGTGAGCGAAGCGTTGCCATATATCCAGCGCTTTGGCGGCAAGACGTTCGTGATCAAGTATGGTGGTCACGCGATGGGCGATGAGCGCACCGCCGAGACGTTTGCACGCGATATCGTGATGCTCAAGACAATCGGTATTAATCCAGTGGTCGTGCATGGCGGCGGCCCACAAATTGGCGCGATGCTAGAGCGCTTGAAAATCCAAAGCTCGTTCATTGATGGTTTGCGCGTAACCGACCAAGCCACGGTAGAGATTGTCGAGATGGTTCTCTCTGGCACGATCAACAAGCAGATCGTAACAGCGATTAACCAAGCGGGTGGCACGGCTATTGGTTTGTCAGGCAAGGACGGCGAGTTAATCAAAGCGCAGCAACTGCGCCGCACCAAAAAAGATCCCGACTCCAATATCGAGAAGCTTCTTGATCTAGGTTTTGTGGGTGAGCCCACCATCGTGAACCCTAAGGTGCTCGAGAACATTACCGCATCAGGCATGATTCCTGTGATTGCGCCAATCGGTATGGGACCAAATGGTGAAACCTATAATATCAACGCGGATACTGCAGCAGGCGCTATTGCAAGTGCGCTCAAAGCCGACAAGCTGATGATGCTGACCGACGTTCCTGGTATTCTCACCAAAGACAAGCAGCTCATCAGTGAAATCAACGCCAAGGAAATCGACGCGCTGTTAGCCGATGGCACGATTACAGGCGGCATGATTCCGAAAGTGGAAACCTGCGTCGATGCATTGAAAGCGGGCGTGAATAGCGCACATATCCTCGATGGTCGTATTCCACATGTCCTGTTGATTGAGGTCTTCACCGCAGGCGGTGCAAGCACGATGATTAAATCGGCGTAGCCAGCGCCTTAAACTCACGAACTAAGTCTTCATATAATGCGCGCTTGAATGGCACGATGAGGTCGGGCAGGGTCTCGACTGGCACCCACTTCCATTCCGAAAATTCTGGGTGCTCGCCCGCAATGTCGATATGCGAATCATCACCATCCAGTCGCATCGCGTACCACATTTGCTCTTGGCCACGATAGCGCCCCTTCCAAATGACGGGAACGAGTTCGTCGGGCAAATCATAGCGCAACCAGTCCTTTGACTCTGCAAGAATGGTCGCGCGATTCGTGCCAATTTCTTCTTTGAGTTCACGAAATGCTGCATCACGCGGAGCTTCATCGTCATCGATACCGCCTTGGGGCATCTGCCATGCCTCGGATGTCATATCAATGCGCTTGGCGACAAACACCAAACCTTGTGCATTGAAAAGCATGATGCCAACACCTTTGCGATACGGCAAATCCGTGCGCGCCATTAGTGACCGCCCGCCGCAGGTTTTGCTTCGCCACCACCATGGCCCGCCGCAGGTTTTGGCGCTGCTTCTACATCACCAGGCTGCAGCATGGGCGCAGGGCGTAGAATGACAGCGCTAAGCGGCGCAAGCTCGACACCTTCTTGCATATTGCGTGTGAGCCAGTTTTTAAGCAGAATCAAAGTCTGTGGGCGTGCATGCAGCAAAACAATAAGCTGCCCGCGCTCTTTTGCGCTATCAATAAGTCCTGCAAGTTTGCTCTTAATCACTGACTCATTCGGCACATCGTCCAGTACCAAATCACTTTTCGCGAGAATCTTCTTAATCTCCTTTTCATTGGCAAGCTCGCTGATAGTACGCTTGGGGTGCGTGCTAAGCGCGATGAGGCCACGCGAGTCGATGGATTTAAGCGTATTGCTAAACACGGTAGCCGTGCCGCTCAATGTTTCATCGTTCGGGAAAATGACTCCCACTGCACCAACCACCGTTCGCAAAATCACGTTTAAGCGTTTGTCGAAACTGTCGGGCGTGAGGGTTGCTATCAAGCCAAGCGGACCTGGATCATCTTGTGGGTATCCTTCCGTTTGCACGGGCAAATCAATCCATGCTTCATGCCCATCATTACGCGCCGCTTCAATCGCCTGCGAGAGTGATTCACCATAGGGCGAGAATGCAAAGCTTACCTCGGGTGGTAGTTCCTGTGCGAGAAGTTGTATATCGCTGCTAAAACCAAGCCCAAGCACAACGAAGTGAATGGTCGCAACATCGTCTTTGCGAACATAGTTTCGTGAATACAGCATCGCGGGTGTTACGTCTTTGCCCTTACCACGCTTGGGTAGCGCGCCTTCTGGCGTAATCTCTGCAACTTCAGGTGCAGGCGCGCTCAGCAGACTATCTTTAGTGCGCGCGACGCTTTTGATATTCGTACCACTTGGTGCAGTGGTTAGTGCTGGTGCATCATCTGGAAGTATTTCTTCACTGGCTTCATTGCTTGGTTGCACTGGCTCGGTTGGGCGGGGCACATCGCCTTCTGGGGTGATCGGCTTTTGGGCAGGAACTTTTGGCGGCGTTGCTTTTTTCTCGGCCTTACCCACATCAAAGGTCTCAGCAGAAGCTTCCTTGGGTGCGGCCTGTGGTGAAGACGCTTTTGGGCGGTCTGCGCCGCTTACGGCACCAGTCTTTGGATCAATCACCACGCGTTGTTGTGATTGTAGTGCAAGGGAAGTTTGAGCCGCAGGAACGCCAACTAAATCCACGATCGTGTTGAGCACGCCTAGTGTCAGCAGTACCGTAAGGCCAACCCAGACATAGCGGCTAGACGAGTTATTGGGACCAATACTACCAAGCCGCACTTTCATTACTGCACGCGAAGCGTATGAGGTTCTGTCGCTGCTGTGGTGGTGTTGGATTGCGATTTAAGGGAACCGTAAATCGACACAGCACGAATCAAATCAAGCGCACGGCTAAGCTGGTAATCGTCTTTAGCGCTTAACTCGCCAAGTTTCTTACCCGTCTCTTTCTCCTTACGCTTTTCATATTTTTCTTGCTCTTTATTGATGAGGTGGCGCGGCAGATTAGCTTCTGAAAGCAGATTCTCTTTCTTCTCTACTTCCACTTTTGCCTGCTGCACTTCAATATCTGGCACAATGCCTTCTGCCTGAATGGAAGTACCTGACGGGGTATAGTAGCGTGCAGTAGTCAAACGAATGGCGCCGTGATCTTTAATCGGAATTACCGTTTGCACTGAGCCTTTACCGAAGGACTTCATACCCAGTACAATCGCACGTTTGTGATCGCGCAAGGCACCTGCAACAATTTCCGATGCAGAAGCCGAACCTTCGTTGATGATAACAACCAGTGGCAAGCCATGGATAAAGTCACCCTCTGTCGCACTATAACGCTTGGATTCTTCAGGCTTGCGTGAGCGGGTCGAAACAATCTCGCCGCGTTCCAAAAATGCGTCAGACACCGCAATTGCTTGGTCGAGAAGGCCACCAGGATTATTACGCAAATCCAGCACCACGCCTTTGAGTTTCTTACCAATCGCTTTTTCCTGCTTCTCCATTTCCGACTTCATCATGTCGTAGGTAGTTTCGGTGAAGCTGTTGATGCGAATATATGCGACATCGCCCTCCGCACGAGAGCGCACGGCTTGAATTTTGATCACAGCGCGCGTGAGTGTAACTTTGAAGGGCTCTTTCTCGCCTTCGCGCAATACCGTCAGCTCTACTTTCGTATCAACAGGCCCGCGCATTTTCTCAACCGCCTCTGAGAGGGTCAAACCCATCACAGGCGTTTCATCAATCTGGCTGATGAAATCATTAGGCTTAAGGCCAGCCTTAGCTGCGGGAGTTTCATCAATCGGCGATACGACTTTTACCAAGCCGCTATCCATCGTCACTTCGATACCGAGGCCACCAAATTCACCTTTGGTTTGTACCTGCATTTCCTCGAACTGCTTTTCGTTCATGTAGCTCGAATGTGGGTCAAGCGAGGTGAGCATACCATTCAGCGCCGATTCGATGAGCTTCTCGTCCGTCACTTCTTCGACATAATCACTACGCACGCGATCAAATACATCGCCGAACAAATTCAGCAATTCATAGGTGCTGGTCTCTTTTTCTGGTGTCGATGCCATGGCGCCATGGGAAAGGGCGGTGAACGCAAGCAACGTCGTGGCGAGTAGTGAGAGGTGTTTCATAAGTTCCTTTTTCTGCCTATTGTCGTGCTAGGCTAGAAGGAAGCTTAGCGAACCAGCGCGCTGGGTCAATAGTCTTGCTGTTTTCTCTGAGTTCAACATAGAGTTCACTGTTACCTGTGGTGGGCATGGCACCCAGTGGTTCACCCGCCCTAACGCCCTGATTCAGCCCCACATCTACCCTGCCAAGCCCTGCCAGTAGCGAGATATAGCCGTTTCCGTGGCGGAGCAATACCATCGACCCATAATCACGAAATGGCCCAGTGAACACCACTTCACCATCATGCGGCGCGACGACCGTTCCTGAGGGTCTGCCGCGAAATACCATGCCGCGCCAAGTCTCATTAGCGTTTTTCTTCTGACCAAAGCGATGCAGCACGGTGCCAGCTAATGGTGCACGACCGCCACCCACGCTCATGCGCTTAAACCCTGTCGTCACAGGTGGTTTCGTGTCTAATTTAGCAATCAGCTCTTGCACAGTTTTAGCTTGTTTGGACAGTGCGGCGACCCGCGCTTTTTCTTGTGCATAGTCACCCCGCAAATCCTTGAGAAGCGCCTGACGTTTACCGACTTCGCTAGCCAGTTTCACTTGCTCCTGCTTAAGGCGGCTTTGGTCGTTTTTAACCGCACGATTGGCAGCTTCCGCGCGCGTGCGAATCGCCGATAATCGTTTGATTTCACTTGATAATTCAGCCGCTTTTTTGGACAGACTCGCGCTGGTTGCCTCCATCACTGCTGCTGTGCGCATCATCTGCTGCATGTTTTCAGGTTTGGTAAAATAGGCAGTGGTTGGCAATTCGCGCATTCTCAGCAAACTGCGAATCGTTCGGCTATAATCGCTTTTGCGCGTCGCGTAATCGCTTTCTGCTTGCTTAAGTTCTGTCGTAACATTTGCTAGTTCACGTTCGCGCTGACTGAGACGTGCTTCTGCCCATTGCACTTCTTTCGCGATAGTGCTGGCTTTGTCTTGCAGCGCGCCAATCGCTTTACTGTTCTGCTGGATGGTGCCTTCCAGTTGCTCCGTTTTAGCTTTGGATTGTGTGAGTGATTGTTGCAGTTGCTTGAGTTTGTCTGCGTCACTTGCGCTAAACGCAACAGCAGGCGCTAGCACTAATAGAATGCTAAGCCGCTTGAACATGGAACGTTCCGATCAAGTTGCGCCCTGTCATTTCTGCTGGCTGTGCTAATCCCAGCAGCGCTAATAGGCTCGGCGCTACATCGCACAATCTGCCTTCTGGCAAATCAATGTGCTGATGTTTGAACATCGTGCCCACCACAACAAATGGCACCAGATTAAGCGTATGTGCAGTGTGTGGTTGGCCGCCTTCATCATCATGCATACATTCGGCATTGCCATGATCGGCAGTTATAATCATCGCGCCACCTTTTGCTTCGACTGCTGCAATCAATTTACCCACGCAGGTGTCCACCGCATTGACCGCTTTCTTCGCAGCCTCAATATCGCCCGTGTGCCCCACCATATCGGTGTTTGCATAATTCACGATAATCACATCGAACTTCTCGGAGTTGATTGCATCGACCAATTGATTGGTCACTTCATATGCCGACATTTCAGGCTGCTCGTCATACGTCGAAACTTTAGGGGAGGGGACAAGAATGCGCTCTTCGCCCGCAAACGGCTCTTCGCGACCACCACTGAAAAAGAAGGTAACGTGTGCGTATTTTTCAGTCTCTGCAATCCGCAACTGTTTCATGCCCGCATTGGCGATGAGCTCACCAAAATTATTGGCAAGTGTTTGCGGTGGGAAGAGTGCCGGAATCATCGGTTTTAGTGCGTCGCTATATTCCACCATACCCAGCGTGGCAGCGAATGTAATCGGCGCTAATCGTGCAAAGCCATTGAATTTGGGATCAATCAATGCATGTAAAATTTCGCGGGCGCGATCGGCGCGGAAATTCGCCATCAGCAACCCATCGCCATCTTTCATGCCTTTGTAATCACCAATCACGGCGGGGTTGATGAACTCATCATGAATATCGAGTGCGTAGCTGTTTTCAATCGCCTCCAGCACGTTGCCCGCTTCGCTGCCCGTACCCAGCGCGATAGCGTTATATGCTTTGCTTACACGGTCCCAACGCTTGTCGCGATCCATTGCGAAATAGCGACCTGATGCTGTGCCGAAGCGAATATTCGCCGCACCAGAAATGTCATTCAGGAAGCGATTCACATAACTGACTGCGCTTTGTGGCGGCGTATCGCGCCCGTCCATAAAAGCGTGGATAATAACTGGCACGCCAGCCGCAGCGACGATATTTGCCAAGGCTGCAATGTGATGTTGGTGCGCATGCACGCCACCGTCCGACATCAAGCCCATCAGGTGACAGCTACCACCCGATTGTTTGAGTGCTGCAATGAACTGCGCAAGCTGTACGTCTTTGGCAAGACTACCATCGGCAATCGCTTGGTCGATGCGCGGCAAGTCCTGCATCACGATGCGGCCTGCACCAATATTCATGTGTCCAACTTCGGAATTACCCATCTGCCCTTCTGGTAATCCTACATGCTCTTCCGATGCGTTGATAACGCCGTAGGGATACTGCGTGCGCAAACTGTCCCACACAGGGGTTGCAGCCTGCATAATCGCGTTATGTTCGCGCTCGGTGCTTTCGCCCCAGCCATCAAGAATGCAAAGAACTACGGGTTTAGGTCGTTTCATGCATAGGGTTTTAGCATCACCGCGCCACGGTGCAACTAATCAATGACCCGTGTGATACGGGTGCCCCTGAATAATCGTGCTGGCGCGGAAAAGCTGCTCGGCAAGCATCACCCGCATCAACTGGTGCGGCCACGTAACCCCACCGAATGCGATAGTTTTTTTGGCCTTCTTCAATAGCGCGGGGTCTAGCCCGTCTTGTCCGCCAATCGCGAACACAAGCTGTTTCACGCGCTCATTACCCGCTTTTTGGATAAGTTTTGCAAGCCCCTCACTGGTGATATTCTCGCCGCCCTTGTCGAAGGCAATCAGCCAGCTATCGCCCGTAAGTAGCGCACCAATGGACTCACCTTCGTGCTTCAGGCGCTCGGTATGTGGCAACTTCTCTGGCGCATCTTTGAGTTCTTTGGTTGCAATGCCCCATTTCGTTTGCGCGATGTAACGTTCGTAAAGCTCTTGCTCTGCGCCACGCTTCATCTTCCCAACGGCTGCAATCAGGAGTTTCATTTATAAGTCCACGGTAATGGTAAGGGTGATATGTACCATGCTGCCTTTTTTGATGCCTTCTTTTTCGCGCACATCTGCTTTCAGCAACATCACATAACTCTCGTCTTTTTTGCTAGGGAAAATGGATGTTCCCCATGTTGTCTTACCAATCGAAGCAACAACAGGAATGGATCCCCAGCCGCGTTTATTGGTTTTAGGCGTATTGGTTTTTATGAGTGAGGCTTGTTTCTTGGGTAACGTAACAAGATACCACGTTCCTTTTTCAGAAGCATGTACCCACACTTTCGTGCGGAAGTCATACTCCGAATCAAAACGCACTCACCGACCACATCTTCTCGATGTTATACATGGAGCGCATTTCAGGGCGGAAGATATGGACAATCACATTGCCTGCATCAATCAACACCCAGTCACCCGTGTCTTGGCCCTCGGCATTCGCGTAAGAAAAGCCATTCTTCTTGAGCGCGTCTAACACCAGATCAGCCAGCGAACTCACATGGCGACCACCACGACCAGTGGCAACAATCATGTAATCCGCAAAGCTACATTTATCGCGCACGTCCAGCGCGATGATATCTTCCGCTTTGTTCTCATCAAGCGTCGCGCTGATGCAGTTGCGGCATTTTTCAGCAGCACTTAGCGTGGGTTTTCGGACGGGGGCTTTTTTAGCGGTTTTAGGTGTGGCGGGGGATTTCTTTTTGACAGCAGTGGCGGGTTTCTTTTTTGTCATAGTTGCGGTTGAAATACGCATCTCCCTTAATGATTAGGTACGTTCATTATGCCGCAAAAACGCCTTCGCTCCAAGCGATTTTCTTAGTGCCGTAGCACTCTGTGGATGACGCGGAATGCTGATATATGCCCAAGCAGGAAGGGTTTTCCCTCGTAAAAGCAGTCTGCTATTTGTGATGCGTTTGTGGCGATAGCGCAACGCAGCAAGATTATGCAGGGCAGAAAAGGCGTAAGGCGCGCGGTCAATAATCGCAATCGGCAACCGCGCAAAGATCTCTCGCCAAGCACGCCAACGGTGAAAATGCTGCAAATTATCCGCACCCATGAGCCACACAAATTGCGTGCCACGCGTGCGCCTTTGTAAGTGGCGAATCGTATCGATGCTATAATAAAGTGCGTTGCGTGCCTCTATATCCAGCACCTTGATATGCGGGTGAGTGGCTATTGTCTGTGCGCTTGCAAAGCGACTCTCATACTCGGCCAAATCAGCTTTTTTCTTGAGTGGATTATGCGGCGACACCAGCCACCATACTTCATCGAGACCAAGGCGTTTGATGGCTTCAAGCGTGATATGCAAATGCCCTTCATGGGCAGGATTAAATGAGCCGCCAAGTAATCCGATGCGTCTCATGCGCGCACCGTCCCATCACCCTCGACCACGTATTTATAGGTGGTGAGTTGTGCCGCGCCAACAGGCCCGCGCGCATGCAAGCGACCCGTTGCAATACCGATCTCTGCACCGAAGCCGAATTCGCCACCATCGGCAAATTGGGTGGAAGCATTGTGAACCACAATCGCGCTATCAACCTGTGCGGCGAACTGCTTTGCTGCAGCCGCATCCTCGGTGAGTATCGCATCCGTATGGTGCGATCCATAGTAGTTGATGTGCTCAATCGCTTCTTCCAAACAGCCAACCACTTTGACCGACAGGATTGGTGCAAGATACTCCGTTCCCCAATCCTCTTCATTGGCAAAACCAATGCGCGCATCAATCGCGCGCGCTGCGGCATCACCGCGCAATTCGCAGTCTTTAAGATCATCGACAATGCGTGGCAATAGGGTAGGCGCAATCGCCGCGTCGATAATCAGTGATTCAGTCGCACCACACACGCCCGTGCGGCGCAGCTTTGCATTGTGAAGTACGCGAGTGGCCATGTCTGGATTCGCTTTTGCGTGAATATAGGTATGGCAGTTGCCTGTAAGGTGCAGCAATGTGGGCACCGAGCTTTCTGCCGCAACACGTGCCGTGAGCGATGCGCCTCCGCGGGGAATAATCACATCAATCAACCCATGCATTTTGAGCAGCAACCCAACCGCTTCACGGTCTTGCGTAGGAACAAGCTGCACGCAGGAAGTGGGCAAGCCAACTTTCTTGAGCCCTGCGTGAATCGCTGCAACAATCGCGCGCGAAGAATGCGCCGATTCCGAACCGCCGCGCAAGATCACCGCATTGCCTGAACGCAAACATAATGCTGCAGCATCGGCGGTCACATTCGGGCGCGACTCATAAATCATGCCAATCACACCAAGCGGCACAGCCACTTTGTTGAAACGCAAGCCATTTGCAGGGTTTTGCCACGTTTCAAGCGAGCGACCAAGCGGGTCTTTTTGCGCAGCAATTTGGCGTACGGATGCGATGATCGCATCGATGCGTTTTTCGTCGAGCAGCAACCTGTCGCGCATGGCGGCATCTAAATGTGTTGCGGCGTCCATATCCTTTTTGTTGGCCGCAACAATGTCTGGCTTTGCAGCAGCCATCGCATCCGCACAGGCGAGCAATGCGTGGCTGCGCGCTTCTGCCGATGCAGTTGATAATGCGCGATACGCATCGCGTGCATCATGCGCTAATTGTTCGAGTTGTTGTTTCATACAACCATCACCAAATCATCGCGGTGAATCACCGTGTCATCACCAGCGTAACCTAATATCGCTGCAATATCGCCTGATTTTTTGCCCATGATTTTTGTCACTTCGCTGGCGTGATAGGCGCTAATACCTTTGGCGATAAGCGTGCCGTCTTGCAGCTCCACACCAATCGTATCACCGCGATCAAACGACCCTTTCGCCGCAATCACACCGGCGGGAAGCAGGCTCTTGCCTTGGCTAAGCGCGATTTTTGCGCCTGCATCAACCACAATCGCCCCTGGCAAATGCAACGCACTTTGAATCCAATGCTTGCGCGCGTTGATAGGCGATTCACTCGCAACAAACGTGCTATGTTTCGCCCCCTCGATGATTGCCCGCAATGGGTGTAATGCTTCACCCTTTGCAATGACCACCGAGCAGCCAGAAGCGGTAGCAATTTTTGCCGCCTCGATTTTGGTAATCATACCGCCGTTGCTGAATGCCGAAGCAGCGCCACCGCCCATGGCTTCAATCTCTTTGGTGATAGTTTCAATCACCGCAATGTGCTTCGCGTCTTTATGCTGTGAGGGGTTTTTATCATAAAGCCCGTCAATATCCGACAGCAGGATCAACGTATCTGCGCCTAGCATGGCTGCGACTTTTGCCGCCAGTCGGTCATTATCGCCGAACTTGATTTCAGCAGTCGCCACCGTGTCGTTCTCATTCACGATGGGTACAAGTTTATGTTGCAGCAAATGTTGCAATGTCGTGCGCGCATTAAGGTAGCGATGACGCTCTTCCGTATCCTCTAGCGTTACTAATACTTGTGCAACATCGATAGCTTGTGAGGTGAATGCCTCTGCCCATGCTTGCATCAATAAAGGTTGGCCAGCACTTGCTGCAGCTTGTTTTTCAGCCAAGGGTAATGCGCCCGTGCCAAGTTTCAGCGTTGCACGACCAAGCGCTACAGCACCCGACGAAACCAGCACGACCTGCGTGCCATTTTGGGTAAGTGCAGCGATATCCGCCGCGAGAGAGGCCATCCATTCTTTACGCGCAATGGATGTTTCAGTCGCGACCAGTCGCGAACCAACTTTGACAACGAGCAACTTACTCTTTTGTAGCGATGCTTTCTCCATGCGCCTTATCTTCCTGTTCTGCGCGATATGCGTCAATCGTGCGCAGCATGGCATTAATGACCTCTTCGATGCCGATACGACCTGCTGCTGAAATCACGAACACTTCCTTACCCGTATGCTTCTCAAGTTTTTTGCGCTTCTTCTTAATGTCCGCCTCTTCCATCGCATCACATTTATTGAGCGCGATGATTTCAGGCTTCTCAAGCACCGCTTCGTCATAGGCTTCTAGCTCGCCATGCACCGTGTCATAAGATGCGCATACGTCTTCTTCCGTGCCATCAATCAAATGCAGCAATACACCGCAGCGTTCGATATGCCCTAAAAAGCGCGTACCCAGACCTCGACCATCTGCCGCGCCTTCGATGAGACCAGGAATATCGGCCAGCACGAATTCGCGGTCATCGCGGCTCACGACACCCAGTTGTGGGTGCAATGTGGTAAATGGATAGGCACCGATTTTTGGTTTTGCTGCGCTAACCGCATCAAGGAAAGTTGATTTGCCTGCATTAGGTAATCCTAACAATCCGGCGTCCGAAATGAGTTTTAGTTTTAGCCACACCCATTTCTCTTCGCCATGCTCACCATCCGTTGCTTGGCGTGGGGCTTGGTTGGTGGATGATTTGAAATGCATGTTGCCCAAGCCGCCGCGCCCGCCTTTGCAAAGCACGAATTCCATATCTGGCTTGTCCATATCAACAATCAGGGTTTCTTTATCTTCCTCGAAAATCTGCGTGCCAACAGGGACGGTCAGAATCATATCGTCCGAACCTTTGCCATAACGCTGCGAGCCCATGCCGTGTTGGCCGCGCTTCGCTTTGAAGTGTTGCTGATAACGGAAATCGATGAGCGTATTCAGACCCGTCGCCGTCCGCACGATGATGCTACCACCGCGACCGCCATCGCCCCCGTCGGGGCCACCTTCGGGAATAAACTTTTCGCGGCGGAATGAGACGCAGCCAGCGCCACCATCGCCCGATTTTACGAATATTTTTGCTTCGTCTAAGAATTTCATGGATTGAGCCTATCTAACTCTTTGCCAAAAGCCAGAAATGAAAAAGGGGCGTTGCCGCCCCTTTGTCGATTCCTGTGTTTCAGCGCCAGTTACGCAACAACGCTTACTACGTTCTTGTCGCCAGCTTTCTTGCTGAATTTCACTTTACCATCGATGGTAGCGAAAATGGTGTAGTCCTTACCCATGCCTACGCCCGTGCCTGGGTGATAGGTGGTGCCGCGTTGACGGATGATGATGTTGCCAGCAACAACCGACTGGTCACCGAATTTTTTCACGCCCAAGCGCTGACCCTGTGAGTCGCGACCGTTTCTAGATGAACCACCAGCTTTCTTATGTGCCATGACTGACTCCTATTACTTCGCTTTTTTCGCTGCAGGTTTTTTTGCAGCAGGTTTCTTCTCAGCCGATGCTTTCTTAGCAGGAGCTGCTTTCTTCTCAGCCTTAGGAGCACCAGCTTTCTTTGCTTTCGCAGGAGCAGCAGCTTTGGTCTCAGCTTCGATTTTCTTTGGATCCGCTTTCGCGATCGACGTGCCGTTGAACGTGATGTTGGTCACGTGCAGAGTGGTCAGCGTTTGACGATGACCGTTTTTACGACGGTACTGGTGACGGCGCTTCTTTTTGAAGATGAGTACTTTCTCACCCTTAGCGGTCTTGATGATTTGCGCTTCAACGATTGCACCCGCGATGGTAGGGCTGCCCAGCAGGGGCTTGCCATTATTCATCAGCGACAACACGCGCTCTAATTTTACAACATCGCCAGCGTTACCTTCCAGCTTTTCAACTTGGAACGTATCACCTGCGGTTACACGGTATTGCTTGCCACCGGTCTGAACTACTGCGTACATAATCTTAATCCTCTTTAAGGGAGGCGGGAATATACTGCGGTTTTCCTAGGTGTCAACCGATTAAAATCAGAGCCCGCCAAGACTACAGAGTCGAGGGATTTCAGCATCTTACACTAGACTATGCCCAACAGACTCTGTACACTCACACCGCATGAACAAATCTTTCGTATCCTTCAGCACCTTATTTAAGACGGTTCTGGTCGTCTCCAGCCCCTCCTTGCTGGTGCTTGGGCTTTACGTGGCGATGGGCTATCTCGGCCTCTCCCAAATGCTTTATGCCTATGTTGTGATTGTGATCGCCACGGCGTTGCTTACCTATCCCTTCATCGCAAATGTAGCGGGGCTTACCCATTATGTGAATGAGCTGGCGCAGGATAAGCGGGTGGCCGCACCTGATTTAAGCTTCATAGGCTCCGCCGCCGAACTTTCCGAGGCGCTCAAGAAATTGCAGTCCAGCTACGAAGTGAAAAAGAAGCAGATGGAGACGATTATCACCGAACGTGAAATCTTGGTCGATACGCTGCCCGATATTCTTATTATGGTGAATGACGAAAAGAAGATTGTGCGCACCAACCGCGCCGCGCGCGCTATTTTCGGCCAGAATCTTGCGCAAAAGAACCTTGGTGATGTGATTGATAGCCGCTATTTGATGGACGCGGTGACATCCGTCATTCAGGACTTGAAAGGTCGTGAGATCGAATTCCGTGTTGAAGACCCAGTCGTGCGTGACTTCCTTGCCATTATCGAGCGCTTCCCCGTCCCATCCGCAGGGGGCATCACCACCATCATTACGATGAATGATATTACGGAACTTAAGTCAGTCGAGCAGATGCGCGCCGACTTCGTGGCCAATGCGTCGCATGAAATTCGCACGCCGCTTGCCTCTATCAAAGGCTTCATTGAAACGCTTCAAGGCCCAGCAAAGGACGACGAAGCAGCACGTACCGAATTCTTACAAATCATGCTCGAGCAAGCGGATCGCATGAAGCAGTTGATCGACGATTTGTTGTCACTCAGCAAAATCGAAATGAATGCGCATAGCGTGCCTACCAACCCTGTTGATCTTGCTAAGATCATCCGCCATGCAGGCGAGCATCTCAAACGTAATGCTGCCGATAAGAACATGCGCGTGACGCTCAACGTGCATGATAATTTACCGCCCGTAAAAGGCGAAGCCAATGAGTTGACGCAGGTACTGCATAACCTCATCAGTAACGCGATTAAATATGGCTACCCTGATTCAGAAGTCATCGTGAATGCCAAAATCACCACAGAATTGCCGCAAGACCTGAATATGCGCAACCTCACGCGCGTGGTAATGGTTTCAGTGCGCGATCAAGGTGAGGGGATTCCGAAGCAACACTTGCCGCGCCTGATGGAACGCTTCTACCGTGTCGATTCAGCGCGCACCCGCCAAGTGGGTGGCACAGGGCTTGGTCTGGCGATTGTGAAAGGTATTATCATTCGCCACCGTGGTGCAATCACCATTGATTCTATCATGGGTGAAGGCTCAACCTTTACGGTGTATCTACCTATTTACGAGTCCTAATAAAATACTCGACTCTTGATGCATGACTAGTTATCACTGCTGCCCATGAGTAATCGCGTTACCGCAAAGAACGTCAACGTCTTTTACGATACAAAGCAGGCATTGTTTGATGTTTCGCTGGATATCGAGCCCAAGGCTGTGACTGCATTCATCGGCCCATCGGGGTGTGGTAAGTCCACTTTCTTGCGCTGCATTAACCGCATGAATGATTTGATTCCTAAGTGCAAAATCACGGGCGAGATTTTGGTGAATGGCGCAAATATCTACGCACCGCAGGTGGATGTGGTCTTGCTTAGGGCGCAGGTGGGCATGGTGTTTCAAAAACCCAACCCGTTCCCGAAATCCATTTATGATAACGTTGCCTATGGCCCACGCATTCATGGTCTTGCGCCATCTAAAGAAGCCTTGGACGCGATAGTGGAATCGTCACTGCGTAAAGCCGCCTTGTGGGACGAGGTAAAAGATCGTCTTCATGCCTCGGGCACGGGATTATCGGGTGGCCAGCAACAACGCCTATGTATTGCCCGCGCCATTGCGGTTGAGCCTGAAATCATTTTGATGGACGAGCCTTGCAGCGCGCTTGACCCTATCGCCACCGCCAAGGTGGAAGAATTAATCGCACAGCTCAAAGAGCATTACACCATTATTATCGTCACACACTCGATGCAGCAGGCGCGCCGCGTGTCGAGCAAAACGGCGTTCTTCCATTTAGGTAAGATTGTCGAAATCGGTGCAACCGAACAGATTTTCGATGCGCCAAAACTCCAACAAACTAAAGATTACATCACGGGTCGCTATGGTTAAGGTGAATTATCAATCATACGATGAACGCCGTTTAACCCAGCGCCTCTATCGCTACTGGCAGGAAAAATCCGCAGGTCGCCCATTCCCCGCTGAAAATGATATCGACCCAGATGAGTTGGGCGCAGATTGGGAAAATTGCTTCTTGGTGCAGGTGCGCGATATCGTTAATGTCACGGACTATAATTATACGTTCCTCGGCGCGAACATCATGGAAGCATACCGTGGCAACCTGAAGGACCAACATAATGAGTTCATGGTAGGGCCCAATGCCCACAAGGTTTCCAAAAGTTTTGGCCGTGTCCTCACCACCCGCGCCCCTGTGATGGAAGAGGGGGAGCTGGTAACCCTTTCAGGACACATGATAAAATACCGCCAATGTATGCTGCCATTAGGCACGGCAGACGGCGTGGTAGAGGCGGTATTTGGTGGGCTTTCTTTCAAGTATTTCGACCCAGAAGCAGAATAGCCCCACATCACGCTTGACACTAGGCAATGACTTGTCTACACCACGCACCCTGTTTGAATGTAAGAACAAAAAAGAGCATGTTATGAAAACCTTTTCGGCAACGCCAAAAGACATTAAAAAAGAATGGGTTATGATCGACGCGAATGGCGTCGTTCTAGGCCGTATGGCAAGCTACGTCGCTAAAGTATTGCGCGGCAAGCACAAACCCAGCTTCACCCCACACATGGATTGTGGTGACTACGTCGTCATCATCAATGCCGACAAGGTAAAACTGACCGGTAAGAAAAAGACCGATAAAGTGTACTACCGTCACACGGGTCACCCAGGTGGTATCAAGGAAGCTACGCCAGAATATTTGCTGCGCGAAGGCAAGTCAGACCGCATCATTGAGAAAGCGGTTGAGCGCATGATGTTGAAAGACAGCCCATTGGCGCGTCGTCAAATGACACACCTTTACATCTACAAAGGTGCTGAACACCCACACACTGCACAGCAACCTAAAGTGGTTGATTTCGCAGCGATGAACGTTAAGAACGCACGGTAGGATTTTATGGTAAACGTAGCAGAACGCGATACTTCACAGCCCCGCACCCCAGCGATCGACAAGCAAGGTCGTGCTTATGGCACGGGTCGTCGTAAAGACGCAGTAGCCCGCGTATGGGTGAAAAAAGGCAAAGGCAAATACACCATCAACGGTAAAACCATTGAACAGTATTTCGCACGTCCTGTATTGCGCATGATCATCAACCAGCCTTTCGCTGCTCTCGGTGAAGAAGGTAAGTTCGATGTGACGGTAACCGTTCTCGGTGGTGGTCTTTCGGGCCAAGCTGGTGCAGTTCGTCACGGTATCAGCCGCGCGCTGGACGAGTACAATCCTGAATTCCACAAAGTGCTTCGCCAAGGTGGCTTCTTGACCCGCGATAGCCGCGTTGTGGAACGTAAGAAATACGGCCGCGCGAAAGCACGTCGTAGCTTCCAGTTCAGCAAGCGCTAATATTTTATTTCGTAATTCGTGTTGTCGTAATCCGGATTACGGATTAGGCAGGAATTATGAACCACATCAAAACAGCTATTCTTGGTGCATCTGGTTACACTGGCGCAGAGTTGTTGCGTCTGCTGGAGCACCACCCGCACTTTACTATCACGGCACTCACGGGTGATTCGCAAGCTGGCAAAGCCATGCACGAGGTCTACCCGCATTTGCGCCACCGCGATTTACCAAAGCTGGTGAAGCACACCGAAGTCGATTTCTCCAAGATTGATTTGGTGTTCTGCTGCCTGCCACACGGCACCACGCAGGAAATTATTGCGGGACTTCCTGCGAACGTAAAAATCGTCGACCTCTCTGCGGACTTCCGTTTGTTCGACGTTGCGCAATATGCGCAGTGGTATGGCCATGAACACCGCGCGGCAGAGCTGCAAAAATCTGCGGCATATGGCCTAACCGAGCATAATAGAAATGCTGTAAGGGCAGCACGCCTTGTGGCGAATCCAGGTTGCTACCCAACCTCGATTCTCACGCCGCTTTTGCCGCTGGTGAAAGCGAAACTCATCGACACGAAACAGGTCATTGCTAATTCATTGTCGGGTATTTCGGGTGCTGGTCGCAGCGCGAAACAAGAAATGCTATTCACGGAACTGGATGGTGGCGTCAGCGCTTACGGTGTTGGCAAGCACCGCCACATGGCAGAAATTGAGCAGGAATTGGGCTTCGCCATTTCCTTCACGCCGCACCTAGTTCCCATGACACGTGGTATGCTCAGCACCATTCACGTGAATGGCGATGCAGATAAGATTCGCGAATGCTTGGAGAACACGTACAAGAATGAACCTTTTGTAAAGGTCGTTGCAACACCACCTAGCACACACTCGATTCGTGGTACAAATCTCTGTGTGATGTCGGTGAGCAAAGGTAGACTGCCGAATGAAACCATCATCGTTTCCGTCATCGATAACCTTGTAAAAGGCGCTTCTGGCCAAGCAGTGCAGAATGCCAATGTGATGTTCGGATTCGATGAAACGGCCGCGCTAAAACTCACGGCGGTGTTCCCGTGAGCGCACCTATCATCCTTCCATTTAATGGCATCATGCCCACCATCCACCCCGATGCGTGGATAGCGCCAGGTGCGGTGGTGATTGGTGATGTGCATATCGGTGCCGACACCAACGTGTGGTTCGGTGTGGTGATTCGCGGTGATGTAAATACGATTCGCATCGGCGAACGCACGAATATTCAAGACGGCACCATCGTGCACGTCACGCGTAAAACAGGCCCAACCGTGATTGGCTCCGACGTCACGATTGGTCACAACGCCACGATTCATGCCTGCACGCTGGAGGATTTTTCCTTTGTCGGCATGCACTCGGCGGTGCTCGATCACGCGGTGGTGGAGTCGGGTGGATTTTTGGCAGCAGGTGCATTACTGACACCGAAAAAGCGCCTACCCGCAGGGCAAATGTTCGCGGGCAACCCCGCCAAATTTTTCCGCGAATTGACCCAAGAAGAGAAGGACTACATCCCGTTCTCGGCCAAGCATTACGTGGAATTATCCAAGAAATACAAATAGATAAGTCTATTGTGGCGTTGGCTTATCTTCATGGAACTGTCACACACCTAGCCGTCTGATTTTCATACAATAAAAGTGTATGGATCCGTCTAGAACCATTGGCAATGGCCTCAACAATTTTATACGCAGGGTGCAGATACATCTCACCGGCAAAGGCATCATCACGGGTGCTGTGATGATGGCGGGTTTGATGCCCACCTTTGTGCCAGCGTTGATTCCTGCCATCATCGCATTGGGCGGTATTGGTCTGCACATGTTCAAACGCCTTGATGAACAATGGCGCTACCAAGATGAGATGGCACTTAAGTACAAAGAAGAAATCGGCGCACAACTTGGCATCGACCCCAACGCAGTCACGCGCGACCATGTGAAACTTGCTGCCTATGGTGATCCCAAACAAGGCATTGACCCTAACCCCGTGCTTGCTCAGGCACTTGATCGTCAGCGCAGCAAAAGCTGGTTGGTATTTGGTACTGCCATCGCTGCGGCGGTTGTTACCTTCGCATTGTTAGCCGCAGGCGCAGGCGCAATTGCTGGCACAGCGATTGGCGGCATCACTTTCATGGGGCTTGGTACGATTCTATCCAATGCAGGCGGTTCCATCATTGCGGCCGCATGCAGTCTCTTTATTCAAGATGGTTTGGAATTCATTGTTGGTAAAGCGCGCGGCATTTCCACGCCGACCGCACATGATCGCATTTTGATGATTGAGTCGCGCATGGAACGCGGCAAGACGGTAACGCCACAACAAGTGTTTGAAGTTAAGCTTGCGTACTCACCGCAGCTTCAAGAGCGCATCGTGGGTATGACAGGCAAGCCATTCCATGCGCTGAAAGCGGACCAACAAGAACAGATCATGAATCGCATCGACCGTCATGGTGAAATGCAGGCTGTTGCAGATGAAATCAATAAAGGCACGATTGATGCCACCGCACTGCCATTTATTCTTACGGGTCAGCAAGCGTTTGTACGCACTGCGCCGCGCGAGGAAGAAACCAGCAATCCAGCACCACAACGTCGCAAGACATTCTTAGAGCAACTAGGTTTTGGCGATAAGAAAGATCAATCGCACGCCGAAAAGATCGACGAATCGCGAGTTGTCCCAATCGAAGCAGGAAGAAGCTAGGTGCGAACCTTAGCGTAAGCGCCGGGCGCTTTTTCAATCGGCTTATATTTTTTATTGCCCATGGTTGGCGGCTTCACTTTTTTACCCGCATAGTTCTTCAACCATTCATTCCAATTGCCCCACCACGAACCTTCATGATGTTTGGCGTCTTTCAGCCAATCGGCTGATTTGGGCGGCAGCTTACTGTTTTGCCACCAGCAATATTTCTTCTTGCTGGGTGGGTTCACTACGCCTGCAATGTGGCCTGAGTCCGCCAGTGTAAAGGTAATGGGCCCATCATAAATTTGTGTCGCAGCGTACGTACAAATCCATGGCGCGATATGATCATCTTTGGTCGCAAGCACATAGCTCGGCGTCGTGATTTTACTGATGTTGATAGGGGTATCCGCCAGCGTAATCCCGTTCGGCTGCACCAGTTTATTATCCTGATACATGTTGCGCAGATAGAAAGCGTGCATGGTTGCAGGCATGCGCGTGGAATCGGAATTCCAATAGAGTAAATCAAACGGGAAGGGGTCTTTGCCCAACAGATAATTATTTACCACGAACGACCAGATGAGATCATTTGAGCGCAGCATATTGAAAGTTGCTGCCATATCCGCCGCATCTAGGAAACCTTGCTCGCTCATGCGCTCTTCCAAGCTATCAAGCTGCATATCGTCGATGAATACGAGCATGTCGCCAGCCTCGGTGAAATCAACCATGGTGGTGAGATAGGTTGCCGAAGCCACGCGGCTCATTTGATTTTTAGCGCGTAGGTAAGCGAGTGTGATTGCCGTGAGTGTGCCACCCAAACAATATCCCACGAGGGATGTTTTCTTGCTACCCGTGGTGCTTTCCACCACATTCAATGCAGCCAACGGGCCTTCAAGCAGGTAATCGTCAAAACGCTTGCGACCAAGTTGCTCGTCGGGGTTCACCCATGAAATCACGAATACCGTATGACCCTGATTCACCAGCCAGCCAATCAGAGAATTCTCGGGGCGCAAATCCAGAATATAATATTTATTGATCCACGCGGGCGTAATCAGTATCGGCGTTTCATAGACTTGCTTGGTGGTGGGCTTATACTGAATAAGCTGCATCAAATCATTCTGGAACACGACATGGCCAGGCGTGGCCGCAATATCTTTACCGAAGGTGAACGCATTTTCATCGCTCATGCGAATGCGCAACTTACCGTCACCCGCTTCCAAATCCTCAAGCAGTTTGCCCAAGCCCTTCACCACGTTATCGCCGTTTGATTCAATAGTGGTGCGCATCACTTCGGGATTGGTAATAGCATAATTCGAAGGCGACATTGCGTCGATGAATTGGCGCGTGAAGAAATTCAGTTTATGCGCGGTGTGACGATCGAGCCCTTTGACTTGCCCAACCGTATCTTGCAGCCAGCGCGCATTGATCAGGTAGCTTTGTTTAATGTAATCAAACACCGTGCTGTCTTGCCACGCCGCATCGCGGAAGCGGCGATCACGCGGTGATTCCGTCACAAGTGGTTTTACATTTGTTTCACCGAACAGCTTTTCAGTTGTATATTTCACAAGGTTCATATGGTCTGCAACCAAGCCCATCTGCGCCTCTACTAAGTGCACGGGGTCCATGCTCACCGAGCGCGACATATGCAACATCGACTCCGCGAAACTGCGCGGATCGGTGTGACCCAATGCGGGCTTCATCGAATGATGCATCATAAGCTGCTGGGTGATTTTTTGCCAAATTTCACTAGCCTTCGCCATATTCTCGGCCAGCTTGTGGGCATCATACTGATACGCATCCGCCTGAGCGGAGGATGCAGGTTTTGAGGATGAGGTCGTCTTAGGATTCTTTTTCATGTGGTGGCTATAACATCGGTGGATAAGTCTGGCAATCAGTTGATATATGGGCGGAAGTTTTTTCGCTACGCAACGCTTTACAAACGCCCCTCAACTGGGTAGCTTCAACTCCTCCAAGTTCTTACAAAATCAACAAAAACTCCTCAACGGCACTTCAGGCGAGCATGCGGCTTTTTTCTCCAAAACCTAATGAAACGGCACTGAGCTTCGGCCTGACATGGTCCATGGTTGGCTCGGCAGTCGCGCTGACGTACCTTGCCAGTTGCGCATATCTGATTCCTGAGAACCCTAAAGCACCGCGTTATAACACCGTGATGGGCGATAAACGCCTACCACCGAAGAATCCTTCTCCTGCCAATAATTTCACGATGCCAGACGCCGCGTCGCAGCCAGCTCCCGCACCTGCAATGCAGCGCCATGCGCCTGCTGCGCAACCACAATCCATGATGCCTGCGCCCGTACCTCAGCCGCAAGCGCAGATTACGCCGCCGTTACCAGCATCTCAGGAACAGCCCTTCGTGCAAAACACGGCGCCCATTTCTCGTGCGCCAGAGCCTGCGCCTGCGCCAACATCGCAAGAGTATTCATGGTGGAATCCGCGCGGTTGGTTTGGTGACGCCCAGCCCGCAAAACCGATGAACACACCGTCGCCACAACTGGCGAATAACATGGCAACTGCGCCTGTAGCAGCCGTTGCCGCGCCATATGCGATGCAGCCGCTCCCCTCCAATGACGAGTATCCTGTTTTACAAAACACGCCCCCTTCGCCGCTAGCTACAGGGCAGGCGCAAGCGCGTGATAAGCTCAATAGTGCGCGCGGCGATATGGAAGCTGAGTTCAACAACGCTGCGCAACGCGCCAACCAATTACGTAGCGACGCGCAGGCGGAGCCCTCGCTGCTTTCCAGCATGCCACCGCAGCCTGAGCCTGTCGTGACTCCAAGTGTTACGCGCCCTGCCTCCGTGGTGTCGACTGATTTACCGCCACCAGCGAAAGTGGTAAGCACGAACGCACGCACCACGCCAAGCGATGAGATTACCGTAAGCGAGCCAATTACCCTGAAGGCGCCACAAGGCAAAGGCACGCCGATTGAAACAGGCGAGTCCATAACAACAAGCCTCAGTACGATGGACCCATCCACCAGCACGTTTGACCCAATGGCAGGCTCCACCGAGCCAATCACCCTCAAAGCACCCGAAGGCACCTATCGCGGTACGCGTTATCTACCCGAATCACGTTACGTTGAGCGGCGTTGATGTTGACAGGGCTGCTACGCCCTCTAATGTACCAGCCCATGGAAGAATTTTACCGCATTAATCGCCTGCCACCTTACGTATTTGCTGAAGTGAATAAACTGAAAGCAAAGTTTCGTGCGGAAGGTCGTGACATCATCGATCTTGGCATGGGTAATCCTGACTCACCCACACCTGCACACATTGTCGAGAAACTTCGTAACACAGCGCTCGATGAAACGGCGCATGGTTACTCCGTATCACGCGGTATTCACGGTCTGCGCAAAGCGCAAGCCGCTTATTACAAGCGCCGCTTTAATGTAGATCTTGATCCTGATTCCGAAGTGATTGCGACCATTGGTTCCAAAGAAGGTTTGGCAAATCTCATTCAAGCAATCACGGGGCCGAGCGATATTCTACTCGTGCCAAACCCAAGCTATCCTATTCATGCTTACGGTGCGGTGATTGCCGGTGCATCCGTGCGCTATATTCCGAAGATCGAGGGGGCGAATTTCTTCGACCAACTCACGCGTGCCATTCAAAACACGCAACCAAAACCAGTAGCATTGATCGTGAACTACCCCTGCAATCCAACTGCAGAAGTAGTGGATTTAGCCTACTACGAGAAAGTCGTGCAGATTTGCAAAGAGCATGGCGTGTACGTAATTTCCGATTTGGCGTATTGCGAAATCTATTTCGACGGTCTGCCGCCACCATCGATTTTGCAAGTGCCTGGTGCAAAAGATATTGCGGTGGAATTCACCACGCTTTCCAAAACCTATTCCATGGCTGGCTGGCGTGTTGGCTTTGCTGCGGGCAATAAACGGCTCATTCACGCGCTTACGCGCATTAAGTCATACCTCGACTACGGTATGTTCACCCCTATCCAAGTAGCAGCCACTGCAGCGCTCAACGGCCCACAAGAATGTGTGGCCGAAGTGCGCCAGCTCTATCAAGAGCGTCGCGATGTATTGGTAAAAGGCTTGCATGACGCAGGCTGGCCTGTCGAATCACCTAAAGCGTCGATGTTCATCTGGGCGGCACTGCCAGAAAAATATAAGCATATTGGCTCGTTGGAATTTTCGAAGTTGTTGCTGAGCGAAGCAGAAGTTGCCGTCGCTCCAGGCATGGGTTTTGGTGAATATGGTGACGGGCATGTGCGCATTGCTCTGGTTGAAAACAAGCAGCGCCTGCGCCAAGCGATTCGTAATATCAAAACCTTCCTCGCCAAAGATGCGGACGAAGTGTTGAAGAAATATAAGGTAGCCGCATGAGCGATGTATTGCGCATAGGTATTGCAGGCGTTGGCACCGTCGGCGCAGGCACCATCACTATTTTGCGCAACAACGCTGCCATGATTGCAGGGCGCTGCGGCAAGAAGCTGGTCGTCACCGCCGCCTCCATTCGCGATAGCAAAAAGAAACGCGACGTGGATCTCGGTGGCATCAACATTGTTGCAGACCCACAAGCGCTTCTCAAAGAGCCAGTTGATATTATTGTCGAACTCATGGGTGGTCACGAGGGTGCAGCGCGCACGCTGGTAACGACAGCACTGGAAGCGGGCAAACATGTAGTGACTGCCAATAAAGCACTCATGGCGCATCATGGCCTTGAGCTCGCAAAACTCGCTGAGAAAAATCGCGTTGTATTGGCATTCGAGGCAGCCGTGGCGGGTGGCATCCCCATCATTGCTGCGCTACGCGGCGGCCTATCTGCTAACACGATTACCCGTGTATCAGGCATTTTGAACGGTACGTGCAACTTCATCCTCACCAAGATGCTGCAAGAGAGCGCTAGCTTCGACGCGGTGATGGCAGAAGCCGCTAAGCTTGGCTACTTGGAGGCTGACCCGTCACTGGATATTGATGGCATCGACGCAGGTCACAAAATTTCGATTCTTGCATCACTCGCATTCGGTACGCAGGTGGATGTGAAGTCAGTCGCGATGACGGGCATTCGTGGTGTTACGCTGCGCGATATACACTACGCCCGTGATTTTGGCTATCGCATCAAACTGCTGGGCGTTGCAGAGCGCACATCGCAAGGCTTGCTGCAAACCGTTGAGCCATGCCTAGTCCCAGTGGACGCACCACTCGCAAGTGTGGATGGTTCGTTCAACGCGGTTGAAGTGGAAGGCGATGCGGTAGGCAAAGTGGTGTTCGAAGGCCGTGGCGCTGGCGCAGGCCCAACGGGCTCTGCGGTGGTTGCAGATCTCATAGCGATCGCGCGCGGTGATAGTTACCCACCATTTACTATGCCTGCGGCACAATTGGAAAAACCTAAAACAGCAAGCGCTGAAAAACGCGAAGGTACTTACTATATTCGTCTATCACTTAAGGACGAACCAGGCGTCTTGGCAGACTTCACGCGTGAATTTGCTGCGCAGAAAATCTCGGTGAAATCCATTATCCAACGCGAGATCGCCGAAGACAAATCGGCACAAGTTGTCGTCACCACGCACCACACCAACGAAGGTGCGGTGAAGCGTGCAGTGGCTGCAATTGAGAAACTCAACTGCACCGTGGCACCGCCCGTGTGCTTACGCATCCATAGATAGGAGAGCTTATGAAACCCGCAATCGTGAACAAAGAAGAAATGGGAACCTGGTGGATGGACCGCAATTTCGCACTGGAAGCGGTGCGCGTTACCGAAGCGGCAGCACTGGCCTGTTCACACTGGGTAGGGAAGGGCGACGAGAAAGCAGCCGACCAAGCCGCCGTGAACGCCATGCGCGAAGCCTTGAACGGCCTGACGATTGATGGCACCGTGGTGATTGGTGAAGGCGAGCGCGACAAGGCGCCGATGCTTTATATTGGTGAGAAAGTCGGTACTGGCCAAGGCCCACAAATTGACATTGCGCTCGACCCACTTGAAGGCACCACGATTTGCGCAACGGGCGGTCCAAACTCGCTCGCAGTGGTTGCACTGGCCGAGCATGGTGGCTTCTTGCATGCACCCGATGTGTATATGGATAAAATCGCTGTCGGTGGTGGTTTACCAGAAGGCGTAGTCGATCTGGACAATACACCGCTAGTAAACCTCAAGAATCTTGCGAAGGCGAAAAAATGCGAAATCAGCGACATCACGGCGGTGATTCTCAATCGCTCGCGTCATGAAGAGTTGATTGCAAAAGTCCGTGAGTCTGGTGCGCGGATTCAATTGATACAAGATGGTGATGTTGCAGGTGTGATTGCCACAGCATCATCCACCACTGGTGCAGATATTTATATGGGCATCGGCGGTGCACCTGAAGGTGTGTTGGCTGCGGCAGCGCTGCGCTCGATTGGTGGGCAAATGCAAGGTCGTTTGATTTTCAATGAAGAAGACGAGAAGGCGCGTGCAACCCGCATGGGCATCACCGACTTCAACCGTAAATACGCGATTCTCGATATGGCGAAGGGCGATGTTATGTTCGCCGCAACAGGCGTTACCGATGGTTCAATGCTCAAGGGTGTTAAGCGCACTCTGCAAGGGGCCACTACGCACTCCATCGTCATGAGAAGCAAGACAGGCACTGTACGCATCATCGAAGCGCAGCATAATTTCAGCCGCAAGAAAGAAATGTAATGCAAACAGCGTCAGGCTTGCCTTGGCGCGATAGGCTGACCGACGAGCGCGCAGCACTCGCGATTGCGCAACAGCACGAACTTCCCGAACTCGTTGCCCGTATTCTTGCTGGCCGTAACATTGCACTCGATGATGTGCCAGAATTCTTGAACCCAACGCTGCGCTCTGCATTGCCTGACCCATTTCATTTGCGCGATATGGACAAGGCCACGCTGCGTTTGCTGAAAGCGATTGAGCAGAAAGAAACCATCGCCATTTTTGGTGACTACGACGTGGATGGCGCAACCTCCGTTAGCCAATTGACGGATTACTTTGCTGCACTCGGTGTGCGCAGCATTGCCTATATCCCCGACCGCATGAAGGAAGGTTATGGGCCAAATAGTGCAGCATTTGAAAAATTAATCGCCCAAGGCGCTAGCCTTATCATCACGGTCGATTGCGGTACGTTGGCATTCGACCCCATCGCCCATGCTGCAGCAAAAGGGGTAGATGTATTGGTCATTGACCATCATATTGGCGAAGCACGACTGCCAAATGCTATCGCGGTGGTGAACCCTAACCGCGTGGATGAGACATCGCCGCACACGAATCTCTGTGCAGCAGGTGTCGTGTTCTTGGTGTTGGTTGCACTCAATAAAACCTTGCGCGAAGCAGGGTATTTTAGCGAAGCGCGTAAAGAGCCAAATTTGTTGCCAATGCTCGACAGGGTTGCACTCGGCACGGTGTGCGATGTGATGACACTCACAGGGCTGAACCGCGCCTATGTTGCACAAGGGCTGAAATTACTGGCACAGCGCAACCATATAGGTTTGCGTGCGCTGGCAGATGTAGCGCGGTTCGATGCAACGCCAGCAGTCTACCATCTCGGATTTTTGCTTGGTCCGCGCATCAATGCGGGCGGCAGAGTAGGGCAGTCGGACTTGGGTATTCGCTTGCTGATGAGCGCAAATGAAGCAGAGGCCGCCGCACTCGCCCACATGCTCGACCAACATAATAAAGAGCGCCAGGCAATCGAAACGATGGTGTTGGAGCAAGCGCTGGAGCAAGCCGAGACACAAAAAAACATGCCTGTTATCATGCTGGCGTCGCCAAACTGGCATGAAGGTGTGATTGGTATTGTGGCTGGCAGGCTGAAAGAAAAATTCGCCCGCCCTGCGATTATCGGCAATATCACGAACGGTAAAGTCAAAGCCTCGTCGCGCTCCGTTACGGGTGCGGATATTGGTGCTGCCACGCATCGCGCCGTGGCGCTGGGGTTGCTCACTAATGGCGGGGGGCATGCGGCCGCAGCAGGTTTCAGCTTTGCTGAAGATAAGCGCGATGCCGTGCATCAATATTACAGCGAACAACTCAGCGCAGCAGTCACAGCCTATGGTGAATCGCGCAGTAAATTGCTGGATGGTTGGATTAGCGTGAGCGGTGCTAGCCAAGAGCTGCATGAGTCACTCAAGCAGTTGGAACCCTACGGCCTTGGGTTTCCCAAACCCAAACTAGCTATTCGTGATGCGAAGATTGTACATCGTTCCGTACTGAAAGATAAGCACATGAAGCTAGTGTTAGCAGATGATGCAGGCAAAAGCAGACTCAACGCCATAGCCTTTAATGTGAACGACACGAAGCTGGGTGAAATGCTAGCAAGCCAGCAGACGCTTCATCTATATGGGGATTTGAACGAAAATCACTGGCAGGGACAAATCAGCCTGCAATTCGTGATTGATGATGCAGCGCTAGGCTAACTTCTTCCATGTATTCGTCGCTTGGTCCAATTCCCAAAGTATGCCTTGGTCCAAATCAAAGTGCCACCCATGCAGACTGATTTTACGATGCTCGAGTTGTTTTTGAATCCATGGGAAGGTTTTCAGGTTTGCCACTGAAAGCGCAATCGCGCCGCGCTCACAGATATGTGCTTGCTCGTCGAAGGGCTTATCATTATGATGCTCGCGGATCTCTTTTTTCACATCGTCGGCAATATGCATCCAGCTATGAACGAAGCTACCTGCATCGTCGGGCTGTGCGCGGCGCTCAATTAGGGCACGGATACCCGCACATTTGCTATGGCCAAGAATCACCACATGCTCAACCCCGATGCCCGTCACGGCGAATTCCAGCGCGGCCGAGGTGCCGTGATAGGTGCTCGTATCGTTTTGGTAAGGCGGCACAAGATTCGCCACGTTGCGGATCACGAAGACTTCGCCAGGCGCGGATTCCATGAGAATGGAGGGGTCGACGCGCGAATCGGAGCATGCAATCATCGCTACTTTGGGGGATTGCCCCTCAGTTGCAAGCTTGCGATAGACCGAATCATCCTCGACATAGTAACGCTGATAAAAGGATTTATAGCCCGAAATCAACTTCTTAAGGGCAGCCATCTTGTCCTCTGTTTTCGTTGCGGTTGGCCTGTGTAGCAGGGTGAGAGCGGGGTTGCAACCCCTACAAAAAAACCGTTGACGTAAGGGGGCTAACATGGTGAAACACACCCTCTTTTGACGGCCACGTGGCCCCTTCGTCTAGCGGTTAGGACGCGTCCCTTTCACGGATGAAACACGAGTTCGATTCTCGTAGGGGTCACCATTTAAAACTTAGCTGTTTCGCCATCTGCGAAATAGCTTCCATCCCCCCTATAAAATCCTGTAGCTATTTTCCATGACATCGTCGTTGCGCATTTTGCATGTAATGTTGGGTAAAGGCTTGGGCGGTATCGAAGCCATGTTCGCCCATTACGCGAACGCGCTGCAGGCGCGTGATCACCATGTAATAAATCTGATGAGTGAGGGTGCGCAGATAGCTGCATCGCTGAAAGCAGATAGTCACACGATTTTCTTACCAGCGCGCAGCCAATACGACCCACGCAATATGCTTGCTGTCAAACGCATCATTACCGCTCACAAGCCAGACATTATCCTCGCGCATGGTAAACGGGCAGACAGGGTCTTGACCTACGCGCAAGCGTTATTAGGCAAAACCACGCCGCATGTCGAACTGCTGCATCGTGCGCGTTTTCACCGCTTACATCGTGCCGATCTGACGATTGCAGTGAATCAAGACATTGCACAGTCATTTGCGCAACGTCATGGCGTGGATGTCCACATCGCTGTACTGCCGAATTTTATGATGCATGTGCCACAAGTCGCGTCACGCGAGGCATTGACCAAGCCGCCCCGTATTGGGTTTCTTGGGCGCTTGGTGCCCGAAAAAGGTTTGGACTTATTGCTTGAGGCCGCAGGAAAACTCCATCAACAAGGCATAGAGTTTAGCCTGCATATTGGCGGTGATGGGCCACAGAAGGCCACACTAGTGCAGCACGCGAAGACGTTAGGCATCGACAACATGATCACATGGCATGGCTGGGTCGCAGATACAGGCGCATTCTACGAGCAGGTTGATTGCTTATGTGTTCCCTCGCGTCATGAGTCCTTTGGGCTTATCATTATCGAAGCATTTGCCCATGCTATTCCTGTGCTAGCAACGCGCACGAGCGGCCCTAAAACCATCATCCATCATGGCCACGATGGCTGGCTGTGCGATAGCACGAGTGACGCGCTGGCCAAACAGCTTGCCGACATCATCACCCATCCAGCTACGATTCATGAGGCGGGTAAGCGTGCGCTATTGCGTGCGCCAGAATATAGCGCAGCCAACATCGTGCCGAAGATGGAAGCGGCACTGCGTGAAACAATTGAGCGATTTAAGTACCAATCAGACGTCTAAATCGTCGCTGCCAGTCTATAAGGTGTCGCTGCGCAGAATGCTGCGTGGTTTTCATATCCAACAGAGTCAGTGTGCCGCAGGCCGAAAGCGTATGACATCCCTCATAGCCTGATGCCAATGAATCTGGCGTAATGTCGCGTACGATCTCGGCATGGAAATGATCTGGCGTAAGCTCGTCCACTCGCAATAAACGTAGTGCCCCACCATAGCTCTCGCGGCAGTCTTGCATTGGTAAATAGAGCGCATCTTGGTGCACAAATGGGGTGCCACCCATGCGGCTACTATCAAACCCTGTGCGTACGGGGTTTTTGGCGTGTAGATGCCATGGCCCCAGCAATGAGTCAGCATAGGCAATATGCAACTCGTTCATGGCGCGCCCATCTGCGCCTGGGAGTGCAAAAAACATCCACCATCTATCGTGATGCTGTATGATGCTCGCATCAATCGCGGGCAGATCGAGCAGTGTCGCGGCCACCTCCCACTGCGTTGGGAAATCTTTAGCACGATAGAGCGTGAGTTTACCGCTACGGTGCGCCTCGGGCAGCATGTAGATTTGCCCATCATGCTGCAGCAAAAATGGATAGGAAAGATGATGCGCCGCGCGTAGCGCAATGCCCATGTCGATGAGTGCAAAGTTCTTGTCGTAACGGTAATAGTGAATCTCGCCGCGTTTGACGCGATAATCCAGCGCTTCAACGAGTAAGGTGAGATTACCAGCATCATCGACATGCCCAAACGGGTCAGCAATAAAACAAAAGGGCTTAGGGTATGGCAGCCACGTGATGGCGGGCTTGGAAATCTGGGGTATAAACGCGGTAATCGGCGCACGGGCGACCCCTACATGCCAGATCTCTGTTGCTGGTCGGAAGCGTAGAACCACGCGCATCTCCTTCATTAGCTATCTGGCTAGCGCTAATCGTATTGGAATGCAATCCTGCTGAGAATTTGAGTTGATTGTGAACATGGCTTTGCCTATCCTCGCGGTATGAACGTTGCAACTGCACCAGTCGAAGATGAGAACTACCTCAAGAAGGTACGCGAGCAATACGAGAATTACCCTTATCCGAGTATTGACCCAGAGATAGAGTATGTAGCGCCACGCATTCCTGTCACGGAAAGCTTTGAGCTGCTTAACCACGTGTGCTTTGGTGGCCGAAAAGATTTCCGCAAACCTTTCCGTTCACTCGTCGCAGGTGGCGGTACAGGTGATGCAGCAATAGCGCTCGCCGAACAACTGCGCGATACTGGCAACGAAGTGATTTATGTCGATATGTCAGAAGCATCGATGAAGGTTGCACAAAAGCGTGCAGAGAACCGCGGGCTTACCAACATACGCTGGATTCGTGATTCGTTACTAAACATCCCCAAAATGGACCTAGGCCAGTTTGACTATATCAACTGTTCAGGCGTGTTGCACCATTTGGCAGACCCTGATTTAGGCCTCAAAATCCTGAGTGACGCGCTCAAGGAAGATGGCGCGATGGGAATCATGGTCTATGCGAAATATGGCCGCATGGCCGTCTACATCATGCAGGATTTGCTGCGCATGCTTAATCACGACGAGCCTAACCTTCAAAAGCAAGTGGATACTGCGCGCAAAATCCTTTCAAACTTGCCAACCTCGCATTGGATGTTTCATTCTTCACAAATGATCAAAAACGAAGTAAATGGTAGTGGCGACGTTGGCATTTATGATTTGCTGCTGCACACACAAGACCGCGCTTATTCTATCCCCGAACTTTACGAATTCACACGCAAGGCAGGACTCTCAGTGCTGCGTTTCTACTCCGATTATCAGAATATCAGCCACCGTATTTATGACCCTAGCTTTTATATAAGCGATCCGAGACTGCTTGCAAAAATTGAGCAGATGCCCATGGAAAAGCAGCATGCCTTAGCTGAATTACTCTATAGCAAAATCGAAAAGCACACGGTGCATCTGGTGAAGAAAGTTCCTCAAGCACCGTCAATTGATGATCTGGATATGATCCCCTGTATTGGATTTACGGTCCATTCCTATCCCAAAGATATTGCGAACATGATCAGTAAATCGGGGCGAGTGGTGCAGCTGAAACAGTCGGTAGGCGATATATCAGTACAGTTTCCGAATGCACCTCAATTGGCGGCTATTTGGGGACAAATTAATAATCAGAAAACCCTACGTGAAATTTTCCGCTCTGTAATGGATTCAAGCAAAGACAAAAGCGTGAATTTCCAAACGCTTTCTCAGCAATTTAAGCCATGCTACGAAGCGCTAAATCGTATTGGCTGGATGTTCTTGCGACATAAGACTACAGCGCCTATTACCTATCCAGAGGCGATGCAAGCGCGTATCCCCAGAAGGAAAGCTGTATGAGCGCATTACCACAGACAGACGATACGAATTATCTGCGTCAGGTGCGTGAGCAGTACGAGAATTATCCTTACCCACCTGTCAATCCGCAGAATGAAAAACATAAATTTACGATGCCTGTCACAGAGGCATTTGATCATTTGAATCACGCATGTTTTGGTGGCCGAAGAGATTTCCGTAAGCAGTTTCGCTCGCTTGTCGCGGGTGGTGGAACGGGTGACTCTGCCATTGCGCTCGCTGAACAACTGCGCGGCACAGGCAACGAGGTTGTCTATATCGACATGTCAGAAGCATCCATGAAGGTCGCGCAAGAGCGTGCCGAGATTCGTGGCCTCACCAATATTCGCTGGATCCGTGATTCACTGTTGAATATCCCAAAACTTGGGCTTGGGAAATTTGACTATATTAACTGCTCGGGTGTGCTGCACCATTTGTCTAATCCCGATGAAGGATTGAAAGTTCTCAGTGAGGCGTTGGCTGATGACGGCGCGATGAGCATCATGGTCTATGCGCAATATGGGCGCATGGCTGTCTATCAGATGCAAGAGATGTTGCGTATTGTAAACGAAGGCGAAGCGAACTTACAAACGCAGGTTGATAATGCAAAAATCATCCTCAATAGCATGCCGCATACTAATTGGTTCATTCATTCATCCCAGATGATTCGCAATGAGATTTTAGGCGGTGATAATGCCATTTATGATTTGCTGCTACATACACAAGACCGCGCTTACACCATTCCGCAACTCTATGAATTTCTCGGAAAAGCGACGTTGAATTTGGTGGAACTCTTTAGTGATGACCGCGTCATTGGCCATCGTCTGTATGACGCATCCTACTATCTCACGGATCCTGAGCTGATTGAAAAAGTTAGCCATTGGCCTGTAAAAGAACAGCAGGAATTAGCCGAACTACTCCATAGTAAGATCGAGAAACATACCTTCTACGCGACCAAACAACTTGTTACACCCCCCAGCCCAAATGATTTGGCAATGGTGCCGCATTTAGGGTTCAACGTATATAGTGAGCATGCGCCATTGCTTGAAGTCATTCGCACGAATGCAGAAGAAACCGTGACGATTCGCCAAGAATCAACAGGTGCAATCGTTACCCTCAAGCATACACCACACCTACCAGAGTTATTTGCAGCGATTGATGGTAAACGTCCACTCGGTGAGATTATCAAATCTGTGCAGCAGGTAAGCACCTCAAAGCCTACCACTGAGCAACTAATTGCAGAGTTTGAGAACTTATTTACACCTATGCGCAATGCACTATGGATGTTCTTGCGGCACAAGGACACTGCCGAAGTATTACACCATGATGTCTTTCAAGCGAGGATACCAACATGAAACCAGTAGTCATGATTGTGAGAGATGCGCCTGATATCGCGATTTGTTTCGCTATTCGCTCCGAAGTATTTGTACGCGAACAGTTTGTGGACGAGTCAATCGAGTTTGACGGTCAGGATGATAAAGCAACCCACTTTCTGATTAAAGCCGGCGGCGCGCCTGTTGGCACGGGGCGTATTCGGTATCTGGATGGGAAGGTGAAGATTGAGCGCGTTGCCATTCGCAAACCACATCGCGGCAAGGGTTTGGGCAAGGCGCTGATGGAGCATATCATTGCTCATATTCGTAAAGAATCCAAGGCAGGAAAAATGGTATTGGCTGCGCAAGAGCAGGCCATACCGTTCTATACGTCGCTTAAGTTCAAGATTATTGGCGATGAATACATGGAAGCAGGTATTCCCCACCGCGACATGGAACGCGCATTGTAATTTAACGTTATTCGAGGTTCAGCAGAACCGAGTCAGCCATGAGCCCGCAGCGCGGCGCGAAGGACTAGGCAGTATGCCGATGTCCGAAGCATTAAAATGCTAGCTAGCTGCCGCTTCGCGCAAACGTTCTGCTTTTTTGCGCTCGTTGGGGTCGAGTTCTTTCTTACGCAGACGAATATTCTTTGGCGTTACTTCCATCAACTCGTCTTCCTCAATGTAAGCAATCGCTTGCTCCAGCGTTGGAACACGTGGTGGCGTCAATTTCACCGCTTCGTCTTTTGAGGTCGTGCGGATGTTGGTGAGCTGTTTTGCTTTCAGCGCATTCACTTCAAGGTCGTTATCGCGCGAGTGCTGGCCGATAATCATGCCTTGATAGATTTTCACGCCCGCTGGAATAATCAGGTAGCCACGGTCTTCCAAGCCCCATAGCGCGTATTCTACGGCAACGCCGCTACCGTTAGAAATCAACACGCCATTACGACGGCCAGGGATGTCACCCTTGTAAGGCGCATAGCCATGGAAGATGCGTGAAAGCACACCCGAACCACGTGTGTCGGTCATGAATTCGCCTTGGTAACCTATCATGCCACGTGCAGGAATCAGGAACTTGATACGCACTTTACCACCAGATGATGGGCGCATGTCGGTCATGTTGCCTTTGCGCAGCGAGAGTTTCTCGACCACGACGCCGGAATGCTCTTCATCCACATCTACTTGCACTTCCTCGATAGGCTCAAGGCGGTTGCCAGCTTCATCGGCCGTGAACAGTACGCGTGGGCGCGATACGGAAAGCTCAAAGCCTTCACGACGCATCGTCTCAATCAATACGCCAAGCTGTAATTCACCTCGGCCACCGACCTCAAATGCATCGGCGCGCTCAGTTTCTTTCACGGTGATAGCAACGTTACTTTCCGCTTCTTTGAACAGGCGATCACGAATCATGCGCGAGGTCACTTTCGTGCCCTCGGTACCAGCAAGCGGCGAATCATTCACGCCAATCGTGATGGCCATTGTTGGCGGATCGATTGGAATCGCACGCAGTGGTGATTGAAGTTCAATCGCACCAACAGTGTCGGCCACAGTGGTTTCGGTAAGTCCAGCAATCGATACGATCGAGCCTGCCTCAGCTTCGTTCACAGGGTTGCGCTCAATGCCGTCAAACGACAATAGCTTGGTGATTCGGCCTTGTTCGATCACTGTACCATCAAGGCGCATGCCTTTCACCGGCATGCCGACTTTCGCGCTGCCGCTTTCGATTTTACCAGTGAGTACGCGGCCCAAGAAATTGTCCGACTCAATGAGGGTGACGAGGAATGCAAAGGTTGCGTCCTTATCCACGTTTGGTTCTTCTACGTAGCGCACCACTTCATCCATGATGATATGGAGGTTCTCGCGTGGGTCATTGAGGTCTTTCACGGCCCAGCCGTTGCGGCCTGAAGCGTAAATGATAGGGAAGTCGAGCTGTGCATCGTTCGCCTCAAGCGCAACGAACAAGTCGAATACTTCGTTCAATACTTCGTCAACGCGCGCATCAGGGCGGTCTACTTTATTGATGACAACAATCGGGCGCAAGCCAAGTGCCAATGCTTTCATCAGTACGAATTTGGTCTGTGGCATTGGGCCTTCGGCTGCATCCACGAGAACCAATACGCCGTCCACCATACCCAAGATACGCTCTACCTCGCCGCCGAAGTCGGCGTGGCCAGGAGTATCGATGATGTTGATGCGAGTGTCTTTCCACTGAATGCTGGTGCATTTCGCGAGAATGGTAATACCGCGCTCTTTCTCCAGATCGTTAGAGTCCATCACGCGCTCTTCAACCTTCTGGTTGTCGCGGAAGGTTCCTGCTTGGCGCAGCATCACGTCAATCAACGTCGTTTTGCCATGGTCAACGTGAGCAATAATTGCGATATTTCTAAGTTGCATAAGTCCAGCCATCCAATTTTGTTGCGCTGCACCTACCGTAGTTTCCCGCAAGAATCCAGTATTTTTATCGACTTTGGGCCGAAAACTGCTATGAGACTGCGCCCATGGAACTAGAATTCATCAAAACCGCCTTTGCGACCCTCTTTGTGGCCGTTGACCCGCCAGGGCTTGCCGCTATCTTTTTGGGGCTTACAGCAGGCCTCAGCGCCGCTCAGCGCAAACAGGTAGCCTACCAGTCAGTCACGATTGCAACGACGATTCTTGTCGTGGTGATGCTTACGGGTGAGCTGGTGCTGTCGTCACTAGGTATTACCATGCCTGCTTTCCGTATTGCTGGTGGTATTTTGTTGTTCTTCATTGCGGTAGAAATGGTGTTTGAAAAACGCGAGCAGCGAAAGTCCAACTCTGCTGATGCCGCAATTGAACATGACCATCCAAAAAACATCGCAGCATTTCCATTAGCCATGCCGCTTATGGCGGGGCCCGGTGCGATTACGGCAACGATTGTTCAAGCAGGTCACGCTGAAGGTATCTTGGCGTGGGTCGGCCTCACTGCGGTGATCGCGGTGACCATGGGCTCCTGCTTAGCCGTATTCTTGATGGCAGACCGAATCGACAAACTACTTGGCACAACGGGTCGTATTGTGTTGTCGCGCATTTTAGGCCTTCTGCTCGCAGCGCTTGCAGTGCAGATCGTCGGCGATGGCGCGCTGGATTTTATTCGCTAGCAATTTTCGGGAATTCCACTACCACGCCGCGCTTCTTGAAATAGGTCTGCAGCATCTTGCGACCTTGGCGGTTATTTTGTGGTAACTTGGTGGGCTCAACCAAAATGGCTTTTTCACCCGCAGCATGCAGTGCCGTTTTCAGTTCGACGATACGTGTATCAAGACCTTCATTGTCTGCGTGCAGTGAGGTGTAAACATTCTCGAGTGCTTTCAGTATATCTTTGTTTGTGGTCATGGATCACTCTTTGAGAAAGTTGGCTGGGGCGCTAGGGATCGAACCTAGGATGTCGGTACCAAAAACCGATGCCTTACCGCTTGGCGACGCCCCAACACAGGCAGGCTGGTGTCATATCGTATAGTTTTCCAGCAATCAATGGGAAATTCAGGCACTTGTTTCTGAGTCTATCCAGCTTAAAAAAGGCGCAAATCCGCCACTTACGGGCAAAGCGAGGATGGCAGGGCATTGAGCAGGGTGTAATGCCTTGATACGCGCAATCGCCGCTTCGGCATTTGCAGCAGTGGTTTTGACGATAAGAGCGACTTCTTTGCTTTCGGTAAGCGCGCCTTCCCAGCGATAGATTGAATCAATCTCGCCCAGTATGTTGATGCATGCAGCAAGATGATCCTCAATCAGCGCGCGGCCAATGGAAGTGGCCAAATCGCGGCTAGGCACGGTGACATATAAGAGTTGAACCTGATTCATCAAACCCTCCAATAAAAAACGCCGCGGTTATAAGCCACGGCGTTAGTATTCTAGTAGTCGCTCGTCTTAGAACGAAGCGCGTAGACGTACGCGGCAGTTGATTTCATCGACGAATGCAGTGCCAACGTTGTAGGTATCAGGAGCCGGCGTGCTGTTTACGCATACACCCGTAGCTGCGGCAGCACCGACATCGACCGTTGCAAGTGCAGATACAGCCTGCACAACGCCCGTAGCTGGCAGTGCGTCATCCAACTTCTCGTCCATGGAGCGTGCCTCGCCTGGCGTTAGACCAGCACCAGGGGTAACTGCACCCGCGCCGCCTGCCGTAGTGATCGTCGAAAGAATGAAGAAGTTACGACCCTGTGTAGGGAACACATAGGCAAATGTGCCTTGGCGAACTTTCTGAGTTGGGAAATAGCCAGACATCGTCGCAATGCTCGTAATGTTAGGTACTGCGGTTGCGGTAGAGTCATACGTTGAAAGGTTCTGCGGAATGAGTGCTGCGGTACTAAGGTCAACCCAGAAGAGCGCTGTTTCACAACCTGCTGCAGTCGCACCAGCCGCGCAACCTTCCACTAGACCATTACCATCACCACGACCAGCCGTACCATCACGACCTGTTGCAGTGAGCAAACCAAACTGCGTAGCGTTATTTGCTAAAAGATCACCTGGAAGACCAGCATATTTATTGCGGAATGTCGTTGCTGCAGCATTGTATTTTTCAACGTCGCTAAGCGTTGAACGAACGGTTGCTGCTTTGATTAGATCCTGTCCCACAAGTACGCCGCCCACGATGAGGCCAATGATAACAAGAACGATTGCAAGCTCTACGAGTGTAAAACCTTTTTGGGTGTGACGACGCATGGGAAGGCTCCTAATGAACATACGCATGATTTAGCGCCTAATATCATGAAATGGCAACTAATTTTGTTTTATTAGTGGATAGCAGAGACGCACTTATAAGTTGAACATGTGGTGTAAATACAACTAAGCGGCTGAGCCTGAGGCTTTCTTGATGATTCCCGTGGTACTATAGCCCTGTTTGAGGGGTAGTAACGCCACCTTACCACCATAGGATTCTACCAACTCCCAACCCACAACTTGCTCTTTAGTGTAATCCGCACCCTTCATCAAAACGTCAGGTTTCAATGTTTCGAGCAGTTTGAGGGGCGTGTCTTCATCGAATAGCACGACTAAGTCGACCATACTAAGTGCAGCAAGTAGCGTTGCGCGGTCCAATTCATGATTCACGGGGCGCGATTCTCCCTTAAGGCGGCGCACCGACGCGTCCGTATTTAACCCGATCACCAACTTATCGCAGCGCGCTTTCGCGTCTTGCAGCAAACTTACATGCCCCGCATGCATGATATCAAAGCAACCATTCGTGAAACCGACTTTAAGTTTGTCGCGCTTCCAGCTCGTCACCATATCTTGCGCATAATGAAGTGGCAGAATTTTTTGCTGATGTGCCAAGGCTTGTGTCGTGTAAAGAGCCGTCGTCAAATCACTGCGATACACAACTGCGGTGCCAAGTCTTCCCACCACCACGCCGGCAGCGAGATTAGCAAGCTGTGCTGCGTTCGCCATGTCACCACCTGCAGCATAGGCTGCCGCAAGTGTTGCAATGGCGGTGTCGCCCGCACCCGAAACATCGAACACTTCACGCGCATTTGCAGGAATATGCTCGACAAGACCTTTGGCGTTGACGAGCGTCATACCGTCTTTACCGCGTGTGACGAGCACATACGTAAATTGATGTTGCTTACATAACGTTTGTGCAGCACCGACAATCGCTTCATCGGACGCGAAGCCGTCCACACCCACGGTCAATGCAAGTTCCTTGAGGTTGGGACTCAGCACCGTTGCGCCCGCGTAAATCGAAACATCGCGCTGTTTAGGGTCAACGAATACAGGAATTTTACTGGCGTTTGCTGCATCGATCGTTGCGCGCACAACAGCAGCAGTGAGCACGCCCTTGCCATAATCCGAAAGAATGACTGCCTGATGATTAGCAATTTCACTGACAATCGTTTCCAATAATTGTGCGGCGGTGGTGTCGCGCAGGTGATGCTTGGTTTCATGGTCTGAGCGCAGCAATTGCTGGCCACCTGCAACATAACGAGTTTTCTTGGTGCTGACGCGACCGCTCTCTGTAATCAAATAAGGCACCAAGTGCTTTTCCGCGCCGACCAAAGCGGTAAGCTGCTTGCCCACTGAATCATCACCGATCACGGAAACAAAACTTGCCTCTGCTTCAAGCGACAAGAGATTGCGCACCACGTTGCCAGCGCCGCCCAACATGCGCGACTCTTTTTCCATCGTGAATACGGGGATAGGTGCTTCAGGCGAAATGCGATCCACATGACCGTACATGAAGCGATCAAGCATAACATCACCCACGCAGAGCAGGCGCGTCGAAGGTATCGTATCAATAATGTGTAACAGTGCGTCTTGCGCAGACATTACGCCGCGTCATCTTCCGATGTTTCAACCACAATCGGCTTCGCATCTGCAGGGCGGAATTTGGTGACTACCGCATCCAATTTTGTCTGCATGCAAAGACCGAGCAACACAGGGTCTTTCGCCTTAATGTTGTTGATGTTCCAGTGCGTACGACCACGAATCGACTCGATGGTTTTTTTCGTCGTACCAATCAACTTCACGATTTGTGAGTCTGGAATGTAAGGGTGATATTTGATGATCCACTGAATCGCCTCTGGCTTGTCTTGGCGACGAGCGATAGGCGTGTAACGCGCACCTTTTTTCGCCTTCTCAAGCACGGCGTGTTTTTTCGCGCGCTCAGACAACTTCATGCGGTAATCGGAATCTTTTTCTGCCTTCTCGATTTCTTCTTTCTCGAGTTCGCCCATGAGTAATGGGTCTTGGCCTTTGATGCCGGCAGCGACTTCGCCATCAGCGATGCCTTGAATCTCAAGCGGGTGCATGCCGCAGAAATCAGCGATTTGCTCGAAGCTTAGTGTGGTGTTATCCAGCAACCAAACAGCAGTGCCTTTGGGCATAAGTGGGTAGGCCATTGTAATCTCCTTAATTCGTCCCGCTCGCGGGGGAAGCCACTTCTAGTAGAATTTTCCCACAATGCAAGCGTTCTTCCATGCGTTTATGCGCAGCATTGGCCTCTTCGAACGGAAAGACCGAATCAATCACGGGCAAGATTTTGCCTGAGGCGAGATAAGGCCAGATTCTGAGCCTTACCGCATCCATCAGCTCTGCTTTATGGGTGGGCGACTGCCCACGCAGGGTGACACCCGACCAGCGTAAATGCTTAACAAGTAAAGTACCCATTTTGATGCTTTCGGCCAAGCTGCCTTGCAAGAAACCAAGGCTCACCAGCCTGCCGCCTTTGCGCAATAGCCCTAAATGCGTGGTTAAATGCGGTGCGCCCAGCGTATCGATAATCACATCCACGCCCTGATTCTTGGTAAGTGCATTGATTTCTTGGGCAAAATCGCTGTTCGCGTAGTTGATGGGCACACCACCTAGTTTTTTGATGAGGGCGCATTTCTCGTCCGTTCCGGCGGTGCTATAAACCGTGGCGCCTAGTGCTTTAGCCACTTGAACGAGCACTACGCCAATACCGCTTGCCCCGCCGTGAATCAACACCCGTTCGCCCGCTTTCAGATTGCCTTCCCATATCAGCGCCATCCATGCGGTGGCGCAGGCTTCGGGCAATGTCGCCGCCTCTTCGAGATTCAGTCTTGCGGGTAAGGGCAGGGTATGGGCGGCCTCTACTGCAACATATTCAGCGTAACCACCACCATCGACCAGCGCACAGACTTTCTCGCCAATACTCCAGCCAACGACTTTCTCGCCCACTGCCTCAATCGTGCCCGAAACCTCAAGCCCCGGCAGGGGCGATGCCCCCTCAGGCGCACGGTATAGACCAAGCTTCTGCAGGCTATCGGCGCGGTTAATGCCCGTGTAGGCAACGCGAATCAATATCTGGGTAGGGCCAATATCGGGGCGCGGCGCGTCATGCTCCATCACCAGCGAACCATGCTCACCAGGATTGAGAATGCTGATGGCGCGCATGGGTGCAGTATCAGTTTTTTTGCGTGGGTTTGGCATAGAGTTCGTTGACCATTTACTGTTCGCCGTTTACCGTAAGCCACTACGGTAAACTGTCAACGCTAAACGGTAAACGACCCCATGTTCCTCGACGACGCACCACCCAAACCCAAGCCCGAACAGATGTTCCCGCGCAACATTACGGAAAGCTCCGTCGCCGCGATGCAGGAATATCTGGTGGAGCTGGATGCAGAGATTGCCCGCGTCAAAGCGGAAATCGAAAAGCGCGGCAGCGTCAAAGCAAAAGCCGAAGCGTTTTTTAGTTAGGCTATCACTGCTGACGCCAGACGAACATACAATCCTTATTATTGTTTGAAAGTAGATATGTTGCCGTCAGCGTAGCGCTGGATGCTGCGGTTGTGCAGAATGTGCCAGCAGTACTCATGCCAGAACCCCAACCGCCACCCCATAGTTTTCCCTGTGCGGGTAGTCCATCATCCATTTTCGTATCAATGTTCCATGCTTCTGAAGGGTTCACATTTCCGATAGTGGTGCCTGCGTTATTGGCGCCGTTATACAGTACGTTCCCATAGTCGCCATCGAACCAGTAGAGACTGCCTGTATAATTCCAATTACCCATACCCCAAGTGCTGTTATTACTTATTTTTGACGATGGCCAGGTGGGTAGAGTCACCGTTCCTGTGTAAGTTCCTTCAATAAGACCGGCATTCGCTAAATGTTGCCATGCACGAAATGGCTCGCGGCTGCCGGCAGATATGTCAATTCTTCCATTCCCGTCACCATTGCAGGTCTGCGTGCCTGTACCCACCGTTGTCACGCAAGTTGCGGGTGTTGCATGTGCCACTCCCCAGAAGTTCTGTGCATTTGCCATATCGCCCGGCAAGGCAAAATATTTATCACGAAATGTATTCACCGCCGCAGCATAGCGCTGATATTCAGCGGTCACTGCACGAAGCTCCGAGGCGCGAATCAGTGATTGGCCAGCGAGAATACCGCCAGTCAAAAGACCGAGTATGACAAGGACAATCGAAAGTTCGACGAGTGAGAAAGCTGAACGCATGCTATAATCATAGAGATTATAGCAAAGAAAGCTAAGCTTTCTTTTCTTTCTTCGCTTCTTTCGGAGCGGCAGGAGCGCCAGCAGAGCCATCTGGGTTTTTGTTGATGGAAGCAATCGCACCGAAGCGGTTGTTAAAGCTTTCCAAACGACCCGTTTTACGCAGGTTCACACCACCAACCCATGCTGGGTGCGTAAGTGGATCTACGTCCAAGGTCAGCGTGTCGCCTTCTTTACCGTAGGTCGAACGCGTTTCATATTTTGTACCATCCGTCATCACGATGGTGATCGTGTGATAATCGGGGTGAATGCCTTGACGTGCCATAACATGCTCCTTGAGTCTGGAGGCGGGTTGATAGACCTAGCAAGCGGCTTTGGCAAGCGCTTTTTGGCCTAAAATCCAACCATGGTTCAGTGGGCCATGGCCTTTACCCAGCTCAGGGGCGGATTTCAGGGCGTTTAGCACGTAGTTTCGCGCCTGATGAACGGCATCAGTCAGGGGCAGTTTAGCAGCAATCCCCGTTGCCAGCGCCGAAGCTAGCGTGCAGCCCGTGCCATGGGTGTGACGGCTGGCAATACGTGGGCTTGAAAAACGCGTCACCTTGCCATTTTCAATAAGAATATCAATGACTTCCTCGCCTTCCAAATGCCCACCTTTGAGCAATACAGCCTGTGAGCCAAGCTTCAGCAAGTCACGCGCCGCCTGTTCCATAGCTGCCGTGTCAGGGATTTTACGCCCCAGCAATAACTCGGCCTCTGGTATGTTTGGGGTAATGACATAAGCGCGCGGAATGAGTTTGGATTTCAACGCCTCGATAGCCGACGGTTCCAAAAGTGGCGAGCCGCCTTTCGCAACCATCACCGTATCCACGATGAGTGGGATCTCTTTAGGCACATGGTTTACGATCACATCAATCACCGATGCGGAGTGCAGCATGCCTGTTTTAATCGCATCCGCGCCGATATCGCTTAGCACCAAATCAATTTGCTGCGCGATGAAATCATCGGGCACGCTATGAATACCAAACACCCCCAGGGTGTTTTGTGCGGTGAGTGCGGTAATCGCGGTTGCTGCATAACCGCCTAGGCAAGTCACGGTTTTAGTATCGCCCTGAATGCCAGCGCCACCGCCAGAATCAGAGCCTGCGATAATGAGAACACGTGGCAGCATCACGCGCGCTTTTTAGATTGAATGGTACTCGCGATGGTGTCAGCGATTTTGCTAATTTTTTTATGGTCATCGCCTTCGACCATCACGCGAATCAACGGTTCGGTGCCTGAAGCGCGCACAAACACGCGACCCTTTTTACCCAAGGTCTCTTGCGCGTCCTTAATCGCCGCTTCAACTTTTTTCTCTTTAAGTGGGTTGCCGCCAGCAAAGCGCACGTTCTTGAGAACTTGCGGCACAGGCGTAAATACTTTCGAGGCTTTGCTCATGCTACGGCCATCTTCTACCAACAAGGCAAGCACTTGCAGTGCGGCAATGAGCGCGTCACCCGTAGTCGAATAATCACTTAGAATAATATGGCCCGAAGGTTCGCCGCCGATATTGCAGCCGCCTTTGCGCATCTGCTCCATCACGTAGCGGTCACCCACTTTGGTGCGGTGTAGTTTGAGTTTCTTTTTCTCTAGGAATTGTTCAAGACCAAGATTGCTCATCTGCGTTGAAACAATGCCACCGCCTTTAAGCTCGCCTGTTTTTTGCCACTGCACAGCAATCATCGCCATCAACTGGTCGCCATCGATCACGTTGCCTTTTTCATCAACCATGAGCAGGCGGTCTGCATCACCGTCCAGCGCGATGCCAAGGTCAGCCTTCTCGCGTTTGACAGCAGCAATGAGTGACTCGGGATGGGTTGAGCCGCACTTGTCATTGATGTTGAAACCATTAGGCTCATTATGAATTTTAATCACATGCGCGCCCAATTCCCACAGGATAACGGGCCCAACTTGATAGCCCGCGCCATTGGCGCAATCCATGACGATTTTAAGACCATCAAGGCGCAGATGTTTGGGGAACGTCGATTTCACTAACTCGATGTAGCGTCCTGGTGCGTCGTCAATACGTTTGGCGCGACCGATTTTGGTAGGGGCCGCGAGATGCTTACTCAAATCGCCTTGCATCATCAGTTCAATTTCACGCTCGATTTCATCCGAGAGTTTGTAACCATCGGGTCCGAAGAGTTTGAGGCCGTTATCTTCATACGGATTATGCGATGCCGAAATCATCACGCCAATATCGGCACGCATCGCGCGCGTGAGGAATGCCACCGCAGGCGTTGGTAGTGGGCCGAACAATAGTACGTCCATCCCCATCGACAGGAAGCCAGAGGTGAGGGCGTTTTCAATCATATAGCCAGATAAGCGCGTGTCTTTCGCAATCACCACACGGTGGCGGTGGTTGCCACGGTTAAAATAGCGACCCGCCGCCATGCCAACCTTGAGGGCGATTTCCGCAGTCATAGGGTGGCTGTTCGCGGTGCCGCGAATACCATCTGTTCCGAAAAGTTTGCGAGGACTCATGAGCGCTATTTACACCATGTGCGTTCAGGTGCAACGAAATCAATTGAAATATTCAGTGATAATAACCGACGCACCGACCTCCGTTGAGGAGGAAAGCATCAGCGGCGCTTGAGCGAACTAAATACTAGTGAATCGTTGAGCTTTGATCGCTGTTATCGCCACTATCGTCGCTCTTCTTGCGCTTGGATGGCAGCGAGGACTTAACAGGTTTCTTTGCCGATGCCTCAGCATCAGGGCGCGTAATCGTTTCACCCTTCATGAGTTGGGCAATTTCATCGCCCGTCAGGGTTTCAAATTCCAGCAACGCTTTAGCAACGATATCTAACTGGTCGCGGTGATCAGTGAGGAGCTTTGTCGCCGTCGCATGCGCTTCGGTGACGATACGTTTTACTTCTGCATCCACTGCTGCTGCCGTCGCTTCCGAGGTGGTGCTGTGGCGCGTAATATTCTGGCCGAGGAATGGCTCACCGTGATCACTCTGACCGTAATGGATAGGACCCAACGTATCACTCAGTCCCCATTCCGTAACCATCGCGCGCGATAATTTGGTTGCGTACTGAATGTCCGACGATGCACCAGACGACACTTTGTCATGACCGAATATCAATTCTTCCGCCACACGACCGCCCATAGCAACAGCAAGGTCAGCAATCATCTTCTCGCGCTTGTAGGAAATTTTATCGGACTCAGGCAAACGCATGACCATACCCAGCGCGCGACCGCGCGGAATGATCGTCGCTTTATGAATAGGATCACTTGCGGCGCAATGCATGGCAACGACCGCGTGACCCGCCTCGTGGTACGCCGTCATCTTTTTCTCTTCATCGCTCATCACCATAGATTTGCGCTCAACGCCCATCATGACTTTATCTTTGGCGGCTTCAAGCTCGCGCATCGTCACTACTTTTTTATCTTGGCGCGCCGCAAGCAACGCTGCTTCATTCACCAGATTGGCAAGATCAGCACCCGAAAAACCTGGTGTGCCACGTGCGATAATTTTTGCATCCACATCCGGCGCGAGGGGAACTTTCTTCATATGCACGTTGAGGATCTTGGTGCGGCCTTCAATATCAGGATTTGGCACGACAATCTGACGGTCAAAGCGGCCAGGGCGCAGCAGGGCGGGGTCAAGCACGTCAGGGCGGTTGGTTGCCGCAATGAGAATCACGCTTTCATTCGCTTCGAACCCGTCCATCTCGACGAGTAATTGGTTGAGGGTTTGTTCACGCTCGTCATTACCGCCGCCAAGCCCCGCACCACGGTGGCGACCTACGGCATCGATCTCGTCGATGAAGATAATGCACGGCGCTGATTTCTTTCCTTGCTCGAACATATCGCGCACGCGGCTTGCACCAACACCTACGAACATCTCTACGAAGTCCGAACCGGAAATGGAGAAGAACGGCACGCCCGCTTCGCCCGCAATGGCACGCGCCAACAAGGTTTTACCAGTGCCAGGAGGGCCAACCAGCAAACAGCCACGCGGAATCTTGCCGCCGAGCTTTTGGAATTTTTGTGGGTTCTTCAAAAAGTCTACAATCTCGGATAATTCGTCTTTCGCTTCATCGATTCCCGCTACGTCTTCGAAGGTGACGCGGTCACCATGCTCGGTCAAAAGACGTGCCCGTGATTTGCCAAATCCCATCGCGCCGCCGCCTTTGCCGCCTTGCATTTGGCGCATGAAAAACACATAGACACCAATCAAAATCAGGAAGGGTAGCCACGAGGACAGGAACATGTTCCAAAAGCCATTCATGCCCGAATTGCTGGGTGCTGCAGCGATTTTCACATTGTTGGCGCGCAGCGTGCTCACCAGCTCAGGGTCAGAGATAGCCTGCAATGCAAAGCGCTCACCATTATTGAAATGCCCCTGAATCATCGTGCCTTCTTCGCGGGATTCACGAATCATCACGTCTGCGATTTCGCCCGACTCAACCTTGCTGATAAATTCACTGTAGGAAAGGCGTGCCCCGCTCTCAGCCGTATCTTGCGGGCCTTGTATTAATTGCACCACCAAAAGTGCGGCGATGAGAATACCAGCCCAGAGCAGAATATTTTTAGCGATTGGAGGCATAAGATCTTTCTAAAACGAGCGCGAATCTAACCACCAAAACGGGCTGGCAGCAAGCGGTTTTGACGCGCGTCTATCCATGTTTTCGGCGTGTTCGGGTGATATATGGAGTGTTGTACCACGTTTTTCAATAAGGCAGTGCTTCAAAGTTGCTTTGGAGAAAGTGGGTTGCTGAATTCGAGCAAAAAGCCCCTCTGTCTCGTGCTTGCGCGGGCGTGTGTGAGAGCCGCTTACGGTGCATAAACTATCCGCCAATAAGCGCGTGGCGATAGGTTGGGGCAATGCAAGTAAGGTTGCACTATCCAAGGTAATCTCATCTTCGCTTGCCTGTGCGACGCGGGCAGCAGCGCGCGCATGCGCTTCGTCACGCTGAGCGCGGGCAGCGCCCTCACGCTGTGCAATCGCGATGAGGCGCTCATGCTCACTATCTGTCATCGCGTGGCGAATTGCATTGCGCTTGAAAGTGAGGTTTGCATTCGTGGGGTCTTCCACCCAACTCGCATTATGTGCACGCAAATACGCCTCTAGCTGCGATTTGCGAATATGCAGTAATGGTCGCAAGATTCGTACGCCATCGCGAATGGTGACGGCAGCCATCGCGCTTGCACCATCTTCTGTATCGCCGCGTTCTGTATGTAACGCCACCGTTTCCGCTTGGTCGTCCGCATGGTGAGCGACGAGTAAGTGCAGCACGTGATGATCACGACACCAAGCCGTTAAAGCATCATAGCGCCATTCGCGGGCACGCTCTGCCAGATTATTAGAAACCATTGGATGTTCGGGCGTTAGGATGATTGCACCAAGTCGTGCCGCGACCTCTTTGGCCTCATCGGTTGAATCATCGCGCAGGCGGTGATCGACGATCAGTGCGGACACAGTTCCCCCGCGTTGTACTGCCCATTCGCGTGCTAATAATAAGAGTGCCGTACTATCGGCGCCGCCAGAAAGCGCAACTGCAAGGTGAGGAGTGGGCTCGAAGGGGCCAAGTGCGTCCAGCAGAGCGGTTACTTGCACTTCAGCTTGCCGTATTCGCGCTGCGCTTTAGTGCGCGCATCAGGTGCGCGGTTGCCGTATTTGCTAATGATTTGCTTGAGCACCACGCAGGCTTGATCATTGCGCTTCAAGCCACCCAATGACATAGCGAGCTTCAGCAAGTTGTCGGGTGCTTTAGAACCTTTAGGTGCGGCTTCAAAACCGTTGCGGAAGCCTTCGGCTGCCTTAGCGTATTGTGAGCGTACATAGTAGCTTTCGCCCAGCCAATAATACGCATTCGCTGTGAGGGGATCTTTTGGATATTTATCCACGAAACTATCAAAGCTCTTACTCGCTTCTGCAAATTTACGATCATTCATCAGCTTGAATGCGTAAGAATAATGTGCGCTCGCATTTTCAAAGGTGCGCGGCGAGCTAGAAGTGTCGTTATCGTTGTCATTGCGTGCGTTGGGTTCGTACTGCGCTGGATTATCTTCTGGGCGCGCAGGCTCTTCTTCTGCCTCTTCCTCTTCTTCAGCCACATCTTCGTCTTCAACGTCTTCACTGGCAGCTTGCTGTTCAGCAAGTTGCTTCTCAATGGCTTGTAAGCGGAAATCCATATCATCCGAGAGTTGCTTTAATTCGGTTTGCAAGCGTGCGTTCATGTACTGCACTTGCTCGAACTGACCACGCAATTGGCGCATCTCTTCTTGTAGCTGCGTAAATTGTACATGTGCCTGCGCTTGTGTCGCAGGTGCTGCGGCTGGATCTGCTTTTGCACCACCCTGATAAATTTGACGCTGCATGAATGTAAGGTCACGCTCAAGGCGCGCCATGCGGTCCGCCATGGATGCCATATCCTGTGCCTGCGTGGCAGGAGCGATAGAAATTAACAGTAAGGCCAAAGCTAGCGCGCGCATAAACTCTCCGTATGCGCCTGAGTTAGCAAGTTTTAGCGAGGATGACAAGACAACAAAAAACCCGCTAGGTTTTCACCTAGCGGGTTTTCGTTTCGATTCGCGGAACGAATTAGTTCGCGATTACGGTCACGCCGCGGCGGTTTTGTGACCATGACGACTCGTCATGACCAACAACAGCTGGACGCTCTTTGCCGTACGAGATGGTCGAGACGCGGCTTGCATCTACGCCAAGACCTACGAGGTAGCTCTTCACAGCAGAAGCACGACGCTCGCCGAGTGCAATGTTGTACTCACGGGTACCGCGCTCATCGCAGTGACCTTCGATAGCAACATTCACGCTACCGTTTTGCTTCAGCCACTGAGCTTGGCTGTCGAGGGTCGCTTGACCTTCAGCAGTTACTACAGAGCTGTTGTAGTCGAAGTATACGCGGTCACCAACGCTTACGCCGTCAGCGTTCGTACCGAGGATACCGGTACCGGTACCAGCTGCGCCACCAGCGCCGCCTGCAGCACCTGAATCGGTACCAGCGGAATCACATGCAGCGAGCAAAAACAGCGATGACACGAGGGCCAATGCAGTCGTCTTTTTCATTTTAATCTCCTGATAAATCTATGTAAATCAATGTTTTATTCCAACGTGAGGTTGGGATGCACGTGATGTGGCACACTCGCGCGCAAAAGGCAAGGGGCGGTAACACGTTTTTTTGCAGGGAGCATCAATACCACAGGGATGCGATATTTTTGCAACAGGTGACAAAAAAGCCCCTTTACGAAGAACGCGCAACTCTAAATACCGCAGCCTTGGCGACGATTATTGGGTGAATGCGTAGCGCTGAAATGGCGCGAGCCGCTTGCGGCGGGGGAGTATACTACTAATCCCTTACTAAAAACGACGCCTCGACCTCCGTTGAGGAGGTAAGCCCCAGCGGCGCTTGAGCGAACCTATACTACATCGGCAGGAGCGGTGACCACGCCGGGTCTGACGCATCCGTCGGGGTAATGACTTCGCGCAGGTTATGTCCCGTAATATCGACGGAGTATAGGCGCGCACGCGTGCCGCCACGACCAGGGAATTCACGGCTGAACACTAGTACGCGGCCATTAGGTGCCCAGCTTGGGCCTTCATCCAGCCAGCTTTGGGTCAGCAAGCGCTCGCCCGAACCATCTGAGCGCATCACGCCAATGTAGAACTGACCGCCTGAGATTTTGGTAAACGCGATCAAGTCGCCACGTGGTGACCAAACAGGCGTACCGTAATTACCCGTGCCGAAGCTGATGCGCTGTACGTTGCCGCCGTTCGAATCCATCGTATAAAGCTGCTGCGAGCCGCCACGGTCAGAGTTGAACACAATTTTGCTACCATCAGGCGAGTAGCTTGGTGACGTATCGATCGTGCCACGACCATTTGTCAGTTGGCGCATCTGGCGTGAACGCAAATCCATTTCAAAAACATTGGTCGTGCCGCCTTTTGCAATCGACATCAACATACGCGAACCATCATGGTTGAAGCGCGGCGCAAAGCTCATGCCATCGAAACGGCCAAGCATTTCTTCGCGTCCCGTTTGCAAATCACGCAGGAATACGCGTGGTTGGCGACCCGCATACGACATATAGAGAATCTCTTGCGTATTGGGCGAGAAGCGTGGCGTGAGCACCAGCGAACGACCGTCCGTCAGGTATTTATGGTTCTCGCCATCTTGATCCATAATCGCGAGACGCTTGATTTTGCGGTTTGCAGGGCCCGTCTCCGAGACATAAACGATGCGCGAATCGAAGTAGCCATTCTCACCCGTCAAACGCTTATAGATCTCATCCGAAATCAGATGGGCGATACGACGCCAGTTGCGGGTGAAGGTGTTATATTCTTTACCAGCTACTTGTTGCTCAGCTAGTGCGTCCCACAAGCGGAAGCTTACTTTAAGGCGATCTGTGCCAATTGGCGTTACTGTACCCGTGACAATCGCTTGTGCGTTGATTTGACGCCAGTCAGCAAAGCGCGGCACTTGGTCGCCGTTCGAAACTTGCTCGATGAATGCCGAAGACGAAATCGGGCGGAACAAACCCGAGCGCTCCAAGTTCGCCGACACCACGGCAGCAATGCTTGCGCCATTTGCGGTATCGCCCGTAAACCCTGTAATAGCGACGGGAAGTGGATCAACGTTACCTTTGGTAATATCGATTTTTAACTGCGCAGAAGCAATAGTTGGCGCGAGAATCAATGTGGCGAGAAGGGCAATAAGACGCATAAGTTACCTCGATAAATGCTGCGCTCTTATATAGACAATTCGCGTAAGGGCGCAATGAGAATCATATCCCGTTATTCGAGCGCCAGTAGGCGCGAGTCAGCCATGAGCCCGCAACGCGACGCGGAGGACTAGGCAGCATGCCGATGTCCGAAGCATTGAAACTAATAAAGCATCTCGGACGGGTCAAAGGTCAATTCCATATCCGACCATGTTTCATATTTGTCGGAAGGTAAGTTTTGAAGTGGCGAGCATTTCCACACCGCGCGTATGGCGCTGTCTGCGGCTGCCTTAAAGAACGGGTTGGCTCGGTACTCACCCATTTGCGAGCTTGCTAATTTCGCCTCGGTCACTTCACCCGTTTGACTGACTTGCACGCGTACCTTCACGACGAGCTGGTCAGCATCCTTTGCGCCTGCGGGCATGCGCCAGCATTTAACGAACTGGCTGCGAATCGCATCCTTCTCGCTAATAGAAAGCGGTATCGTTGGATCATAAGGCTTGTCGGATTTGGTCTTATTCTCTTCGGTCGTGGTTTTATCTTTTGCCTTAGGCTTGGCCTCTTCCTCGGCCTGCTCTTGCAGCGATTTCAAGATCGCATCGAATTCTTCTTCCTCTTTTTTGGTGTCTTCTTTCACCTCTTCTTTTTTAGGCTCTTCCTTCTTTTTTTCGGCTGGCTTGTCTGGCAAGGGAACCGCGTCTTTTGGTAAATCCTGCTTAGGCTGCGTTTTTTCCTTTACCGTGGGCACGACCTTTTTGGGTGTTGGTGGTGTTGGCGCTTGCTGCCATTTCGAAAGCGGCTTGTCTTGCGAGGGAAGATTGGTAATAGCGCCAATAGGCACGACTTCCACCGTCAGCACCATTGGTTCAGGCAACTCGCGGTCAAAGATGCTTGGGAATCCAAAGAAGGCAATTAAGAAGGCGCCAAAATGGATACCAGCAGAATAGTGCAAACTGCGTTTTTCAACGAACACACACCCTCATTATTAACGGCGTGGTGCGGAAGGTTGATCCGTCAACAACGCCACTTTGGTAAAACCCGCAGCGTTAATGGTACCAATCGCTTGCATCACATTGCCATAATCAATCGATGTATCGCCGCGCACGAAAATGCGGGTTTCTTTTTTCTCACCTAGTACGGACTGTAGCTTGGGTCCCAATTCTTCGAGAGTCACTTGCGTGTTCTGGATAAAAATCGAACCATCACGGCGAATCGTTACATTCAACGGCTCGTCAGTGCCCGCAACGGGTGTTGCCTGTGCTTTTGGCAAATCTACTTGCACGCCAGAAGTCATCATTGGTGCAGCCACCATGAATACGATGAGCAGCACCAACATCACGTCTACGAAAGGAGTGACGTTGATTTCAGTGAAGCCGCCAGAACCATAGCGGCTATTACGCCCGCGACGACCGCCGCCACCTGGTAAACTTGCACCCATTTTACTTCTCCAACTGACGTGAAAGCAGCGTGTGGAACTCCATCGAGAAGTCCTCAAGCTTACCCGCCATACGATTCAATTCGCCATTGAATTTGTTGAAGGCGATCACCGCAGGGATTGCCACAAAAAGACCGATACCCGTAGCGAGCAACGCCTCGGCAATACCGGGCGCCACGACAGCGAGCGATGTATTCTGTGCACCCGCAATCGCGCGGAAGCTGTTCATAATACCAATCACCGTACCAAGCAGACCAATGAATGGCGCGGAAGAACCTGCCGTGCCGAGGAAACCAAGCCCACGCTCCAAGCGCTCCAGCTCGCGGTTACGCACGACCACCATCTGCTGCAACATACGTTCTTTGAGGGTAATCGTCAGCTCGCTAGTGCTGCCGCCCGTGCCCGAACCGCGCACGAGGCGCTCATTATTTTTGCTGCGGAACCACTCATCCATCGCCGCCATAAACATCAGCGCCATTGGGTGCTTGGATTTGCGCTTTTTGATTTTGTCATAGAACTTATCAAGCGCATCCGCCGACCAGAATTCATTCTCAAAATTCTCGCTGCGGCCAAGAATCTGGCGATAGGTCATGAATTTATCGAACATGATTGCCCACGAACATACCGACATACCAATCAAGATCATCATGATGAGCATGACGAGCGGATCAGCAATCAAGAACAAATCAAGCAGCGAATGCTGAGTTCCTGGGACAGTACCCACCGTGCCCGCAACAGAGGCGGCATCAACTCCAGCGACGGGGGCAGCAACGTTCATGGTCATGTCTTACTCCTTTATCATCTCAAACGGTAAATGCTGTGCAAAGATAGTAACGATATGCTCGGGAACCGGCATGGAGCGGAAATTACTCAGCGACACACAGGCAATCTCAATCGTCATTTCGGCGAGCACCGTTTCATCCTTGCGGACAATTTGGCGCATACTCATACGGGCTTTGCGAATGCTCTGCAAGCGGGTTTCAACAACCAGTGCGTCATCAAGCCTGCCGGGGCGTTTAAAGGCGATTTCCGCCTTAGAAACGACGAATATAAATTGCTCTTTTTCCTTGAGCACGCCTTGCTCCAACCCCATATGGCGCAGGCACTCGGTGCGGGCACGCTCGGCGAAGTTCAGGAAATTCGAGTGATAGACCACCCCGCCTGCGTCCGTGTCCTCGTAATAGACGCGAAGTGGATAGAAGAAAGCTCCGTCATGAAAGTGAGCTTGGTGCATTATTCACCCACATCCAATAACCCAAGCTGGTCGGGCGTGCGGCTGGGGGCATTCAGGCCGAGATGCTTATAGGCTGTCAGTGTCAGCATGCGCCCACGCGGTGTGCGCTGAATAAAACCGAGCTGTAGTAAGAAAGGCTCCACCGTTTCCTCAATTGAATCACGCGCTTCGGAAAGCCCTGCTGCAATGGTCTCAACACCCACGGGCCCACCTTGGTAATGCTCGGCAATGAAGTTCAGATAGCGACGGTCAGAAGCATCCAAGCCCAACCCATCCACTTCCAGCTTCTTCAAAGATGCGTCCGCGAGTTTGGCATTTACTTCCTTCTCGCCATTGGCATGGGCAAAGTCGCGCACGCGTTTCAGCAACCGCACCGCGATACGCGGCGTACCACGTGCACGTTTGGCAATTTCTTCTGCACCATCGCCCGTGAGTTTCAGATTCAGTAATGCAGAGGCACGCTCGACCACTTTGCGTAGCTCGGCGACATCGTAAAAATTGAGTTTCAGTGGAATACCAAAACGGTCACGCAATGGCCCCGTGAGCAAACCCAAGCGCGTGGTTGCGCCCACGAGTGTAAACTTCGGCAATTCGATGCGCACCGTGCGCGCTGAGGGACCTTCGCCAATAATCACATCGAGCTTATAATCTTCCATCGCAGGGTAGAGAACTTCTTCGACGGCGGAATTGAGGCGATGAATCTCGTCGATGAACAACACATCATTCGCTTCTAAGTTGGTAAGGATGGCTGCCAAGTCACCTGCTTTTGTAAGTAGTGGGCCCGACGTTGCGCGAAAATTCACCCCCAACTCACGCGAGATAATTTGTGCCAGCGTGGTTTTACCCAAACCTGGAGGGCCATAGAGCAAAACATGGTCGAGTGCTTCATTGCGCGATTTTGCTGCAGCAATAAACACCTTCAAATTCTCGACCGCTTGCGGTTGACCCGTGAAATCAGAAATCATTTGCGGGCGTAGCGAGGACTCTACACCATCACCTTCGACCTGTTCGGCGGCGAGTACGGAAGATTGCTTCATGCGGCCAACTCCTTGAGCCCGTCACGGATAAGCTGGTCGAGCTTTGCTTCAGGCTTTTGCTGCAGCACGCGCGCTACGGCAGTAAATGCATCGGCGCGTTGATAGCCCAAATGCACCAATGCTGAGATCGCATCCTCACTCATACTCGATGCGGCAGATTTTTTGTTTGGCTTATCGGAAGTCACCACCATCGGCGTTGTACTGCCGACCATTTTTCCGACGGTTGATTTCAGCTCGACCACAATACGTTCCGCGAGTTTGGGGCCGACACCACTTACTTGCGTCAGCGCCTTTTTATCTTGGGCGGCGATGCAGTTGATGATTTGTTCCGGTGAGAAATGACCAAGAATCGCCATGCCCATTTTCACGCCCACACCTTGCACGGTGGTAAGAATTTTAAACCATTCACGCTCAATCGCTGAACCAAAACCATAAAGGTGAATATGGTCCTCGCGCACATGCGTTTCGATAATCAAGCTCACCATGCCGCCAATGTCGGGCAGCATTCGCATCGTGCGTGCCGAACAAAACGCAATATAGCCGACACCATTCACATCAATCAGAATGTGGTCGTCGAATACCGCATCGAGCTTGCCAGTCAATTTACCAATCATGCTGCGCTCCTATGCTGCGAATGATTGGCATGGCAAATCGCAATCGCCAGCGCATCACTCGCATCGTGTTTTTCTTTTTTCATGGCCTCTTTCGAGGCAGGCAATAAGATTCCCACCATCTGCGTAATTTGGTTTTTGTCGGCCGTGCCAGTGCCCACGATAGCCTTTTTCACTGAGCGCGCCGCATATTCACCCACCGTAAGATTCGCCTGCGCCAGTGTTAGCATCAGCGCGCCGCGCGCTTGGCCAAGTTTTAAGGTGGATTGACCATTTTGTGTGGCAAACGTTTCTTCCATCGCCGCTTCAGTTGGCGAGAATTCGGCAATCGCTTTCTTGAGGCCTTCCGAAAGAATCAGCACGCGCTCGGCCATGGTCTGCGAGGTGTCTTTTGCCGAAATCGTGCCACATGCTATGAACTGCAGTGCAGAACCTTTTACGTCAATAATGCCCCAGCCTGTGCTGTTTAATCCCGGATCGATACCGATGATTCTACGCACTGAGTTTCTCCAATGTGTCGGCAGTCATTTCAACATTCGTATAGACTTCCTGCACGTCGTCATCGTCTTCCAACGCTTCAACGAGTTCGAGCAAATTCTTCGCCGCCTCGCCAGAAGCTGGGGCGGTGATTTTTGCGCTCCATGCCAGCTTGGCAGATTTCGCGTCACCAAATTTTGTAGCCAATGTGTCGCGCACCGCACCAAATGATTCCATGGTGCAAGTGATGGTATGCACATCGCCCGATGTTTCGCAATTATCTGCGCCTGCTTCGATAGCGGCCTCTAGCATTGCATCTTCCAGAATCTGTGCGGCGGGGTATTCGATAATGCCAATATGTTCGAACATAAAGCCGACCGAGCCGCTATCACCCATCGCACTATCATGTTTGGTGAAAATATCGCGGATGTTAGAGGCGGTGCGATTGCGGTTGTCGGTCAATGCCTCAACAATAATCGCAACACCCGCAGGTCCGTAGCCTTCATAGCGCACGCTGTCATAGTTCTCGGTATTGTTGGCGCCTGAGCCTTTGGCAATTGCATTTTCGATTTTATCTTTCGGCATGTTCTCTTGCCGCGCCTTGATAACGGCCGCGCGCAAGCGGGGGTTTTTGTTGATATCGCCGCCAGCTTTTGCCGCCACCATAATTTCACGAATAATTTTGGTGAATAGCTTGCCGCGCTTTTTATCCTGCGCGCCCTTGCGCACCATGATGTTTTTAAACTGTGAATGACCAGCCATGCGCAATTACTACTAGAAACCATCGTTTTTGCAAGTAATCGCCTCACGTTATTCCCCTATCAAAAATTGTGCTTTATAGATACCCTATAGGGGTATACATAGGGGCTATGAAATATGTTCTTCCCATTACCCTAATCTTTTTAGCCGCCAATGCTGAGGCGCGCGTGGTTTCCTACCCTGGCGGTACGATGCCTATGTTCGAGGTCACCGAAGATTATGTGAGCGCATCGGTGGATTACTCGCCCAGCGCCTTCCATTCATTCGGGCTAACAACCCAGCATTTCACGGGCGACAATGCATGGCTTTATACGGCGGACGTGAATTGGCTGGCCTATCGCCATAATGCTCCAAGCTCCCAGACCAATTTCTATCTCATGGGTGGCGCAGGTATGGCAGAGAAGGGTGGCGAGACAGCACCTGCAGGTCGCATCGGCATGATTGCTGACTGGGAAGATAGGCGCTGGATGGTGGCGTACCAGAACCATTATATTGCGACGGATGATGCGGTGCTCGAAAGCCATTTTGAGCAGCGTGCCCGTGTTGGAATTGCACCGTACAAAGCTTCGTATGAAGAGTGGCAGCCTTGGATTATCCTGCAAGCCGACCACGAGCCAGAAGATGACACGCCGCTGGAAGTTGGCCCCGTGTTGCGCGCCTTCAGAGGGCCAATATTAGCGGAGCTCGGCATCACCAATCGCGGTAATATTTATGCTGCACTGAATTTACAATTTTAGGAGAGTGATATGAAACGTACCTTACTTACAACTGCAGCCCTCATAGTGGTAAGCCCTATGGCATGGGCTGGTGAAATTACCGTGAAGGTGAATGGTCTCGTCTGTGCGTTTTGTGTGCAGGGATTGGAGCATCAATTCAAGGAACATGACGCAGTCAGTGCGGTAAAAGTGGACTTAGACGCAGCGATCCTCACCGTCACGACCAAAGACGGTAACGATATCAGTGATGCAGAAGTAAAACGCATTATTAGCGATGCGGGGTTTGACGTAACAAAGATTGAACGCCAATGAGTAAAAAACACGAACATCCCTCACATGCGGCACAGCTCAAAAAACTGAACCGCGTTGCGGGGCAAATTGATGGGCTGAAAAAAATGATTGAGGAGCGCCGCTACTGCCCCGACATTCTCACGCAGTGCCGCGCCGCACGCGCTGCGATCAAAAGCATCGAAGCTGAAATTATGACGCGTCACTTGCAGCATTGTGTGCAGCATGCGCTTGAGAATGGCGATGCTAAGAACGTGGCAACTAAGTTAGAAGAAATCGAAAAAATCTTCGCAAAATATAGCGACTAGCGCGCGCTACCAAGATAACGCCAGAGTATGGCCGCGAGCCATGCCATACCTATCCACCAATTCGCCCAAATACTAAACGACGAAAGACCTGTTGCGAGATAGGCTATCATCATCGCCACGGCTGCTTCTTGACCAAGGCCAACGGGCAAACGCGCACATTGCTTGAGCACTAAACACAGCGCCGCAGTGAACAGTAGCAGCCCAATAGCCCCAAGCTCTAGCAGTACCTGCAGTGCCGAGTGATGCGGATGAAGAGGTGGCCCGTTAAATGTAATTTGGTTTGGTAGATCAGGGCTATAGGGAATGAGGTGTGTCGTGGAAATGCCCCAGCCAAGCTGCCAATGATCCCAACTATTCGCAATCAGTGAATTCCAAATCGGCATGCGCCCCGCCGAGAAACTGGCGAAGTGCTCACGCACGCTATCCAGTTCTGGCAAAGTAAGTAACGCGTAAGTAAGCGCCGGTAAGATCAGGAAACCAAGTGGCACTAACATGCTAAGCAGGCGCATGGTGACTTTGGGCATACCATGCATAAGAAGCCAAATCCCACAACCTGCGACTAATCCCAGCATGGCTGAGTTGCTATCGAGTGACAGCAAGGTAATTGTGGTTACGGCGAATAATTCCAGCGCTAATACGCGCATCTGCTTTTTAAGCAGGCCATAGATGAGCACTAAGCTAAGTAGTGTCATAGCGTTCGCAAAGCGGTTGAGATACTGCATGACGAGTTTGTAATGATCGCCACCAAGCCCATCTGTTACCCAAATCAGCACGGGAATACCTGCGACCGTTTCAAGCGCAATAAAACATTGCACCGCGATGCAGGAAAGTGCCATCCATTCCACAAGGCGCGCGGCGGCAGGCGCAGTGAAGCGATTCGCGCTGACCCACAAGATCGCACCGACCAGCATGATTAAAGCAATACGGAGCCAATCGCTCAGCGACTCGCTAGGTTCAATAGACCACACTACACTAAGTAGCGGCCAGACGAGGATGAGGGCGATGAGTATGTAGAGCGCGCGGGATTGTATGATACCACGCAGTATGGCGCCGCGCTTGGGATGCAGCAGAATCACAAACACCGCTACCACGCTCATCACGGTTGAAACGAGCTTCGTAGAAATCAGTAACAAAAGGGGTGCGGCGATGAGTAAGGCGGTCGGGATATGCGCAAACAAAGCCAGCATTACGCCACGGCTGCACTAAGCGCATCGACAATGCGCTGTTGCGTTGTTTCATTCAGATACGGATGCATCGGCAAACTAAATACGCGCTGTGCGCACGCCTCTGAATGCTTCAGGCTGCCAGAGATACGACAAATGTCTTTGTAAGCAGGCTGCAAATGCAATGGGGTAGGGTAGTGGATTGCTGTTGGAATGCCTGCCTCGGTTAGCTTGGCAATTACCGCCTCGCGGTTTGCGACCTGCACGGTATATTGCCCCCACACGCATGTTCTGTCGCCTGCAACCTCAATCAACTGCGCGGCTTTACCATGTAGCAATTGTGCATAGCGGTTACCTGCGGCAATACGCTGCTCAATTTCCCAATCAAACTGCTCCAGCTTGGCGAGTACAATCGCGCATTGCAACGTATCCATACGCCCACCAACGCCGATGCGTGTGTGGTAGTAACGCTTTTCGGAACCATGCACGCGAATCTCGCGCATCGCTTTGGCAAGCGCCGCGTCGTTAGTAAAAATCGCGCCACCATCGCCATAGCAGCCAAGCGGTTTGCTGGGGAAAAAGCTGGTGCAGCCAATCTTCGAAAGGTTGCAGCTTTTGCGGCCTTTGTAGCTTGCGCCAAAACTCTGCGCAGCGTCTTCAATCACCGGAATATCGGCAGCAATCGCGTTAATCTCGTCCATATCCGCCACTTGGCCGTAGAGCGAAACAGGAATAATCGCCTTCGTTTTAGGCGTAATCGCGGCCTTCAGCAATGCTGCGTCCATGTTGCAGGTCTTGGGGTTTACATCCACAAACACAGGCGTTGCGCCAACCAGCGCGATCACTTCTGCTGTTGAAACGAACGTGAAAGGTGAGGTGATAACCTCATCACCCGCTTTCACACCAAGCGCCATGAGCGCAATCAGCAGCGCCTCTGTGCCCGAGGAAACGGTGATGCAATGCTGCGAACCCGTATAAGCCTCAAGCTGGCTTTCCAGCTCGCGCACCTCAGGCCCCATGATGAACTGGCCGTGGTCGAGCACGGCTTGCATACGCGCATCAACGCGCGACTTCAGCGACTTATATTGCGCTTTGAGGTCAATGAATTCGATTTTCTCGCTCATAATGGCTTGCACGTGTTGAAGCTGATTTCATAAGCGCTGCCACAGCTACAGGTAACGTTTCCCGTACCTTCAAGCTTCACGCCGCACTTGCACATCCACCCCGTACGACGAGCGGGAACGCCAACCATCAGTGCGTAAGGCAGAACGTCTTTATTGATCACCGCGCCAGCACCGACAAAGGCATATTCGCCGAGCGTGACGCCGCAAACAATCGTTGCGTTCGCACCAACCGTGACGCCTTTTTTAAGCAACGTTGGGCGGTATTCATTTTTACGCGATACAGAAGAGCGCGGATTATAGACGTTGGTGAATACCATGTGCGGGCCGCAGAACACATCGTCTTCTAAGCGCACCGCGTCGTAAATCGACACGCCATTTTGAACCTTCACATTATTGCCAATCACCACATCATTACCCACAAACACGTTCTGGCCGAACGAGCAGCTCTCGCCGATTTTTGCGCCACCACACACATGCACCCAATGCCAGATGCGCGTGTTAACGCCAATCGTCGCACCATCGTCGATAATCGCGGTAGGGTGAATGTTCGCCTGAGGGTGAACGGCCATATTAATAGTCCAATGGTAGGGCGATGCGCTTGCCGTCGCGCGCAGCTAGGTAAGCGGCAATCAATACTTCGAGTGATTTGAGACCCTCACGACCATCGGTCTCGGCTTCGGCTTTACCGCGCAGCGTATCAATCACGTTCTGATAATAAAGCGGGTGGCCATGGCCATAAACGGAGGTGGTTTCGTAATTTGCGGTTTTAATTTTTTCATCTTCGGGCAGTTTCTCGGCGAAGTCCCAATGCTGGATTTCATTCACCGCCACACCGCCAACACGCACCGTACCTTTTTCACCAATAATGGTGATGCTGCCCTCGAGATTCTTAGGATAGGTGAGCATGGTGACGTTCATGGAGCCCAGCGCACCTGAACGCCATTTGACGTTCAGCACCGCAGTGTCTTCGACTTCGATATTACGTGCGAGTGTCGCGGTATAGGCTTGGATGCTTTCGATTGGCCCAATCAACCAGTCGAGCAAATCGACATAGTGGCTGGCTTGGTTCATCAGCGCGCCGCCGTCAAATTCCCATGTGCCGCGCCATGCGGAGCTATCGTAATATTCCTGTGGGCGTGTCCAGAACACGTTCACATTCACCATATAAATACGGCCAAATCGGTCAGCTTCCACCGCTTGCTTGAGCAATTGCAGCGTCGCGTTACGACGATTTTGTTTCACCACGAACAGGCGCACATTCGCCTCGTCGCAAGCGCGCACCATGCGCAACCCGTCATGCCAGCGTGTGGCCATTGGTTTTTCGGTCATCACATGGCGACCTGCGCGTGCAATCTCCACCGCTTGTTCTGGGTGCAGGCCGCTTGGCGTTGTCAGCACAATCACATCCGCCTTCGTGGTTTTCAGCATGTCGGTAAGGTTGCTATGCGCTTTAGCGCCAGTCTCTTTAGCAGCCGTCTCACGCGCTGCTGCGTCGACGTCGCACACATCGACCAATTCAAGGTCTTTGTTGTGATGCGCAATCGCCGCGAAATGGTTTTTTGCGATGCGCCCGCAGCCCACGAGTGCGATGCGAACTTTGCGGTCAGTGATGGGTGCAGGAAAATTGCGCATGACGTTATGACTTCACGATATGAGGTTTAGGTTCGTTATAGCGCCCACGCGTATCGACAATGAGCTTAGCGTGCTTCTCGATGAACGCGTAATCAAACGCGTCATGATCGGTGGTGAGTAGCACGCAATCATAGGCGCCTAGATTCTTCTCGTTCAGTTCAACGCTTTTCAAATTAAACGAGTGTTCGCGCATTTTTGGGAAGCTTGGAATATGTGGGTCACTATAAGCAACCTCAGCACCCAGATCGCGCAACTTCTCCATCAGAATGACCGAGGGTGACTCGCGCATGTCGTCGACATTCTTTTTATAAGCAATACCGAGTACCAGCACGTTACTGCCGCGCACCGATTTTTTCTGTTCATTTAAGCCGTGCACGAGTTTCGACACCACATAATCAGGCATCGACGAATTCACATCCCCCGCCAGCTCAATGAAGCGCGTATGCACGCCATATTCGCGGGCTTTCCACGTGAGATAAAATGGGTCGATCGGAATGCAGTGACCACCAAGGCCAGGGCCAGGATAATAGGGTACAAACCCGAACGGCTTGGTCGCGGCTGCACGAATCACTTCGTGAATGTCGATACCCATTTTGTCGGCAACGATTTTCATTTCATTCACGAGGCCGATATTCACGGCGCGGTGAATATTCTCGAGCAATTTGCAAAGCTCTGCAGCGCGGGTCGAGCTCATCGGCACGACTTTATCAATCACTTGTCCATAAAGCGCCAAGCCAACTTCCAGACAGTCTGGTGTGTGGCCGCCGCACACTTTCGGAATCGAACGCGTGCTGAATTTTGGATTGCCTGGGTCCTCACGCTCTGGCGAGAAGACGAGGAAAATATCTTTACCAACCTTAAGACCTGTGGATTCAACGCGTGGCAGCAATTCTTCGTCCGTCGTGCCGGGGTAGGTGGTGCTTTCGAGCGAGAAAATCTGCCCAGCGCGCAAATGCGGCACCAGCGAGTCCGTGGTGTTAATCACATAGCTCATATCTGGTTCGCGATATTTAGTAAGTGGCGTAGGAACACACAGAATGAGTGCATCCACTTCCTTGGCGCGGCTAAAATCGGCGGTGGCGGATGAGCCGTTCTTCACAGCAGCGCCAATTGCCTCGCCCTTAATGTGCTGAATGTAGCTTTTGCCAGCATTAATCGCGTCAACTTTGCTCTGGTCGATGTCAAAACCCAGCACTTTATATCCCACTTCCGCGTAACGGATAAGCAGGGGCAGGCCAACATAGCCTAGGCCGACGATACCAATCGTGGCGGATTTGTCTTGGAACTTCTTGATTAAACTGTTTTTCATAGTTACTTCTCGCGTCAAAGCGGAGTAGGGTGAAGACCCTGTTTTGTCAAGAAATAAGGAAGCTTAGAGTGGCTCAGACAATCTGCCAGCGCTGTGTGATGGACACCACCGACCCGAACATCGTGTTCTTCGGGGCGGAGGGTTGTAACCACTGCATCGCCGCCAGTGCTAGGCTGGCCAAGGATGTCCCGCCTGATGCTGAGGCCGACGCGAGGCTTAAAGAATGCGTCGAATGGGTGAAACAGCGCGGCAAAGGCAAGCGTTACGACGTTTTACTAGGCATTTCTGGTGGAGCGGACTCGTCCGTACTGGCGGTGGAGGCCATAAAGCTGGGGTTACGCCCGCTTGCCGTGCATGTGGATAATGGGTGGAATTCCGACCTCGCCGTGAGCAACATTGCCGAACTGCTTAAGCGCTTGAATATTGATCTCGTTACCAATGTTTTGCAGTGGGACGAAATTCGCGACATGCAGCGCGCCTATCTAAAAGCGGGCGTGGTGGATATTGAGTGCGTCGCCGACCATGCGATTATTGCGACATTATATAAGACAGCCGCCAAACACGGTGTGCCTACGATTCTGGCGGGTACGAATGTGCGTACTGAATCTATCCTCCCCACCGCATGGGTGCATGATAAGCGCGACGGTAAAAGCGTGCGGGCGATTCATAAACGCTTTGGCACGGTAAAGCTGAAGCACTACCCATTCCTTTCGCCGCTTGAGCTGCTCACAGCGATTTTTATTCGCAAGGTGCGGTTTGTGCCGCTACTTAATTATCTGAAATACGACAAAGACGCTGCCATTGCGAAACTCGAGGCTGAGTATGGGTATCGCCGCTATGCGCGCAAGCATGGTGAGTCGCGCTTTACGCGCTTTTTCCAAGAATATATTTTACCCACGCGCTGGGGCTTCGACAAACGCAAGGCACATCTTTCGAGCCTCATCGTGAGTGGAGCGATGACGCGTGATGAGGCGCTCGAAGCGCTTAAAAAGCCGCTCTATGAGCCACAGGAACTGGAATCCGACATCGAGTATATCTGCAAGAAACTGGGTTTTACCCGTGCTGAATTCGATGCATTGATGGCGCAGCCCAAAGCGCGACACCGTGATTTTGCGAATAACGCTTGGATGTTCGATATGAACAATCCTATAACGCTCATGATCAGACGTTTCGCGCGTGGTGGTACCTAATATGAAGATACTCGATAGTTTTATTTCGCAATTCAGTTTGCTGCTGCGCTCGGTGAAAGTTGAAGCGCGGGCGCAACATGCAGGCACCGTGCTCGGTATGTTCTGGATTATCCTTGGTCCATTTTTGCTGCTCTCGCTTTATGCAGTCATTTATTCGGTCATCTTCGATATTCGCGTGCCGCATTTCTCGCGCGCTGAATACGTTCTCAACGTATTTTCTGGCCTCGTGCTGTTCCTTGCGTTCTCGCAAGCCATGGCGACTTCCACCAATGCGCTGCAAAAAGAAGCCAAGCTGGTGTTCAGCAATTTCCCTGCTGAATTCATTCCCACCAAAGCGGTAATGGTCTCCTACATTGTGCTACTACCTGCGACATTATTCGTCGTGATTGGCGACATCGCATTCTCCAAGCCAAGCTGGCACTTGCTGCTCTTGCCTGTCGTGGCAATCGTACAGCTTATGTTTTCTATCGGGCTTGGCTGCTTGCTTTCGCTGCTCGGCCTCGTGATGCGCGACGTGAGCTTCATCATCCAATATCTGGTGATTGCAATGTTGGTCGTAACCCCTATCGCCTATACGCCAGACATGGTGCCTAACTCGATTAAGCCGCTACTTTATCTCAACCCGCTTTATTATTTCGTTTCGGCGAATCAGCATCTGATTCTCATGAATACCTTGCCGCCGCTCATTGAAATCGTGCTGGGTACGGGGCTTTCGGTTGCTATGCTGCTGATTGGTGTGGCGCTCTTCAAGCGTGCTCGCATGGCGATGTTGGATTTGCTCTAATGACTACCGCCATCGCAATTGAGGGGGTGAGCAAGCATTACCCTGTATTCAGCCATCCGTGGCAAGCGGTGAAATATCTGTTCGGCGTTATTAAAAATGGCACCACGCGCATCCCCAAAGGTACGCATAGTGTTGCCGCGCTGAGCAATGTAAATTTGACGATTGCGCGCGGTGAGCGTATTGGTGTGATTGGTCGAAATGGTGCGGGCAAATCCACGCTACTTAAACTCATCGCGGGCGATTTTACCCCAACCGAAGGCCGCTTCACCATTGATGGCAATGTCTATTGCCTGCTGCCGGGTTCGGTAAGTTTTTCCTTCGAACAAACGGTCGAAGAAAACGCACGCCAGCACTTGAGTTATCTGGAATTGAGTGACGCCGATATGGTCAAAAAACTCTGGGAAATTGAAGATTTCGTTGAGCTTGGCGACTATTTTCACCAGCCAGTCAAAAACCTCTCGCTCGGTATGCGCATTCGCGCCGAATTCGCAGTCGCCACGTCACAAACCGCCGATATCGTTGTTATCGACGAAGTGCTCGGCGCAGGCGATATTTACTGGTCGGAGAAAATCGCCCGCCGCATGGAACAGCTTTGCGCAGATGGCACCACATTGCTGCTGGTGTCGCATTCGCTCGACCAGATTAACCGCTACTGTGAGCGCGCCGTGTGGATTGAGCGCGGCAAAGTCGTGATGGACGGGCCAACGCTGGAAGTCACCAAACGCTATGAAGGGTTTCTCGAGCGCCTAAGCTGGCAGACCGACGATGTAGATGATAAAAGCGTTACTATCGAGAATGTCGCAGCCAATATGGGCGACGAAGTGCTGGAAGATAGCGGGCAGCAGGTCATTCGTTGGCCAGGGCGTGGCGATGTGTTGATGACTGGCGTGTGGCTCAACGGGCAGGGCACGAATGCGCTTGAACTCAGTGAAAGCGACGCGCTTAGTTTCCGCATTGCGCTTCGTGCGCAAAAGCCCGGCAATTACAGCCTGCGCTACCTGTTAACGTTTTGGGACGCATACGGCAAACGCACCGGCGTGATGGAGAACTACGACGACAACGTGCAGTTTGGTGATGCTTTGACCCACGAAGTCACCGTAACCCGCGCCCATATTGGGCTTGCGGCGGGGGATTATTTCGTCACCATCAGCCTGAAAGACGCGCAGGCCTGCTTGGCGACGACGCTGGAAAGCCAGATCCGCCTTGATGTGCTCTACAGGTCGTTCAAAATTACAGTAAAACCCTCGACATTTCATAGACATGAGGGGTTTCAGCCGATATATAGGCTCCGAATTTCGTAAGGACCTATGATGTTTACCGAATACGCTAAAAAGCAGATTCTGCTAAAACCGCATTATCGTCAGCGTTGCGCGGCGGTAGGCGCGTTATTAAACCGTGCGGGTTACGCACTGAATATTGCCTCACGCAATCTGGTGCGTTTTATGAACCACCATGTCACGCACGAAGCGTCGGACTGGTTTGTGCATGACTTGCCCAAACTTCACGCCAAAGTGCGGGATATTCTGGCACGTCAGCGTGTCGACTACGGTAAATATTATTACTTCTATGGCTACCCTTACCAAGCACTCGCTATTTTGGGCATTTACGGCGAACGCTCCACCGAAGAGCGTTTTGATGCCTATGAACTGGGCAAGCTCGTCACCGCCAATGACCGCGTGTTCGACCTTGGCACGAATTGCGGCTTTGTTGCGCTCTATACATCATTCCGCACGGGCTGCTACGCTGAGGGCATCGACATCAACCCATACATGATCGAAATCGGCAATGAATGCGCGAACTATCTGCGCATCAGTGATCGCGTAAAACTCCACGCCACCAAGATTCAGGATTTCAAACTCGAGAAGCCCTACAGCATCGTATTCTCCTTCGCGACGCATTGGACAGACGACGAAAACTACCGCGTACCCCTGCGCGAACATTTCGAACGCTGCGCTGGCTATCTAGAGCAGGGTGGCCGCTTGTTGTTTGAAACGCACTCGGCCGATGTCGGCAATGCAGAGTTCTATGCAGCGATTGAAACTTTTGGTGATCTCTTCACCCTTGAATCCAAACGCGATACCGATCGCGGTACCCGCCACCTTTATCTCTTCAGGAAGAACTAGACATGACGACCAGAAATTGCCCAAGCTGCGGTTCAAACGAATTTCTCACGCTCGATACCTACAAGCGCCATTGGCACACCTGCCTGAAATGCGGCACGGCGATTAGCGAACAAAAATCATGCTACTCTCTTGGCTTCCTGCCCTACGCAGATTTGAAAAAGAGCAACACGCTCAATGACGAAAAAATGTATGATTACTTCATCGACAACACCCATATCAATTGGGCAGCGGGCGAGGGTCAGGAATTCATTCGTGATTACTTGAAGCCATCGGGCTTGGATGTTTCGGGCAAAACCCTCATCGATATTTCGGGCGGCAATGGCCACTTCATCAAGCAGGTTGAAAAACTCGGTGCGAAAATTACGCTTACCGAATTCAACAAGAAAACTGTTGAATATGCGGCGAAAGAACACGGCTTCGAGAATGTGTTTGAATATGATTTGAACACACATGATTTGGCGAGCCTCGCTAAGCGTAAATACGATATCGTATTCGCACGCGCTTGCATTATGTTCGCGAAGGACTTGAACAAGTTCGCGAACGATATGAAAAACACGCTCAATGCGGGCGGCCATATCCTCATCAATCATTCGGTGGTGCCAACCCTTGGTGTTATGCTGCGCACGCAACTTGATGAGTTCAGTTATTTCATTCTCCGCCAGCCAGAAACGATTATTGATGCGTTTACCAAAGCGGGCTTCACGCTCACCTATCGTGCCGATGAAACCGACAATAGCCTCTATGTCTATGACCACGATTTGCTGTGGCATTGGGGTCTTGTGTACCGCATGTATGAAAAGCGTGCCGTGAAGAAAATGGGTCGTAACCGACCATTCGCGCTGCCTGCGCGTGACCGCCGCCGCTCAACACTTGTCTTTAGGCTGGCTGCGTAATGTGGTTTAGGCGCGCACAGCGTCAGCTCGTATTTTTAAGCTCTTCACCCGTCGATGAAGTCTGGACGCGCTCTACCGCGCTCGCCTGCCACAAAGCGGGATTATCGGTAGAAGTCGCCATCGTTGGCGATTGCAGCAAGGGTGTGGGTGCTGAGGCGCTCGCGCTTTACAAAAAAGCGGGCATTAAAGCGCAGAGTACCAGCTTCGCTGCTGCCGCCAAAGTCCCTACAGAAATTGCCGTGACCGCATCCAGCGGTCTGGAGCGCAACATATTTCCCACGCGTGCAAAATACTTCGTGCATATGCCGCATTCGATTGTCAGCCTGCATATGATTTATCCAGACGATGCGTTTGATGGGTACGATGTGCTGCTCGCCGCAGGCGCGCACCATGTAGCGGAGTGGAACGCCATCAACAAAACGCCAAAGCCTGCCCATGCTGTTGGCTATGGTAAGCTCGACGTGCTGCATGAAAAAATGCTGCAGCAACCGCGCAGCAAACATTCTAAACCGCATGTGCTGATTGCACCAAGCTGGGGGCAGGATAATCTGCTCGACCGTTGCGGCGTTGCACTTGCCGAGGCATGTGTAGCGGAAGGTTATGCAGTCACCGTGCGCCCGCACCCACTTTTCTTCCTTGATAAAGCGCCCGTGCTTGATGCGCTTCGCGCCGTAAACGGTATTACCATTGAATCACCCTTTGAGGGCGACGCGGCAATTTTTACGGCCGATATTCTGGTTGGTGATTATTCGGGCATTGGTTTTGAATTCGCAGCATTGCGCAGCAAACCTGTCGTGTCCGTCGATGTGGGATTGAAAATCGTTAACCCCAATTGGCAATCAACCGGTATTACGCCGCTTGAGATTGCCCACCGCCAGAAACTCGGGCCCGTCGTCGCCCCCGAGCTTGCGCAGATTATCAGTGCGATTAAACAATCCCTCGCATCACCCACGAAGCCTGTGACGGATTATCTTTTCGCCGCACAAGGTGAGTGCGCCGCGAAATCGGTCGCTGTCTTGCAATCTTTGTTGCGAGGTGCCGTATGACCCGCGCCATCATCCTCGCCGCAGGTTTCGGCAGCCGCTTAATGCCACTCACCGCATCATCCCCCAAGGGCATGGTGCCGCTTTGCGGTGTGCCGCTGCTCATGCGCCAAATCTCGGTACTGCGTGCCTCAGGCATTCACGATATCACGATTGTCGGCGGCTATCATGAAGAGGCGCTCTACGGCCTCGGCTACCCCGTGGTGCGCAACGCCGAATATGCCACCACCAACATGGTTGAATCGCTCATGCGCGCCCGCCATGTGCTTGATGGCGCGGCGGATGTACTCATGTGCTACGGCGATATTGTGTATGAACCTCGCGTACTCGAAACCGTTCTGAGCACGCAAGCCGACATTGCCATCACCGCCGATTTGGGGTGGGAGAAGCTCTGGTCAGCGCGTATGGAAAATTACGCAAGCGATGTTGAAACCTTCAAAATGCATAACGGGCGTATCATCGAACTCGGCAAAAAACCAAAAGATTTAAAAGAGGTCGAAGCGCAATATATCGGGCTGGTGAAATTCTCGGCGGCGGCGCAATCGCGCGTCCTTGCGCATTATGATGCGCTTGATCGTAACGCGACCTACGACACCAAGAACTTCGACAACATGTATATGACGAGCTTCCTGCAAGGCATGATTGATGCGGGGTTCGACGTACGCCCCGCACTGATTAAAAATGGTTGGCTGGAAGTGGATACGCTCGACGACCATACGCGTTACGAAGCGTTGCAGCGTGAGGGTAAGCTCGCCGAGATTTGCACATTACCAGCACCAGTGACACTGAACGAATTATTGAAGCGCCCAGTACTGTTCGACGCGAGCAATCTCGATATGCTCTCGCGCAAGCTAGAGATTGTCGGCACGCTGCATAAAACGTATAAGGGCACGAAGCCTGCGGGGGATGTTGCAACGCCCGAAGAAGCAGCCATGCTACTCGCACAATTGCTGAAGGCCTTCGACGAAACAAAAGATTATCGTTACCTCAACACCGTCATCAAGGCCTTGAGTGGCACGCTCAAAAATCCACGCCCCGCATGGCAGGCGGAGCTTGAACAACTCGTGGCAGAGAGGTTGTCATGAGAAGCATCAATCTCACCGTGATTGCCGATAGAAGCTGCAGCACCTCGCGCACCTACCTCGAGTATCTACGTGCCGCAGGGCTGAAGCCCAAGCACCTATGGCTCGTGGATTTTGGCGCATGTTCGCTGCTCGCCCGCCTGAAGCCCATGAAGCGCACGATGCCCGCACCGTTCCTGTCGGAGAATGCAGCCTATCGCGAGCTATGCATGAACATCCAGCGCGAGGCGGGTGTTACGCCCACCGACTATTTTGCACAGTGGGAGCCGCAAGATTATGCCGAGGAAATCACCTATTTCCGCGCGCGTGATTTTGACGATGTCTCGCTGCAAGCGCGCATGAAGAAGCATACCGACACGGCGTTTTTATATACCAACGGTGGCATTTTGCCTGCTGCGATTTTGAATGCACCAGATGTGCGCGTATTGCATATTCACCCTGGTATCGTGCCGGATGTGCGCGGGTCAGATTGTTTGCTGTGGTCGGTCAAACTGCGCAACAAAATTGGTGTAAGTTGTTTTTACATGAGCGCAGGTATCGACGAAGGCGATTTAATTGCCCAACATGAATGGGACATTCCCAAACTACCATCGCTCGCCGCTATGCTCAATCCGCGTGAGGAGGACATGGGCTACCGCGCTTTGTTATACGCGCTCGATCCGCATTACCGTGCGCAACTACTTATCAAAGCGATTGGCGACGCAACGGATTTGCGCAATCTAGCATCGCGCCCGCAACCTAAAGCATCGCGCTCTGCCTATTTGTGGCTGCACCCCAGATTACGCCTGAAATTTATGCGTGAGGCGTTTTTATGAGCGCGCATGTCATTATCCTTGGTGCCGGCGCACCGCCCGACGACAACCAACCCTTCGGCTTGCAGCGCGTCACTCTCGACCGCCGCGTGCTCGACTGGCAGCTCGATGCATTCGCGCAGCTTAGTGCTGATATTCATTTCGTCGGTGGTTACGACATGGAATTGGTACAGCAGCATTTCCCCAAGCTCACCTATCACCATAACACACAATGGCGCGAAACAGGTGCGGTTGCCTCGCTTGCTATGGCACTTAAAGAAATCACGCCAAAAGGTGACGTGTATATTGCTTATTCCGACATTCTCATCCGCCCAGCATTGGTCGAGGCATTGGCTGCTACCGAGGCGCAATGTGTCGTTACTTATGATGCGCTGGGCGTGCAGCAATCACGCCCACCCGAAATGATTGGCGATAAGGAATTCGTAGGCTTGGTACGCGTGCCATTGGCGCGTTTGGAGGAGTTTAAGCGTGCTGCTATTGAAATAGCAGCATCATCACCGCGCGCACATCTTTCGAAACTATTCGCGCATTTAGAGCACCAATTACTCAACGCGCATGACCAATGGGCGCATGTGGAATATGGGCGTTCGGTCGCCAAATTCGTGATGGGTAGTAAGGCAACGACACTTGAGCGTTTGCAATCACGCCTCACGCACTCGAACATTTTGCCGTTATTCTATTTCACGCGCAGGCATTTTCACCATGCGCCAGATGAAGTGATTGGCGCAATCCTCCAACAATTTGTGGGCACGGCGCATCTCGTTGTGCGCTCCAGCGCAACGGACGAAGACGGTTTCACCAAAGCCAATGCAGGTCGTTATCACTCGGAATTAAATGTCGCTCCTAATGTCGATGCACTTCGCAAAGCGATTGAGAAGGTATTTGCTTCGTATTCGGGCAATGATGCGGCGGACGAAGTATTGGTGCAGCCTCAACTTTCGGATGTCGCGGCAAGCGGCGTGGTATTCACCCGCACGCTGGAAAATGGCGCGCCCTATTGCGTTATCAATTACGCACTCGGTGGCGACACCACGGCGATTACAGCAGGTGCGCAGACAAAACACGTAAAGAAATATGTAGCACGCTCAGCGCCTGAATCGGTGATTGCAGCGCTGCCCTCGCGCATCCAAAACATACTCCGCGCCGTGCGCGAGATTGAGCAATGTGTGTGCCATGACGCGCTGGATATTGAATTCGCACTGGATAGCCGCGATGCCGTCACCACCTTGCAAGTGCGCCCACTGATGATTGACGATACGCATCAAGATCGCGGGGTGGATGCACAGGTAACCGAGTCGCTGCAAGAACTGCACAAACACCTGCAAACCTATGACACGCCGCCAAAAGGGCAGGCGGGCACACACACTGCGTGGAGCGTGATGGCCGATTGGAACCCCGCCGAAATCGTCGGTGTGACGCCTGCGCCACTGGCACTTGACTTATATCGTCATATCATTACGGACGGGATATGGGCGCAGCAGCGCCACGAAGTCGGCTACCGCGATCTGCGCAACACGCCGCTCATCCAAAACTTCGCAGGTCATGCATTTGTCGATGTGCGCGCCAGCCTGAACTCCTTTATTCCCGCATCACTGGCGACAGAGCAGGCGGATCTGCTGGCAAATGCGGCGTTAGAGCAGTTGAACACGCATCGCGAATGGCACGATAAGGTGGAGTTTGAATTACTGCCAACCTGTCTCGATTTCGATTTTGCAAAATGGCAGTCGCGCTATCCAACAATCGATGCAACCCCATGGCGTGATGGTTTGCGTAGTGTCACACGCAACATCGTCACCCGCACGGCGAGTGACGTGACTGTCTCCGAAACGCTCGAAGCGCAATGCGCAGCCTTAGAAGTGCCAACCGATTCCTTAGGTGATTGGCTGAAGCAAACACTGGCGCATACTGCTAAAGGCGCACTGACCTTTGCGCATCTGGCGCGTGCGGGGTTTGTGGCTGCATCCTTGCTACGTTCTGCCGTGGCAAAAAATATACTCAGTGCCGATCGTTCCGCTGCACTCATGGAATCGATTGAAGGTGTGGGGCATATGTTCACCAACGCTGCAGCTGACGTGCGCGAAGGCCGCATGACACGTGCGGATTTCATTGCGCGATTTGGCCATTTGCGCCCTGGCACCTATGATATCGCAACGCCAGCCTATCGCGCGGCGGCGGAGCGTTACCTCGACCCTGTGATTGCCAAAGCAAAAACGACCCACCCGCAAAAATTCACGTGGACAAAAGACGAAGCCGCCGCGCTCAATGAAGCTCTCAAAACACTGGATATTGGTTTGGATGCGGAATCCATGCTGGCATTTATTGCCAAGGCCGTTGCAGGCCGCGAATACGCTAAGTTCGTATTCACACGGCTGCTTTCTGCCGCGCTCGATGCGCTTGAGGCGCAGGGCAAAGCACTTGGCATTCCAGCAAAGCGTTTACCCGCTATGCCGCTTGCCTTGTGGCTGGAGAATGCGACGGCTGAGCGTATCGTCAAAGAAACGCAGTCGCGCTACCGCGCCCATCGTTTAGCGGGGGCGATGATGTTGCCATCCGTCATGATGGCGGCGGATGAAATCTATGCCTTCGAAATGCCACCGAGCGACCCGAGCTTCATTACCACCCGTAAAGCACGCGCCGCCTTATGCCTGTTGAAGTTGGGCGAAGCGGCTACGCGTGAGGCAGTTGAAGGAAAAATCGTCGCCATCACCAATGCCGACCCCGGATTTGACTATTTGTTTTCGCTCGGCATTTGTGGTCTTATCACCGCCTATGGCGGGCCGAATTCGCACATGGCCATTCGCGCCTGCGAATACGGCATTCCCGCCGTGATAGGCATCGGCGAGGAAGCGTTTGGTCAATTGCGAAGCGGCGTGATGATGGAAATTGATGGCGCACAGCGCCGATGGGGAATGGAAGGAATCTAATGCGTGTCGTGATTACACAGCGCGTGGATAGTGTGGAGGGTCGCAGCGAAAAGCGCGACGCGCTCGATCAGGCATGGGCTACGACATTGCCAAAACTGCTTGGCCGTGACGTGACGATGCTGCCGCTTGCCAACATCCCCGAGAAAGCAACTGCGGCGCTGGAAGCCATGAAGCCTGAATTGCTGGTGCTAAGTGGTGGTAATGATATTGGCGCAGCGCCCGAGCGCGATGCAACCGAAGCCGCCGTGCTGAATTACGCCAAGCAACATAAGCTGCCTGTATTGGCTGTTTGCCGTGGTATGCAATTTATGCAGCACCATTTGGGTGGTGCGCTGGTGAAACTGGAAGGGCATGTCGCAACCGAACATGCCGTGCGTGCTCTTGATGGTTCTGAACTTACTGTGAATAGCTATCACCATTTTGGTATTACAACATTAGCGGCGGGGCTGAATGCGCTTTATATGCACGGCGATGGTTCTATCGAAGCCGCAAAGCACGCCGAATTACCGTGGCTTGCCATTATGTGGCACCCAGAGCGCGCCATGCCGCCTGAGGCAAATCTGTGGCTCGCCGAAACGTTGAAGGGGTGGTTATGACCGCACCCGCTATCATCACGCTGGCGAACGTCAACAAGACCTACCATCTCTATGGTAGTCCGCTGCGGCAAATGCTTGGCTATCTCGGTTTGGGCACTAAAAACGTGCCTACCAAACACGCGCTGTCGAATATCAACATCACCATTCGCAAGGGCGAGCGTGTTGGTATCGTTGGCCATAATGGTTCTGGCAAAACGACCTTGCTGCGCACCATCACCGGCTATACGCGCCCTAGCAGTGGTAGTGTCGAGGTGGTGGGTTCCACACAGGCGCTCATGCAGCGCGGCTATGGATTTAACGACCATCTGAGTGGGCTTGAGAATATTCGTAACGCCATGGTCTATAATGGCCTGCCCAAACACGCGCTTGATTTAGCCGAGGCGGATATTGTTGATTTCGTTGAGCTTGGTGAATTTCTCTATCACCCTGTAAAAACCTACTCGCTGGGGATGCGTGCGCGGTTGGAATTTGCCGCCGCAACAGCCATTCACCCGAGTGTGCTGGTGATTGACGAAGTGCTTGGCGCAGGCGATGGATATTTCGTGCGCAAATGCGCCGCGCGGATGCGTAACCTAATGGATAATACAACCTTATTGCTCGTCTCGCACTCGCTCGACCAAATCAAAGAATATTGTGAGCGTGTGATTTGGTTGGATGCAGGTATCGTTCGCGAAGACGGGCCGACGGATGCGGTGCTGGCACATTACCGCAGCTATATGAATACGCGCACCTCTGAGCTGCAGAATGAAGCACAGATTGCTACACAAACCACGCTCACACCGCAAGCATCGCTGCGCCAGAAACTGCTGCGCTCATTAGGTGTTACGCAGCAGATAGGCGTTATCAATCATTTTGCTTTCCAAGACCATGAAGGCAAAGCACTCGTTACCGAAACGGGTAAGCCACTCGGCTTCGCTCTTGATGTTACGGTGCCGCCTTCAGGGCAGCTTCAGCCACTGGTTTTGGGCGTTACTGAGCATGGCGGCTTCGCATTTGAGCTTGAGCTGGGCGCGCCACGCGGTGAAGGCAATCATAGCGTTACAGCAGCAAGCGCGAAAAGCGAAATCGGGGTAGGGGATTATGTGCTGTTCCCCGCATTGCGCGACATGGGTGGTACCATCGTAGCGTTAGGTGAAGTGCCACTCACACTCAGCATGGCTGTCGCCAATTGGAGCGACCCGCCACTCGTACATTTCGATGCAGACTGGCAAGCAGGCGGCCAGAAGCTAACCTCTAAAATATCGGCATGGGTATAAGGCATGTGCGGATTTGTTGCAGTCATTGGCCCCGGTGCACCGCTTCCTGAAGCATTGCTGTCGCATATGCGCGACCAGCTTGCCCATCGTGGGCCAGACGGCGCGGCGAACTGGCAAGGCACGCACGCCAATGGTACGGTGGCAATGGGCTTTCGTCGCCTTGCCATTATTGATACGCGTCAGGTTGCCGACCAGCCCATGGTAAGTGCAGATGGTCGCTACACCATCGTTTTCAATGGCGAGATTTATAATTACATCGAGCTGCGCGACGAACTGATTGCGCGTGGTCATGCATTCCAAACACGTAGCGATACAGAAGTGTTACTGTGCGCCTATATCGAGTGGGGCGAGGAGATGATCCACCGCCTCAACGGTATGTTTGCATTTATGATATGGGACCAAGAGCATGGTGAAGCATTAATCGCCCGCGATCGCTTTGGTGAGAAGCCGCTCTATTATGCGCAGTTGCCTGACGGTAAACTGGTATTCGCTTCCGAGATAAAAGCGATTCTCGCTCACCCAGATATGCCCATGTCTTATGACAAAACACTCATGGGAAGAGTGGTAGATGGCCATATTATTTTCGGAAAAGAAGAAACACTCTTCCAAGGCGTCAAGCAACTGCGTGCAGCACATATGCTGCGTGTGGGCGCAGACGGCGCGATACGCGCTACGCGTCGTTACTGGAAGCCTGAATATACCCAGTCACTAAATGATGTTCCAAAATCTCAATTGATCGAAGAATTGCGACACCATCTTGAGCGTTCGCTGCATATGCGTATGCGCAGCGATGTGCCGGTGACCGCATGTCTGTCAGGTGGTCTTGATTCATCGAGCATTGTGGGTTTGCTGGCGGGTTTCCCAAAAGGTGAGCGCATCGAATCCGCAATATCTGTGCGCTTCCCCGACGATCCGACAATTGATGAGGGTTCCTATATCGACCAGATGCTCAATGCGACGCATCTGAAGGGACACGCGGTTACGCCGACCAGTAATGACCTGATTACGGATCTGCGCAAACTCCATTGGCACCACGAGAATATTATTCCCGGCCCATCCATGTATCTCGAATGGGCGCTGATGCGCGAGGCGCGCAGTCTGGGCTATAAGGTGATTCTCGACGGGCAGGGTGCCGACGAAGTGTTCGCTGGCTACAGCATGTATTTTAAAGCCTACCAAGCAGAATTGGCACATCGTGGCCCATTGGGCTTGCTTAACGCAATCAGGCAAGGGCACATCAGGGATAAGCGCTTACAGGATGTTGCCAAAAACTATCACGATGCCAGCCGTCGCTTCAGCACGCGTGATAGTCTCAGCGTGAAACGCTTCTTTACCTATTACCGCACTTATGCGCCCGAAATGCTGCTACAATATGGCGATGGCATGGTGCCGCATCCGCATGAGATTGGTGCACTACGTTACGAGCTGATGATCAATCTACTGCGTACATCACTGCCATCGAATCTTTATAGCGGTGATCGTAACTCGATGGCGCATGGTATCGAATGTCGCTACCCATTCCTTGATTATGCGTTAGTGGATTTCACCACCCGTCTTCCAGACTGGGCATTCCAAGACAATGCATGGGGCAAAGCGATTCTGCGCTATGCAGTCGATGATGTGCTGCCAAAAACCATCACATGGCGCGCCGATAAGGTAGGCTTCGCCGCCCCACAAGACGCATGGCTGAAAGCCCCAGCAATGAAGCAGTGGATGGAAGAGCGCATCTTTGATGCGGGGCTGGCATTCCTGCCAAACTATAACCGTACCACGATCGAAAACATGTGGCGTGACCACCAGTCAGGCACGGCGGATTATTCGCTACCTTTGTGGAAATGGGCGAGCGCCTCCGAATTGTTGGATATGAAACGCACCAATGTCTGGAGCAAGAAAACCGCCACAAACGCAGCAATCATCGAAGCGCCAAAACCAACGGCATGGATTATTTCCTACACCCCTGTATGCAAAGAACCGCGAGTCATTCGTCAGGCGCAGGCGCTGATGGAAGCGGGCTGGCGCGTTGTTGTTATGGGGCTTATGGGAAAAACCAATGTGCCAGACGGCTGGCATTTCGTGCCGCTACCAGATGAGCTTCCCATGGAAGATGCGCAGCGCATGCACAAATGGTTCGGCGAGCGTATTGGTGGGCGAGCCTTCTCCTATTTCACACGTGCATTGGGTCGCCTGCGTATTGTTGGCATGTTTGTGGCGCGCTTTGCCCCCACCCATGCTGCGCGGTTGATAGGTGCGCGTTTTTATCAACGTGTTGTGCAGCCGTTTGAGTGGAAACGCAGAGCGATACGCAATTATTTCTATCGTCACCCCGACATGCAGCCACAACTTGTTCTAACGCATGATTACTTCACGGCAGATATCGGAATTGCAATCGCCAAGAAGGTTAATGCCCCAGTGATAGTCGATTGCCATGAATATGCCTGCGGACAGTATGTGCATATTCCTAATTGGGTGAAATGGCACCGCCCCTATGTATTCGCGCTGCAAGATTATTACTTGAAGAAGGTGCAAGGTGTCACAACTGTTTGCCAAGGCATTGCTGAGCTGATTCGTAAAGACCATAAATTGCAGTGTCCTGTGCAGGTTGTCAGATCTACGCCATTTTTTGAGCCGCAGAATTTCAAGCCAACCGAAGACACCATCACCGTATTATATCATGGCGAAATTTTCTCATCGCGAGGGCTTCATGTGGCGGTGCGATCCTTGCAATATTGGCGACCCGAATTCCGATTATTGCTTCGCGGCAATCCCGACGTCGGATACCTTGATGAGCTAAAAGCTATTGCAAAAGAAGTCGGCGTGGAGGACAGATTATTCATCGAGCCTGCCGTACCATTTAACGATATTATTCCTGCAGCAAATCGCGCCGATATAGGCTATTTCGTACATGAAGATTTAAGCGCACAGCGCCGCTTTACTTTGCCTAACAAGTTCTTCGAGTACGTGATGGCAGGCCTTGCGCTCTGTGTTTCCGACCTGCCAGAAATGGCACGACTCGTGAAACAATATGAAGTCGGACAACTGGTAAGTGACTGCGACCCTAAAGCGGTGGCAGAGGTCATTAACCGTTTCGACAGACCGATGATAGATGCTATGAAACAACGCTCGATCGAAGCAGCAAAGACACTCAATTGGGAAACTGAGAAGCAACACATGCTGAAGCTATACGAAAGTGTTCGCACATGATTGTTATCGTCAATTACGGAGTGGGTAACCTTTCTTCCGTACATAACATGCTGCGCAAAGCGGGCGCGGATGTGATGGTTTCTGACAAGCCATCCGATATTCTCGCCGCCGATAAGTTATTACTGCCCGGCGTAGGACATTTTGATTATGGCATGAAAATGCTGAATGAATCAGGCCTGCGCGATGCGCTTGATCATTTCGCGCTAGAGCTAAAAAAGCCGGTGCTTGGTATTTGCCTCGGCGCGCAAATTCTTGGCAAAGGCAGCGAAGAGGGTACTGCCGCCGGACTAGGGTGGATCGATATGCAATGCAAACGCATTCCCGCCGCCGAAGGTCTGCGCGTTCCCCATATGGGCTGGAACAAAATTGCAGTGAAGCAGCAAGCGCCCCTCTTCACCCATGCTACACCAGACGCACGTTATTATTTTGTGCATTCCTACTATATGAATTGCGCCAATGATGCCGATATCGCTGCTACCGCGCAGCATGGCATCACGTTCACCTGCGCGGTACAGCGCGGCAATATTTACGGTACGCAATTCCACCCCGAAAAATCGCTGCGTCATGGCCTTGCTATCATGAAAGCCTTTGCGGAGGCTGCATGAATAAAACACGTGTGATTCCAGTTCTGCTTTTGCGTGGTAAGGGGTTGGTGAAAACTACCAAGTTCAAAGACCCCAGCTATATTGGTGACCCGATTAACTCCGTGCGCATCTTCAACGAGAAAGAAGTGGATGAGTTGGTATTCTTGGATATCACCGCCACGCCCGAAGGTCGCGGCCCCGATTTTGAATTGCTGGCCGATATTGCCGGTGAAGCCTTCATGCCTATGGCCTATGGCGGCGGCATCACCACCATTGAGCAGGTGAAACGCATTTTCTCATTAGGCTTCGAGAAAATCATCATCAACAGCGCTGCTTATACCGCGCCAGAGGTGATTCGCGAAGCAGTGGCAATTTACGGCTCGCAAAGCATTGTTGGCTGTGTGGATGTGAAAAAGACATTGCTCGGCCGCTATGAGCTTTATAGCCATTCGGCAACGAACAAGCAGCCCCTCGACATGAAAACACATCTCCAGAATCTCATCGCTCTAGGGGTTGGCGAGGTGTTGGTGAATACGATAGACCGCGATGGCACCATGAGTGGGTACGACCTGAAATTACTGCGTGAAGTAACAAGCAACGTCGATGTTCCCGTTGTGGCCTGCGGTGGTGCTAGCGGCATGGCCGACTTCGAAGCTGCCGTAAAAGAAGCTAGCGTTTCTGCGGTTGCGGCAGGCGCATTGTTCGTTTATATGGGGCCGCACCGTGCGGTTCTGATTAACTATCCCGCCCGCAAAGATATCGAGGAAAAATTACCATGAGCAAATATGTTCGCTACGTCATCGTGATTATCAAACGACTTATTCGCTTAGTCGTCCCTGCTTCTGTGTTGGCATTCATACTCGACCCCGCACAACGCAAAGTAAAGTGGCGCGCCTTTCGCGTATCCCGCGCCCGTTCGATTGAAGAGGTGCGTCGCGTCGCTATCTCTTTGGGCTTCACGTACTTCCTCGATTACGATAAACAAATCCCCACCAAGAAGCGCGAATTCAATTCGGCGGTTTCCTTCTTCAAAATTACGCTCAAAGGCAAGCGCGTGCTGGACGTTGGTCCCGGCACTGCCGACTCGCTCGACGTCGCCAAAGCCGAAGGCGCTGCCGAAACCCTATTCATTGAGGAAGAGCCTGTATTCGTAAAATTCGCCGAACTCAAAGGCCATAAAGGCATCAAGCATAATTATACCTTCACGCCTTTTTTCCCGAATGACTGGAAAGGCAGCTTTGATTTCATCTACACGAAAGGCTCTATCAATTGCCAATGGGTGAATGAACAGCAGGCCATGCGCGAAGCGGGCGACATTAACGGCTACTTTGATTTTGACGCATGGGTGAAAGAGCTCATCACCCTCATCAAGCCAGATGGTCATATTGTGCTATTGCCTGCCATGTGGCAGCAACCTACGCGGATTATCGACGAAGCCTATGATCTCGACACCTACTACTGGTGCCCCGATGTGGCGGCATACCGCGCAAGCTTCTTCACGCAAACCTTGCTGAAGCACGGCTTCAGTGCCGTGGATAACGTACCTGGTTTGACACAGGAAAAGGCATTTCCGCTTGCCTTTTACTACGGTCCGCGCTCATAAGAGTGCATGAAAAACGCTCAAGCCATTCTTGCGCCGATTGACGGCTCTCCTATTACACATGCGGCATTCGTGCCCGCCGATAAGCCGTACCAAGTTTGCACGCGCTGTATTATGGATACGACCGACCCCGACATCACCTTCGACGATAAGGGCGTGTGCAACCATTGCTATTACTACGACAATAACATTATGCCCGCATGGCCTTCGCCCGAAAAAGGCGCGGTCATGCTCCAAGAGATGCTTGAGAAGGTGAAATCCTACGGCAAGGGCAAACCATATGACTGTATTATTGGTTTGTCGGGCGGTATCGACAGCTCGTTCATCGCCGTAAAAGCGGTGGAGTGGGGGCTTCGCCCACTCGTCGTGCATGTGGATGCGGGCTGGAACTCTGAACTCGCGGTGATGAATATCGAGCAGATTTGCAAACGCCTCGGCCTCGACCTCGTAACGCACGTGGTCGATTGGGAAGAAATGCAGGACATGCAATTAGCGTTCCTGCGCTCAAACCTCGCCAACCAAGACGTGCCGCAAGATCATGCATTTTTCGCAGCACTCTATGGCTACGCAATCAAGGCGGGCATTAAATATGTTATTAATGGCAGTAACTTCGCGACCGAGTCGATTCTCCCGCAAAGCTGGGGCTACGACGCGATGGATGCCACGCATGTGAAGGCCATTCACAAGCAATTCGGCAAGCGCAAACGCGGTAAATTCCCTATCGTCAGCTTCTTTGACCTGTATTTCAAATATCCATTTATTCTGAAAATGGAAGTGCTGCGCCCGCTCAATTACATTCCCTATAACAAGGAAGATGCCATCAAGATTCTCGAGCGCGATTATGGCTGGCGCTACTACGGCGGTAAACATTACGAATCACGTTGGACGCGTTTTTTCCAAGCCTATTATCTGCCGCACAAATTTGGCTACGATAAGCGCAAGGCACATTTGGCAAGCTTAGTAGTGTCGGGTCAGATGACGCGTAATCAAGCACTCGCGGAATTACAAAAACCGCTTTATGATCCGAAGTTGCTGGAGGAAGACAAAGCCTTCATCGCTAAAAAATTAGGTATCAGTGTTGCGGAATTTGACGCGCTGGTGAATGAACCACCGCGCCATTACAGCGAATTCCCCAATCACCAGCGCAAGTTCAAGCTGGCGTTTGGTGCCTACCGATTGCTGCGCAATTGGGCGTATATTCCCGTGCGCATTCTTACGAAAATCAAAGGTTACACGCGTCGTGCATTGCGGATGATGATAGGCCGATAATGGCGCTGAACCTGCACATTTACCCTTCGACCTTCACCAATGAAACCCGCATTCTTAAAATTATCCGCAGCTTGAAAGCGCATGGCGTGTTCAGCGAAATTCAGGTCATGGCGCTGCGCAAAGGTGACTTGCCTGCCTTTGAGTCGCTGGGCGAGGGGTTGAGCGTCATTCGCATCGCGCCGTTATTTGGTGCATCGATTCCCAGCAAAATCGGCACGCTCATTAAACTCATCGGCTGGCATGTCTCGGCATTTGTTGCACTGCGCGGCAAACCTATCGCCTGCGTGAATTGCCATAGCTTGCCCGTGCTGCCATTGAGCTGGATGATTGCAACATGGAAAGGTGCCAAACTCGTTTACGATACACATGAGCTCGAAACCGAAACGCTCAGCTCAAAAGGCTTGCGTCGCAAGATTGCGCGTGTCGTTGAGCGGCTCTTTATTCATCGCTGCGACGCGGTTTCGGTTGTTGGTCCATCTATCGCGGGTTGGTATAAAACACTCTATGGCTTGAAGCAGGTCACGGTCGTGCGCAACGTGCCGCCTGCCTTCAAGCAGGCCGCGCCCACTGGTAAACTGCGTGCTGCACTTGGTCTTGGTACAGAGGACGAAATTTATCTCTATCAAGGTCTACTCTCGCGCGGTCGTGGTATCGAGGCACTGCTCGAAGCATTTGTTACGCTCTTCGCGCCTAAACATCTGGTGTTCATGGGGTACGGCGATTTAGAGCCAGAGATTCGTAAAATGGCTACGCTACATGACAATATCCATTTCCACCCCGCCGTGCGCCCCGACGAAATTCCAGAATACACAGCGGACGCAACGGTGGGTCTGGCACTCATCGAGAATCTCTGCCTCAGTTATTATTACTGCCTGCCAAATAAGCTCTTCGAATATGCTGCCTGTGGTGTGCCGATACTCGCCAGCGACTTTCCAGAGATGCAGCATGTCGTGCAGCAATTTAACGCTGGCTGGGCAGTAAAACCCGAAGCCCAAGCCATTCGCAATGCCGTTGCAGACCTTACGCCAGCAGCCATCACGGCCAAAAAAGCCCGCTTGAGCGAGCTATCCACTGCCTATCGCTGGGAAAATGAAGAGCCGCAATTACTTGATATATACCGTCAAATCGGGCTAAAAGCCTGATACATGAAAGTATGGGTCCTCAAAGATAGCGAGCCGCTACCACTCACGCCTGAAGTAAAACCGCTTCGTGCAGCAATGTTGAGCGAGGCGCTCGTTGCGCGTGGCCACAATGTGCGTTGGTGGTGCTCGACCATTTCGCATTTTCATAAGAGCCGCGAAGCAGAAGCAGGCAGCTATACACTCGAAACTGCTAAAGGCAGCTACAACGTCCAGCGTATCGAGGCGGGGCTCTATACGCGCAATCTTTCAATCGCGCGCGTGCTCCATCACCGCCGCTTGGCGAAGCGCTGGCGCGAGGCTGCCGAGCAATCACACGAAACACCCGACATTATTCTCGTGGCGTACCCCATCATCGAATGGGTGCGCGAGGCGCTTGCCTACGCGAAACCACGCGGCATTCCCGTGGTGGTCGATGTGCGTGACCAGTGGCCAGACACCTTCGTGAATTATGCACCAACCTTACTCAAACCGTTCGTGTGGCTGGTGGCGAAGATGCTTTACCCAAATGTGCCTGCGCTGTTTCGTACGCCACAAGCCGTGACCTCGATGAGCACACCCGTGTTGCGCTGGGCGCTTCACAAAGCGCGGCGTGCTGAGGGTCACGATACATGCGTATTCTACCTTGGCACCTCACTTTCGCAAACCCTTCAGCAATCGACCCGCACGCAATTGCCGAATGATCGAACGACCCGATGCCTGTTCCTCGGCACGCTCGGTCACACGGCAGATGTGCTGACGATTGGTCACGCTGCGCGCTACATGCACGAGAGTAACCAGAACGTGCATATCACAATCGCAGGCGATGGCGATTATATGCAGTCGCTGCGTGATGTAGTCGAGGGCTTGCCGAACGTCACACTAACGGGTTGGCGCAGCACGGCGGATGCAAAGTTATTGCTCGCAGCATCAGACATTGCGCTGCTGACGGGTCATAACGAAGCCATGCCCAATAAGTTTTTTGATTATGTGGCCGCAGGCTTGCCGATTGTCTGCTCGCTGCGTGGCGAAGTGCGTGATTATATTACACAGCATCACTTAGGCGCATGCTGCCCCTCGGGCGATGGTGAGGCACTAGCGCGCGCCATCAACCATGTGCGTGAACATTACAGCGAGTGCGCAAAAGCGGTGCAGGCAATTCCCGCATCTGATTACGCCTGTGACGCGATTTATAATGGCTTTGCACAATTCCTCGAACAGTTGGGAAATCACCATGCCGTATGAAGACCCAATCGAAGCCGCCCTGCGCGCACTGACAGATGTAGAGTGGACGAAACGCAAAGACCGTTTCGAAGCGCGCATCAACAAAACGCACATGATTGGCATCCAAGAAATGCTCGCCGACCATGGCATCACCTCGCATGGTGAGGTGAGCGAAGCGCGCAGCGGGCGTTATATCGCCACCGTCGCCGCCACTGAAGTGCCCAAGATTTTAAAAGCCGTCGCTGTCACCGGCGCTAAGGTAAAACCGCATCGCCGCAAGTGGCAGAGTTAGGTTTTTAGCCATGAATTAATAGAATTAAGAATGCAACCAATCTTTAGAATGTAAAAGTTATTGCTCCCTGCCATAACAACCATCCCAGCCAGATGAGCATGCGCAGTACCATTTACCAGTTGAAGCGTAAATGCAGCGCCACCGCTCATACCATCTGGATTTAATGAAAGTGATCCTAGCACATTTAACTTTAAAACTGTTGAATCTTCTAGCTGATTTTCATCAGAAGCTATTGAACAAGTAATAGATGCCTGAGCAAATCCTAAGTGTCTTGTTTCTTCATTCATGCCGTAATCTTGTTTATCTGTCGGGTAACCTGATACGACTAGACCAACTACCTGATTGGATGGTACATCTGGGGGAAGCCCATTCAAATTGAAGAATCGCTCTTTCATTTGTGTTCTGTCTTTGCAGGGTTCTGTAAAATCAAACACTGCTAAATCATTTAAGACCTCATCATTAATATCATTATTATAGTATCTAATGCCGCCTGCAGAACAAAAACTTTTGCCATCTTTATCTAATAATCCAACATCCTCATAGCTTCTGCCTTCTAAGGTTTTTAATTGGTGACGAGTGCATAAAAGCAGGTATCGTTCACGGTAATGAATGCCTATACATGAACCAATTAAACTACATGAATAAGTTTCGTTGTGATTCCAAACAACAAGTGGATGAGTATAGAGAGCAAGTGTTTGTTCTAGTGATTTAATTGGGATTAATAAGCCATTCAGTTGAACTGTGTGCTTTAACATGTCTTCAATGGTTGTTGGCCTCATAACAGGTGCTCGCTGTTTCTTGCGTATTTTAAAAACAGAATATTCTATAGGCAACAGGATTGATTCGCAGCGTTTTAACGCTGCTCACCCTTCGGGCGCCGATGGCGTCCCATTTTGTCTAAGGGCAAAATGGTCGAACAAGGTTCGCCCTGCGCGACTACAGCCATTAAAAAAGCCCGCTCCAAATGGAGCGGGCTTTTTTAATGGTGGAGGCAACAGGAATCGAACCTGCGACATTCTGCTTGCAAAGCAGACGCTCTACCAACTGAGCTATGCCCCCACGCGTCGGTCAAATCGAGGTGATGCAGATAATCTAACCCGCCGCCCCCGTCAAGTAAAGAGTGTAAGTACTAGAAATCTACGCATTTTCCGCCGATTTCCCAGTCATTATAACGGGTCGGCTCGGGCTTGCCGCTACCGCCCACCTCGTCTTTAGGCCTAGGCGCGGGCTCGACAGGCTTGGTTTCAGGCGTTTTAGGTGTTTTCTCGGTTGGCTTTTCCATGACTCTCCCTTACCACTCGCCTCCACCTATGTCACGCACTCGTACCATTGCAATTCAAGCACTCCACACCCTCCTTTCCGAAGGGCGGACGGTGGATGAGGTTTTGCCCCGCCACATGGAGCTGAGCGAAGAGGACGAGAAATTCGTCCACGCGCTGCTCATGGCAACGCTGCGCCATATCGGGCAATTGGATGCGATGATCGAGCCGCACCTTGAAACACCCTTGAGCAAAAAACTCCACGCCGTGCAGTGCGCCCTGCGCATCGGCGCGGCGCAGATTCTGGTGATGAAAATTCCTGCTCACGCCGCCGTGGGTGAAACCGTGCAGGCCATGAAGGGCGGCAAATACAAGCCCTATGCAAAACTCGTGAATGCCGTGCTGCGCAAAATCGAACTCGCGCCACTGCCGCCCGCCACCTACAACTTGCCCGCATGGTATAAGCCGCGCTGGAAGCAGTATTATGATGTCGCGCGCATTTGCGATATCGTATTGGAGCAAACACCGCTTGATATCATTCGCCGCGATGGTTCGGGGGAGCGCTTCGCTGCGCCTTACCCTTCGGTCGAGACAATCAAGGGCTATCACGAAGGTGACTTCTGGGTGCAAGACAAAGCCGCCAGTATGCCCGTCACCATGCTTGGCGATATCAAAGGTAAAACCGTGCTGGAAATCGGCGCAGCGCCAGGTGGCAAGACTGCGCAATTATGCGCTGCGGGTGCTGTCGTCACCGCGCTTGATCGCAGCGAATCACGTATGCAGCGTTTGAATGAAAACATGAAACGTTTGCGAATGGACATCACACCCGTTGTTGCGGATGTGATGGAGTGGGAGCCGCCATCGCCATACGACATCGTCGTCATCGACGCGCCTTGTAGCGCCACGGGCACATGGCGTAGGCATCCTGAAGTCGTGCATATCACCACGCTTGATGACATTCGTGAACTCGCCAAACTACAAGCCGATATGCTCGCGCGCATCTGGCCGTGGGTGAAAGCGGGTGGGCGACTGCTTTATATTGTCTGCTCGCTCGAGCGCGAAGAGGGCGAAGCACAGCTTGAAGCGTTCCTTGCAGCCAATAAAGATGCAACGCAACAGGGCGCTGCCCTGCGTACCAACCCAGCGATGGAAGCCGAAACAGGCGGTATGGATGGGTTTTTCGCAGCCATATTGCAAAAGGCCGCATAACTGCTAGAACACTCTCATGGCTATTAAAACACCACCTGTCAAAATCGCTCCGTCGATTCTTTCTGCCGACTTCGCCCGCTTGGGTGAAGAGGTTGCTGCTATCACCAAAGCCGGTGCCGATTTAGTGCATGTCGATGTGATGGACGGGCACTTTGTGCCGAACCTGACGATTGGACCATGCGTGGTGAACGCCATTCGCCCGCACACCAAACTACCGCTCGATGTGCATTTGATGATCGATAATCCTGATCTGCTGATTCCTGAATTCGCCAAAGCGGGTGCAGACATCATCACCATCCATGCTGAGGCAACACCGCACGCCGACCGCAGCTTGGCGCTGATTAAATCACTTGGTAAAAAAGCGGGTATCTCGATTTGCCCAGCAACACCACCCAGCGTACTTGAATATGTGATGGATAAGGTCGATCTGATTTTGCTCATGACAGTGAATCCTGGTTTTGGTGGCCAGTCATTTATCCCCTCGCAACTTGCGAAGATTCGCACCGTACGTAAAATGATTGGTAAGTCTGGTCGCCGTATCATGCTTGAGGTGGATGGCGGCATCAACCCAGGCACAGCCCGCGAAGTGATTGCAGCCGGTGCCGACACGTTGGTAGCAGGCTCTGCGGTATTCACGGGTGACGCCAAAAAATATGCGAAAAATATCGCCGCCCTGAGAGGAAAATAATGGGCGATCTCGATATCATCACACGCATTCGTATTGAGCATGCGCAAGCAGTCGAAGGTGTTTTCACCAACCATGTAGGTGACATTACCAAGCTCGCCGAGAAAATGGCCGCAGCAGTAAAAGCTAATCACAAACTTCTATTTTGTGGCAATGGTGGCAGCTCGTGCGACGCCATGCATATCGCGGGCGAATTTGTCGGCCGCTTCGTACACGACAGACGCGCACTTCCTGCCATCGCACTCACGGCAGATAGCGGCATCATTACCGCCGTGGCGAATGATTACAGCTACGAAGATATTTTCTCGCGTCAGGTCGAGGCGCTAGGGCAGGCGGGTGATATTCTGATTGGCATGTCGACCTCTGGCAAAAGCCCAAATGTGCTGAAAGCGATTACGGCGGCGAAGGCAAAGAATATCTTCACCGTGTTGCTCACGGGTGAAAAGGGCAAGGACCGCAAAGATGCCGACATAACTATCGTTGTGCCGTCCACGGTCACAGCCCATATCCAAGAAGCCCACATCACGGTGCTTCACAGCTTAGCTTCTCTTGTCGAATCAAGGCTTTAGCGGCACGTTAACGAAAAATTCACTTTTGCGTTCTACTATATAAGAGTTGTAGCACTATTCGTTTGGCGCTACGCTAAGGCAAATCAACATCGTAAGAAAAGAACCCCGTCATGATCAATGAAACCAAGCTTGCTGAAATGCTGTGTACGCGTTTGTGCCACGACCTCACGGGCCCAATCGGTGCTGTCAATAATGGCGCCGAATTCCTTTCTGAAGAAGGCTTCGACATGGAAAACGAAGCCATGAAACTCATATTAAATAGCGCAAGCGAAGCAGTAAACCGCCTGCAGTTTTATCGTCAGGCGTATGGGCGCGTAGGTGAAACGGGTGAAGCATCGCTTTCCGACAAGAAACAATTGGCAGAAGCCTTTTTTGCGTCCACCAAAGTTAAACTCGATTGGCCCGATGCGCATACAGACGCTAGTGGTGTTGCGATAAGCCAACGTATGGGAAAATTAATCCTAAATCTTTTGATCATTGCGGGCAATTCCCTAATCAAGGGCGGTACGCTTGCGGTGCGCGTTTCGCAATCCGACGCGGGAGAGAAAGAAGTCCGCCTCAGCGCTAAGGGTGACATAGTAAAGCTGGACGCAGAGCTTGTAGCGATTCTCAAAGGTCAGGGCGACGAGGGGATGCTTAACCCCAAAAGCTCGCAGCCTCTTTTAACAATGAATCTCGTTGAGAATATGGGTGCAAGCCTTGCCTTCGAAGCATCCAGTGATGCGTTGGAACTAGTTTGTCGCCAACAGGCACTCGTTACGGCATAAGCGCCCGATTTTATTTGTGATTTGTATCGTCCTGTGTAAGATGAGCGGATAAAAAAACATCTGCGCACAGGGCATTCTATGGATGATTTAATCAGCGAATTTATCACCGAAACTTCCGAGTCCCTTGCCGTTCTGGATCTAGAGCTAGTGAAGCTCGAGCAAAACCCAAATGATAAAGAGATTTTGGGAAATATTTTTCGTCTCGTTCATACGGTCAAGGGAACCTGCGGATTCCTTGGCTTGCCGCGCCTTGAATCGGTAGCGCATGCGGGTGAAAATGTTCTCGGTAAAATTCGCGATGGCCACATTATCGTGACACCCGAAGCAATATCGCTGGTGCTCGAAGCGCTTGATCGCATCAAAACCATCATGGAGCAACTTGCCGAGTCGGGCAGTGAACCAGCAGGTGATGACAAAGATCTCATTGCCCGCCTGAATGCGTTTGCTGATTCAAACGGCGCGGTTGCTAATACGAGTGCGCCTACGCCCGCGCCTGCACCAAAGAAAAATGATATTAATGTTGCTAACATGCTTTCGCCTGATGAAATCAAAAGTGGCGGCGGTATGACTAGCTCCACCACGCAAGACGAGTTGGACGAGCTGGAACGCGCCTTCCGTGAAGCAGTGCCAACCATTGAAGGCGGCGTGGATTATACAAAAGCCCCAAGCACCTTCATGGAAGATACGCCTGCTGTTCCTGCGCCTGCGGCGGCTAAACCTCCGCTCGCTGAACAGCACAAGGACAAAGCAATCAAGCAAGGACTGGAAACGGATGCCAAGGACACAGGCGGCGGTGGCGCTGGGGTGAATCAAAGCATCCGCGTCAATCTCGATGTACTCGAAGACTTGATGCAAATGGTGGGCGAGTTGGTGTTATCGCGCAATCAATTGATGCAAATCATGCGTAACCGCGACGACAGTGATCTGAAGGGTCCATTGCAGCAGCTTTCGCAAATCACCACCGAACTGCAAGACGGCGTGATGAAAACGCGCATGCAACCTATCAGCACGGCGTGGACCAAATTTCCGCGACTGATTCGTGACCTGTCGCAAGATCTCAAAAAGAAAATTGATTTGAAAATGATCGGTGAAAACACCGAACTGGATCGTCAGTTGCTTGAGATGATCAAAGACCCGCTAACGCACATGGTGCGCAATAGCTGTGATCACGGGCTTGAAATGCCTGCCGATCGTGCAGCAGCGGGCAAGCCAGAGACTGGCACTGTAACACTCAGCGCCTATCACGAAGGCGGCCACATCATCATCAAAATCGCTGATGATGGGCGCGGTATCAACCTCGAGCGTGTGAAACAAAAAGCACTCGAGAATGGCGTCACCACCAAAGACGAACTCGCCTCCTTAAGCGACGAGCAAATCATGCAGTTCATTTTCAAGGCAGGGTTCTCAACCGCCGAGAAAGTGACAAGCGTCAGTGGCCGTGGCGTGGGAATGGACGTGGTGCGTACCAATATCGAAAAAATTGGTGGCACAGTTGAGTTGAGCTCAACCGCAGGCAAGGGTTCTACGTTCAATATCAAAATCCCGCTCACCTTAGCGATTGTATCGGTGCTGTTGGTAGAAGCCGACAAGCAGCGTTTCGGTATTCCGCAGCTTAACGTCGTTGAACTGGTGAGAGTTGATAAGAATTCCGAATATAAAATCGAGACAATCAGTAATTCCAAAGTGCTGCGCTTGCGCGGTAATTTATTGCCGCTTGCATCACTAAATGAATTATTGGGCTTGCCTAAAAGCGACGAACAGAGTGACCGCGATTGCTACATCGTCGTAGTAAAAGCAGGCGCAAGCGATTACGGACTCATGGTCGATGCCGTGCACGACACCGAAGAGATCGTGGTGAAACCTGTGTCGCGACTACTCGAAAATGTAGCGCTTTATTCCGGCAACACCATCTTGGGTGACGGTAGCGTTATTATGATCTTAGACCCGAATGGCATTGCACGCGCCCTGGGTGAGCCTGAATTAAGCGGCAGAGAAGAAGTTGAGAATAACCTCATCAATAGTGCAGACCGCGTCGCAAGCTTCTTGATTTTCAACACAGGCGGTGGTGCACCAAAAACTGTACCGCTTGAGTTGGTCTCACGTCTTGAAGACATTGAGATCGATAAAATCGAGGAGTCTGCAGGCAGCAAAGTGGTGCAATATCGTGGCGATTTGATGCAGCTAATTACCTTGCCTGGCTGTGATTTCCCAGAAGCGAAAGACGGTGAAATTCCCGTTATTGTCTTTACCTATGACCGCAAAACCATCGGCTTGGTGATCGACGAGATTCTTGATATCGTGCAAGCGCCTGTCGAAATTAAGGGTAGTTCACAGCAAGAACATTTCCTTGGCAGCATGGTGATCGGTAGCAAAACCACCGACGTTGTGGATGTTGGGTATATCCTTAAAGAAATTGGCGGAGATATTAGCGCAATTGCCCGCAAAGTGGATGCGGTAAAAGACGTCGAATTATTATTAGTTGAAGACAGTGATTTCTGGCGCAATCTTGCCGAGCCTCTGTTGCAATCCGTAGGCTACCATGTCACGTGGGCGGAACACGGCGCAATGGCGCTCAGCCTGATGCAGGCCAAAGCATTTGATGTCATCGTCAGCGATATTGAAATGCCGCAGATGGACGGCTTCCAATTCGCAACCGCCGTGCGTAAAGATAAGCGCTTCGATCACATTCCAATCGTTGCCTTCACCTCGACTGCGAACGAGCAATTCCGTCGTCGTGCCATCCACTGCGGTATGCAGGATATGGTAACGAAAACCGACCGCGAGGCGCTGCTCGTTGCGATTGCCAAGCAACTTCAAAACAATAATCAGGAGGCCGCATAATGAGCTCAGGTGCCTTGGTGGTTCAAGATTCACATGTACCTGCGCCCGCAGCCTACGGCGCATTGAAGCAGGAATTTGTAACGCTGCGACTTGACCAACAGTTGTTTGGTATTTCCGTCATGGCTGTGCAGGATGTGCTGCGCAAACAGCCCATTTCGCCTGTACCACTTGCCCCTCATATTGTTGCGGGCTCGCTTAACCTGCGTGGCCGCATCGTCACTGCAATTGATTTGCGCAAGCGTCTAAGCATGGATGATTACCCCAATCGCGATACCATGATGAAAGTCGTGGTTGAGTACCAGCATGAGCTTTTTGCATTCATGGTGGATGCGGTGGGCGATGTGCTTACCCTCGAGATGAGTGATTGCGAAAAGCCGCCTTCGAATATGAATGAGAGCTGGCGCAGCGTCGCGGCTGGCGTGTTCAAGCTACAAGATGAATTATTGGTGGTACTAGATGTAGGCAGCGTCATTGATGGAGCGTCATGATATGAGTAAGACCTGTCTAATTGTTGATGACTCCAAGATTGTTCGCAAAGTCATGAGTAAAATTATCCAGCCGCTAGGCTACAGTGTACTGGAAGCAGAGAATGGCCAAGAGGCCCTCGACACGCTGACGAGCGGCACCGCTCAAGTAGACCTTGTGATGCTGGACTGGAATATGCCTGTTATGAATGGCATCGAGTGCCTTAAGGCCTTACGTGCCAGAACAGATGTGCATCAACCCCCAGTTATCTTCTGCACCACCGAGAATGAGTTCGCTAAAATTCAAGAAGCCATGATGAGCGGCGCAAATGAATATGTCATGAAGCCATTCGACGAAGAAATCATTCGCGGTAAGCTCGAACAACTTGGACTTCTCTAGTGAGTAGCGCAAGGTCAACCAAAACTCACCGTTTTGAAGCGCTAGCTATTGCTAGCTCTACGGGAGGCCCGCAAGCGCTTTCCGCACTATTCAAGTCATTGCGCGGCGGCATCAGCCATGTACCCGTTTTTATTACGCAGCATATGCCAGCCAACTTTACCACCGTGCTTGCTGAGACAATCTCGCGCGATGCACACATGGACTGCCACGAAGCCAAAGATGGTGAAATGGTCAAATCAGGCGTGATTTATCTCGCCCCTGGTGATTACCACATGCTGGTGGAATTCTCGGGCAAAGGCCCTGTGCTGCGCCTTAATCAAGACCCTCCCGTGAATTTTTGTAGGCCTGCTGCTGACCCAATGTTTGCAGCACTTGCATCGTTCTACAAAGATAGACTGCTGGGAGTCGTGCTGACGGGCATGGGTTCCGACGGATTGGAAGGCGCAAAAAAGATTGTTGCAGCAGGCGGCACCATCATCGCACAGGATGAAAAAACATCGGTGGTGTGGGGAATGCCTAAAGCCGTATCCGATGCGAAGATTGCAAAAGCGGTTCTACCGCTCGACCAAATGGGTCACTATATCGTGAGGGCACTCGCATGAGCTTAGCCCTTCGCAAAGACGAGTTTGATGTGATTGCTGAATTCCTCAAGCAGCGCTCTGGGTTGGCGCTCACCCAAGATAAGATGTATCTGATCGAAACACGGTTGCAGCCGATTGTGCGCAGTCACAACCTGAAAGACATTCCCGATCTGATAGCTAAACTGAAATCTGGCTCGGTACCGCTTGCCCTCTCCACCGATATTACCGAGGCTATGACGACCAATGAGTCGATGTTCTACCGCGATACTAAGCCATTCGAGCATCTCACCAAAGTCATGATTCCTGAACTCAAAGCTAAGGGACGTACGCATTTGCGCATTTGGTCGGCGGCGTGCTCAACGGGGCAGGAACCATACTCGATAGTGATGTCCTTGCGCGAAATGGCCGCTGCACTAGGCGGTATCACCTTCGAAATCGTCGCCACCGATATTAACGAGAAAGTAGTTGAGCGCGCCCGCCAGGGTCTTTTCACACAATTTGAAGTTCAGCGCGGCCTGCCGATCACCATGCTCATGAAATACTTCAAGCAGCAGCCTGGTAATATGTGGGAAATCCAAGACCACGTGAAAACAAGCGTGAAGTTCATGAAACTGAATCTGCTCGATAGCTATAGTGCGCTCGGCAAGTTCGATATTATTTTCTGCCGTAACGTACTCATCTATTTCGATGACAAAGGTAAAGCGCAAGTGCTCGATAAGTTGGCCAACTGTTTGAACCCACCAGGCTTCTTAATGCTTGGAGCCGCCGAGACGATTCTCAGCCTCAGCAGCAAATACAAGCTGATGGAAGATCATCGCGGGCTTTATACGTTGGCATAAAAAAAGCCCGCACCAAGCGGGCTTTTCTCATTCATGTGAAACGTTCTAGGCTTCAGCTTTGGCTTTCTTAGCCGCTTTCGCAGCAGGAGCTTCCGCCGTTGGCTCAGGGTCTTTCAGCACGTAACCACGGCCCCAAACGGTTTCGATATAGTTCTCGCCATTGCTCGCATCTTCAAGCTTCTTACGCAGCTTGCACACGAACACGTCGATGATTTTAAGTTCAGGTTCATCAATGCCGCCGTAAAGGTGGTTGAGGAACATTTCTTTGGTGAGGGTCGAACCCTTACGCAACGAAAGCAATTCGAGAATGCCGTATTCTTTCGAGGTCAGGTGCAGGGGACGTGAATCCACTTCTACCGAACGTGTATCGAGATTCACCACCAGTTTACCAGTGCGAATCACCGACTCTGAATGGCCTTTCGAACGACGAACGATTGCTTGGATACGCGCAATCAATTCACCTTTGTTGAATGGCTTGGTGAGGTAATCATCAGCGCCGTAACCAAGGCCTTTGATTTTCTGGTCAGGACCAGAAAGACCCGAAAGGATCAGGATAGGGGTGTTGATTTTCGCAGCGCGGAAGCGGCGCAGTACTTCATAACCGTCAATGTCTGGCAGCATGAGGTCAAGAATGATAATATCGTAGTCGTAGAGTTTGCCGATTTCCAAACCCTCTTCACCGAGTTCGGTGGTGTCACAGATAATGCCTTCAGAGGCGAGTGATAATTCGATGGCTTTAGCGGTGGAGGCGTCGTCTTCAACAAGTAATACGCGCATGGTGTGGTCCCCTGTTAGGTAATCCGTGGTTGAGCAGTTAATATACTATTAACGATTATCACAAACAACTAGAATTTTAACTATTAAGGTATTTTTAACACTTGCCACTATAAAGAAGCTATATAAATCAATAGAATAAGAAATTTTATCTGTTTCAGGTTTACACTCTTCAACCATACAAATGTTACCAAGTTAATGATTGTGTGTAATATATCACGCTAAATTAGTTAACCGAGCGGCTGAATCCTAAATTTTAAAGAGCAATAAGCCAATTTATGGCCCGTCGCGCAGCCAATAACTTCATCAGAAGTAATAGATTATTAACGATGCTGTGGAATGATAGGAATATAAAACATGAAGGCAACGCATGAAGCGAATCTTCCTACTTGGTGCACCTGATAGCGACCCTGCATTTGCGGATTTCAATCGCGAAGTGCGCGCCCTTGAGGGACGCTATGATGATGTAGAAGTCATCCGTATTGATGATTTAGCGGGTAGAACTGAATCGGAGCGCCAATCTGAAATAACGCGCCGTATTCAAACCGCAAGCGGTGGGCAGGCATTTGAACTTTTTGTAGGTACTCATGGCTCTAATGACGCGTCTGGTGACGTTATCGGCAGTTATGAGAGTTTTCATACGGCAATAGCCCGCGCGAATTTGCCTATTCGTGCCGTGTTCTATGAGTCATGTTATGGTGAGTTGGCGATACGCTATGCCGATAGATTGCCAGAGGGAACATTGGTTGCCGCCTCCGCAGGGGATCGGAGCTTTGGTTATTCTGGTGCAATGGATGACGTGGTGCGCAACCTTGGAACAGGCGGTGTTGTAGATTATATGATTGCCACGCAAATTCGTTCTAACCCTTACTTGTACAGCATTCTGAACACCTTTGAAGCTGAGAGAGAAGGAGAACGCGCAGGCGAAAGGATTACAGTGCGCTTAGATGGTGGCAGCAGCTTGAATCTGCATAACGAGCCGCGTGAGTTAGTTGCAGATGAATTTGCCATCAGTGGTAGTGGCATAAGAGATATAGATAGCGTACTGTCGACCTTAACACCACGACAACTGCGTGCTGCTATCGACCGATTGGAAGATCAAGGTTACAGTCAGTATAGTCAGTATATGCAGTTGCAGGTGATGGAGTTAACGGGTCGTAATTCTGCCAGAACAACGGGTATAGCGATACCTCAGAACCCGCTTCAGGGGCCCTATGTGGTAGAATTTCCTAACTTGGCACCTGCGGGAACGTTTATAAGCCCTTCGTTTTCAAGCAGCCCATCAGATGACTTTCCACGAACGATAGAAGAGCAAATTATGTTCATGCGTGGTGCATTAACGGGACAAAGATCTAGCGGGGACGGTATTGTCGACTCGATAACAGTTCAATATGGTCAAGCAGTGGCAATACAAGCATTAAGAGATCAAGGCGTCTTTAATTGGACAGAGGCTGACGCTTCTGCCGAGCAGCCTAGCTCTACTACAGTTTCGCCTTCACCAACGCGCAAAGTAACTATTATTCTTCAATAAAACGCGCTTTTGACCCACGCCCTAAAAGCTGGTACACTCACGCCGAATGAGCAACCTTCGCCAGCATTTACTCAAAGAGCTTGAATCCATCCCCGATTTGCAAATGACGGGAAGGGTGACGGCGGTGAAGGGTCTGCTTGTTGAATGCACGGGGATTGAGCAGGTGCTCTCCGTCGGGGCGCGTTGTAAGGTGCAGGGAACCCTTGCCGATAGCCACGAAGTGTTGTGCGAAGTCGTTGGCTTCCGTGATGATGTAGCACTGCTTATGCCCTTCCACTCGGTGGAGGGTATTGGGTTAGGCGCGAAAGTTACCGCAACATCAGCTACCTCGGTGGTAGAGCCGTCGAGCGCTTGGCTCGGTCGTATCATTGACGCGATGGGCAATCCGATTGACGGTAAGGGGCCGCTCCCCAAAGGTGCGGAAGCTTATCCACTACGTGCATCGCCGCCTCCTGCGGCAGATCGCCAGCGCGTCAAAGGAAAATTGGATTTAGGCGTGCGCGCCATAAACACCTTTCTAACCTGCTGCGCAGGTCAAAGAATGGGGATTTTTGCAGGCTCTGGCGTTGGTAAATCCATTCTGATGTCGATGCTCGCGCGCTATTCACTTGCCGACGTGAACGTCATCGGCCTCATCGGTGAACGTGGTCGTGAGGTGCAGGAATTCATCGAGGATGATTTGGGTGAAGAAGGCCTCAAGCGTTCGGTGGTAATCGTTTCCACCTCGTCTGAGTCGGCGTTGATGCGTCGTCAGGCCGCCTATACGACAATGGCCATTGCCGAATATTTCCGTGACCAGAATCAACAAGTATTATGCCTAATGGACTCTGTCACCCGCTTTGCCATGGCACAGCGCGAGATTGGCCTATCGGCAGGTGAGCCACCAACTACCAAAGGTTACACACCAACCGTATTTTCAGAGCTACCACAATTACTCGAACGCGCTGGCCCCGGTGTAAAAGACCAAGGCGCTATCACAGGTCTATTCACGGTACTCGTCGAGGGCGATGATACTAACGAACCAATCGCGGACGCAGTGCGCGGTATTCTCGACGGCCACATCGTGCTCGATCGTGACATTGCACAGCGCGGGCGTTACCCAGCGATCAATATTCTCAAATCTGTCTCGCGTATGCTGCCTGATTGTAATTCCGAAGAAGAAAATAATCTGATTCTCATCGCCCGCCGCTTTCTCTCGACCTATGAAAACATGGCGGAGCTGATTCGCCTTGGTGCCTATCGTCGCGGCACGGATCCAGATGTGGATCGCGCCATGCAGTTTTATCCGCAAATCGAGGCCTTCCTAACCCAGCGCGAAAATGAATCCGCAAGCCTGCCCGAAGGTTATGAATTACTATCACAGATTCTCGCCCAAGGCGGCAAGGAGAAGAAATAAGTGAAAAGTATTGCCACGCTGATTCGCGTTAAGCAACGCGAGCTAGATGCGTTGAAGCGCCAGCAGGCGATCTTAGAAAAGCGCCGCGAAGAACTCTACATGCTGATTATCCAGTTAGGTGATCGCCTAGTGCAGGAAATGAAACTCGCCAAAGAATTACCAGAAATGGCCCATTTCTTTGGAGATTTTTCGGTGAGCATTAAAAAGCGGCAAGATCAAACCTACATCCAAATCCGCAAGCTCGACAAGGAGCTCGATAAACTTGCCGAGCAGCTCAGTGAAAAATTTAGCGAGCTAAAAAAGTTCGAGCTCGCTCATGCTGCATGGCTCAAGCGCGAAGCCGACAAAGTAAGGCGTCGCGAACAAATCGACATGGACGAAGTCGGCATCAGGGGGTATCTTCGCAAAGATGCGTTATAGTATTTACATCATTTTGCCTTTCATGATCTCTGGGTGTGTGTTTAACCAAACCAGCATCCAGCGCGACTATGAGCGCGAACGCAAATTCTGCCAAGCGTACGCGGAAGGCCGTATCGAGAAGTTCGCATCGCCTGATCGCAATGTTAGTCAGAAAGGCCGTAATGCCGAGCTGGTGACGCTATTTAGTGACTGTATGGCAAAAGAAGGCTGGCAAGTTGCCACCCCAAAACGTGCGGGCAAGACGAGCAGCTCAAAACCAGCGACAGCACCTGCGCAGCCAGTGCCTCAACAACCAGCGCCACAACAGCCAGCGCCACAACAGCCAGTTCAAACGCAGGCAACGCCATTGACACCGTCACCATCCATGCCGCCACTACGCCAGCCAGTCAATCCTAATGCTGCGACCTACCAGCCCGCCGCACCAGCAAATGCTGCACCCGTACCATATTATGGTAATGGTGCTGGCCGCAGTTTTTAGTTTTTAAGCACGCGCTCAAGCGGCGCGCAGCCTTTCGGCCTCAACGGCCGTCGAAGCGTCGGTTCTCACTAAGGATACAAGTAGGTTTTGATCCACGCGTCATTTTCGCGCGTGAAAATATAGCGATCATGCAAACGGTACTGTCCCTGATGCCAAAACTCGATGGTTTGGGGCACCAGCCGCCAACCGCCCCAATGTGGTGGGCGGGGAATAGGTTTGCCTTCATACTGCTTCTCAATCTCCTGTACGCGGTTCTCCAGTGCCTCGCGCGATTCAAGCGACTGCGATTGCAACGATGCCCATGCACCAATCTGGCGTCCACGCTCGCGTGAGTTAAAGTAAGCATCCGACTCTCTGTCGCTAACTTTAATAACGGTTCCTTCGATACGTACCTGCTTCTCAAGTGGCATCCAATAGAAGCAAAGTGCCGCCTGCGGGTTGCCTGCAAGCTCAAGGCTTTTGCGCCCTTGGTAATTGGTGAAAAATACGAAACCTTCTGTATCCACTTGCTTGAGCAGGACAATGCGTGCCGACGGCGTACCAGTAGGTGTAGCCGTGGCAAGCGTCATAGCAGTCGGCTCGCTAATGCTGGCATGTGCCTTGGCTTCGGCAAACCATGTATTAAATAATGTAAATGGGTCGGTCATAGATTGACTCTATATAAGGGAAGAGTAAGAAAGAAGCATGAAAAAAATTATCAGAATCATTCTTGTGCTTATCATACTGGCACTTGGTGCTGGGTGGTTTTTTGGTACATCGATTGCTGAAAAACAAGTGCGCGCCTATTTGAAGGGCGAGGGTGTTCCCGTTGAATCGCTAAGTGTTTCCAGCATCTGGTTCGACTCCGTTACCTTGAGTAATGTGAAAATGGGTAAAGACACGAACGTGTCCATCGACAGCGTCACGCTGATGCGCACGGAAGATAAAACCTATCCATACGCGATGGATGCAAGTGGGCTGGCCTTGAAAGCGCGTGTGGATGGTGAGCTGGTTGATTTGGGCGGCGTCGAGAAACTATGGCAAAAGCAGTCATTCCCCGCCAATCCAGCAAAACCGATTAGCATCAGCATTAAGACGGATGCTGACCTAAAAAGTGATGGCGCAAAAGCCGTTTCAGGTTTGCTGGATATTGCAAAGCTTGTCGTGAAACAAAAGGATTTGGAGACAACCCTCATCAATACGGATGTGACCATTCACACCGAGCATGGCCCGCAATATAAGGCACCCTTCACGATAGATGAATTGAACGTCGTGCAAAATGGCACAGAGGTTGTGGCCCCACTTACAGTAAAGGGTGAGGTCATTTATAACCCACAAACAACCTTGGCCGACGTGCTGGCGCGCATTGATGCGCTGGACGAGAAAATGCAAGCTGACGTATTGGCGAAATATACCGTAAAGGCAGAGCAGGGCACTATCCAGATCACTACGCCGGAATTACAATTGGGAGAAGGTAAGCTTGAGCTTTCCAAGCTATTACCTTCCGCCGCCAAAGATACGCCAACGCCTGATATGTCGCTGGTACTCAAAAGTGTTATCACGCTTGCAAAGGGCGACTGGCAAAAAATGGATGTGAATGCCACGTTCGACAATGCACCCGTTGCAAAACTGCTAGAGAAAGCATTGGGTAAGGGTGCAACGCTTGAGGGTCAGATTAAAGGCAATGTGCCCATCACGCTGACCAAGCAAAATTGGCGCATCAACAGCGCGCGCATCGTCAACAAAGGCCCGATGAAACTCACCATGCTTGGCGAGGCAGCAAATGTGGTCGGAGGGTTACTGGATATGCTCGGTAAAAAAGGTGGTGACACTGCTCGTGCCTTACAGGAAGTAAACGTGAGTACGCTGGACCTCACTGGTAACTCAACCGACGATAAAGGCAACATGACGCTCAAAGGAACGGTTGCGGGTAATAATCCTGTGATTGGTCGTGGCGTCCAACTTAATCTCAATCTCACCACGAATCTGCGCGACATGCTGCGCAGCATGGCGGGTGATGCAACGAGTTACGTGAAAGGTTCATTATGAGACTATTGCTCGTATTGCCGATTCTGCTCGCTGCTTGTGCAACTGTACAAGTGCAAGCACCAGAAAAGCCCATCGTTATTGATTTGAATGTAAAAATTGAGCACGAGATTCGCATCAAGGTCGAAAAAGACCTCGATAAAACCGTCTTTGCTAAAGATTCACCCCTATTCTAAAGGTACGTTATGTTGCGCAGCATTTTTGTCGTAATTGCACTCTTGGTTCTGCCAGCTCAAGCCTTCGCAATGTCGTTAGACGAGGCAAAAGCGCAGGGGCTTGTTGGCGAGCGCGTGGATGGTTACTTAGGCCCAGTCGTTGAATCGGCTGAAGTGATCGCGCTGGTAAAGGACATCAACAACCAGCGCCGTGCCGAGTATGCGCGTATCGCCGCAGGTAATGGTCAGCCGTTGGATGTCATCCAGAAGTTGGCTGCACAAAAAGCCTATGAGAAAACACCGTCAGGCTTCTATGTGCAAAACACTAGCGGCGCGTGGGTAAAGAAATAATGCAACGTCCGGACGTTATTGCGCTCCGACAGTTCTACTCCGCCGCACTTGGGCGTAAAGTAAAGCAGCGCTTGCGTCACATCCTATTAGAAACATGGCCTGAGCATGAAGGCGAAACCATTTTAGGGCTTGGCTATGCAACGCCATTGCTGCGCGCGCTTGAGCGTGCCCAAGGTAAACGCGCTGCCATTATTGCTGGCATGCCTGCGGCGCAGGGCGCAATCTATTGGCCTATCCATACGGATAATCGTAGCTTCTTGATGAATGAACAGAATCTGCCACTGCGCGATAATAGTGTGAATCGCGTAGTCATGTTACATATGTTTGAGCACTGCCATGAACCTGAGAAACTACTGGCCGAGTGTTATCGCATTCTAGTGCCAGGTGGTCGTGTTATCATCATTGTGCCCAATCGCCGTGGCGTGTGGCAATCACTTGGTGAAACGCCCTACACGCAAGGTACGCCTTATCGCAGTTCGCAGCTCAAGCAACTGCTCAATGCAGAAGAATTTACCCTTCGTGAAATGCGCACTGCGCTGTTCGCACTGCCAGTTGCACACCCGATTATGCTGCGCATCTGGGAGATGTGGGAACGCCTATTCGGCTTAATCTGTTGGGGTATGGGTGGTGTAGTGGTTATCGAGGCTGAGAAGCAAATTTATGCGGCAATCCCTGAGCCCGTATTTAAGAAGAAGCGCCAAGCTCGCTGGTCTGGCGCTGCAGTATCTGCAGGTTAGACTCTAGGCGAGTTTTGTAAAGAACGGCGAGAGTAGTTCAATCACCAAGTCTGGCGTCAGAATTTGTGGTAGCAATGTGGGCTCACCATAGCTTGGATAAAACACATAAAGCGGTACACCATCGCGTCCGAAGCTGTGCAGCAATTCTGTGATTTCGTCATCACGTTTCGTCCAATCAGCAATCATCAACACAATGCCATGTTCCTTAAAAAATGCTGCGGTTTCATCACGGCGCAACGCCACACGTTCATTGACTTTGCAGGTAATACACCATGCCGCCGTTGCATCGATAAATACGGGTTTTCCTTCGGCACGGTAGCGTGCCAGCAGCTCGGGCGAGTAGGCAACGGTTTCCACGCCGTCCATCACGCTATCCGTCATATCCTTGTTTGGTGAGGTCATGAGGAGCTGTGCAAGCACCCACACTAACCAGATCGTGGTTGCGAGCATAGGAATAGCCAGCAGCTTTTTGAAGCGCACCATCCACGCACCAGGTTTGGGTAAAATTCTTTGTGCAGTAGGAATTAAGCAAATCAGCAAATACGGTGCAGCAAGCCCTAACCCAAGTGCAGCAAAAACCAGCAGCGCCGAAGCAGCAGGCAAGGTTGCGGCAACCCCTAATGCAGGCGCCATGAATGGCGCGGTGCAAGGCGTTGCGACCAACACGGCAAGCACGCCAGTGCCAAAACTACGCAGATGCGAATCGCCTTGGCCAAGCGCATGCGCCTTATTACCAAACAGTACAGGAAGCTCAAACACACCCCATAGATTGAGTGATACCAGTAGCATAATGATTGCCAGAATGGCGACAAAAACGGGTGATTGTAACTGGAAGCCCCAACCAATCGCTGCGCCTGCTTCACGTAGAGCGATGAGTGCACCCGCAATGGCAAGGAATGAAACGAGCACCCCACATGTATAAGAGAATCCACCCGCGATGACATGCACACGTTCATGCGCAGATTTTTTAGCAAGTGCGAGAGCCTTGAGCGATAATATCGGCAAGACGCATGGCATGAGGTTAAGGATTAAGCCTCCAATAAAGGCAAATAGTACAACCGTGATAAACGCCATATCCTTATTCAAGACGGGCGGCGGTTCTTCATAATGCAACGTCATGCGGTATTGTTTGCCTTGGGCAACGAGTACGCCATCATATTCTTCGCGTGGGGGCTGCGCGCCTTTCTTAGTGGTGATGGTCAGCATCTTTCCATCCTGCTCCACCACTTGTTCGGCACTATTCTTGACCACCCCATCATGCAGAGGAAACCACTGTGCATCCTCGGCGTTAACGCCTTTGGGCAGCGCAAATCGCATGGTAAGTGTGTCATCATTCACTGCGTAAGTGCCCATCCAATCCGCATCATCTGGCAGTCCAGCAATTGCATCCCAAAGCGGCTCTTCTTTCGGTAGAGCAAAGGTGACATCTGCCGAGCCTGGAATGCAGATTTCTTTGCACACTAGCCACGAAACTTTTGCATCAATCGTCGCAGATTTTACCGTATTCTTCATGGTAATAGGGCGCAGCAATGTTACAACACCCTGATGGCCATAGGTCATGAAGTCGCCTTCAGCCATACGTTCTGGTGCTGGCCAAGCAATCGGACCTATTTCAATATCGTCATGTTCTGCAATCGCGATATCAGGCGGCATGCCCGAATCACCAGAGTTCTGCCAATAAATATGCCAGCCATCTTCTATCTGGAACTCAACGCCAATCCAGCCTTGCTCGTTCTGTTTGAGAAACGACATCTGTACTTTAGGCGTAACCTGCACGAGCGTTTTGCCGTCCACCTCTTGTGCAAAAGAAGGCGCAGCAAAGCATAACCCAATCAGTGCAGCAATTAATCGCATAAACGCCGTGTGTAATGTACGAACTCGGTGACAGTATCGGTTACATAACGTTCTTCTTTCGGCACTGTAATGGCGTTGGCAATCAGGTTGCGCTTCGCATTGCCGATGGAAATAATATTCGGGAAAACATAGCCGCCCAGCACTTCAAGTGGCACGCGCAACTGCTGCAATCCCATGCGCCCGCCGCGCTCGGAAGGCGAGGCCGAAAGCAGTAAAATCGTCTTACCTTTGAACGCGGTGGTGGAGTCAATCGATAACCAGTCGATGAGGTTTTTCAGCGAGCCTGGCATCGACCAATTATATTCAGGTGCTGCCAACAACATGCCATGGTTGCGTGCAATCGCTGCTTTCAGTTTCATCGCCCCATCAGGCAGTGTGGTGGCTTCGTCGCGATACATGGGCGCATCAATCGCCGCATAGTCCAGCGATTCAATGGTCGCGCCGATCCCGTGGGCAATTTTGGCAGCATAATCTACCAGCATGCGATTCAGTGAATCGGGGCGATAGGATGCAGCAAGTGATAACAGCTTTGTCATGCGGCCTCTTTTGCCAAACGCTTGGCAAGCAATGCGAATGCTCGTCCACGATGGCTGATACGATGTTTGGTATTCGCATCCATTTCGGCAAAGGTTACATCATAACCCTCAGGAATAAAAATCGGATCATAGCCAAACCCCTTATCACCGCGTGGCGGAAAGGTAAGTGTGCCTTTAATCTCACCCTCAACATGCTCGACATAGCCATCAGGCCAGCCCAGCGCGAGATTGCATATGAAGGATGCAGCCGCACCCTGAGGGGCGATAGACTTGGCAGCAAGCTCGTCATGCACACGTTGCATGGCGAAGGCAAAATCCTTGCGTTCACCTGCCCAGCGCGCCGAATAGATACCAGGTGCGCCATCAAGCCCTGCTACGGAAAGGCCCGAATCATCGGCGAGGGCAATCAGCCCCGTTGCCTTAGCACTGTGTAGCGCTTTGAGGGCTGCATTCTCAGCAAAGCTTGCACCCGTCTCCTCTGGCTCGCTCACGTTCTTTTCGGCAGCAGAAATAACTTCTAGCGCATAGGGCTTCAGTAAATCACGAATCTCAACCAGTTTGCCTTGGTTGTGGCTAGCCAGTAGGAGCGGTGACGAAATAGTGCGCATTAAAAACCCAGAGCTTCCTTTTGTTTCGCCATAAGCAACTGGCCACCCGCCATCGCCAGTGAAAGTAATTGCTGCATTTGTTCGTGGGTGAAGGTCGCTTCCTCGCCCGACATTTGCACTTCGACTAATCGGCCATTACCCGTCAGCACCACGTTTGCATCGACCTCCGCGCCCGAGTCTTCTTCGTAATCCAAATCTAGGAACGCTTCACCATTCACAATGCCGCACGAAATAGCTGCAACAGGTGCAATCATCGGTGTTTTTTGAATAAGCCCACGCTTCATGAGGGTCTGAACCGCGCCATAAAGCGCGACGTAGGCACCTGTGATACTGGCAGTGCGTGTGCCGCCATCTGCTTCGAGCACGTCACAATCAATCACAAGCTGTCGTTCGCCGAGCAGCCCCAAATCAATCGATGTGCGCAGCGAGCGCCCAATCAGGCGTTGGATTTCTTGCGTGCGACCCGATTGCTTGCCTTTTGCCGCTTCGCGTGGATTGCGGCTATTCGTCGCGCGCGGCAACATGCCATATTCCGCCGTTACCCATCCCTTGCCAGTATTGCGCAGCCATGGTGGTACAAAATCATCCACACTCGCGGTGCAGAGCACTTTCGTGTGACCAAATTCCACCAAGCACGAGCCTTCCGCATGGCGCGACACGCCCGCTGTAAGGGTGACAGGGCGTAAATCGGCGGCGGTACGATTGAAGGAACGCGGCATAAATTCTCCGTTGATATGGCTTGAAATAGCCCGCTTTCACCCTACATGCAACGGGAGGCTTGAAAAATCATCGAAACGTGACATAGTGTTTCCGAATTACCATGATTAGGAAACACTATCAAAATCACTGCCAAAAGCGGTGATTTTGCGTCGCGTAGCGAACGAACATAATTTAAAAATTAAGGCGCATATGACTGAAGCAGCAGAACAGCACGAACCCGAAATGCCACCCGAGGAACAGCCAGACGCCGAGGCAATTGCCCGCGCGCTGAATGTGCTATTGGAAGAGAAAGAAAAAGAAGTCGCGGCACTCAAAGACCAGTCATTGCGCGCGCTCGCTGAAGTTGAGAATATTCGCCGCCGCGCCGAGCGCGATCAGGCCGACACAGCTAAATATGCTGTGAGTAAATTTGCAGGTGATTTAGTGGGTGTGCTCGAAAACTTACAGCGCGCGGTGGATGCAATCTCACCAGAACTGCGCAAAGAACAGCCAGCCGTTGGTAACCTCGCAATTGGTGTAGAAATGACACTCAAGGAACTGTTGGGCGCATTTGAGAAGCACGGCATTAAGCGTCTTGACCCATTGGGCCAGAAATTCGACCATAATTTCCATCAAGCCGTCACGCAGGTGGAAGACGGTAAAGCCGAGGCGGGCACTATCTTACAAGTGTTGCAGGCAGGCTATATCATTCACGACCGCCTCTTGCGCCCTGCAATGGTGGTAGTTGCCACCAATAATAACAGTGCGACATTGAACACGAGTGTCTAGACATTCGCACCGACTAACGCTAGTTTACTTTCCATGCGACAACCCTCCAGTGACATTCCCTTCGCGCGCGACGATGCGCACCGTATGCTACCCTTGATGGTGGCATGTCTGGTTGGGTTTTCTGCGTTGCTGTTAATGGTCGCGTTCTCGCTATCTAATAATATTCAAACCCAAGCGCGTGATGTCTATGGCACGCTGCAAATCGAATTATCAAGCGACACGAATAGCGCCACGCTTGATAAAGTGATTGCCCTGTTAAAGCGCACGCAAGGCGTTCAGGACGTAGTGGTGGTTGGTAAAAAACAAATGGAAGGGTTGCTCAAGCCATGGCTGGGCAGCAACCTCGCGCTGGATGATCTGGCGTTACCTGTGATGATCGACGTTAAAACGGCGGTTGCGAAGGATAAAACCACCGTGGATGTATTGGCACTCAGTGCCGAGTTGGAAAAAATCAGCAAAGGCGCATTGGTGGAAGATCGTGGCCCATGGCTCGACCACATGGCGCACGCGCTTAAATATGTACAGGCTGTCGTGATATTTATCGCCTCCGCGTTGATGCTCTGCATGGTTGCGATGATTGTCTTAGTGTCGCGCACCAGCTTGAAGCTGCATTTCAAAACAGTCAGCTTGTTGCATATGTTCGGCGCAACGGACGACTATATCCTGCGCCAATTTCAAATTAACAGCGCATGGCTTGCGGGGCGTGGCGCGCTGCTGGGCATCGTATTTACGATAGTCATTATGGGATTCGCAGTGATTGCAACCCAGCAATGGGAAAGCCCCATTCTGCCTACGCTTACGATCACCACATCACATATTCTTAGCCTCATCGCCTTGCCAGTATTCACCGCGCTTGTGGCGTGGGTTGCTACGCGTGTGACCGTGCAATCCATGCTCGCACAGATGCACTAATGCTGGTGCTGCTCGACCGTGACGGCGTAATCAATCGGGACGCACCCGAAGGTATTCTGCGTGTAGAGGATTTTCATATTTTCCCGCAAGCGCTCGAAGCCATCGCTGCGCTTTCGCAAGCAGGCTTTCATGTTGCGATCTGCACCAATCAGTCTGCTGTCGGGCGGGGCAGAATGACTCAAAAAACACTGGATGCGATTCATCGTAAGCTGCATGAGGCCGCGCACGCTGCAGGCGGCAAGATTGACGCGATCTATGCAGCCACCGAAGCGCCTGAACATGCCACCCATCGTCGCAAGCCAAATCCTGGAATGCTGCAAGAGGCGCTCACGCAGTTTGGGGCCAATCCTGCCGATACGTTTATGGTCGGCGATATGTTGCGCGATTTGGAAGCCGCTCATTCAGCAGGCTGTAAAAAAATATTGGTAAGAACAGGCAAAGGCGCTGAAACAGAAGCAAAATCGATCCCCGCACATCTTCAGCCTGTTATCGTCGTTGAACATCTGCTAGAAGCGTCTCATCATATTCGTGCATGCGCCCTATCGTAACAGTTTGTGCTGCTTTATTGCTTGCGTGGTTCATCGCGCTGCTGCTGTTCGTGCAGCGTATACCTGCGCACGGCACTACGGATGATACCAGCACTGACGCGATTGTTGCACTGACTGGCGGCGTGTTGCGTTTGGAGCGTGGCTTTCAGTTATTAGGGCGCGACAAAGCGCCAATTCTCTTTATTAGCGGCGTAGGTAAAACCACCACGCGTGATGAGTTGCTGCGTGAATATGGTACAACAGCAATCAAAGATAAAATCCAAAAGAATGCGGCGGAACTGCTGCTCGATTATGCGGCTGACAGCACCTATACCAACGCGCATGAAGCGGCGCGCATGATTCGTTCACGCGGTCTTACCACGATTCGCCTCGTTACATCCAATTACCACATGCCACGTAGTGTGATGGAGTTTGAGCGCGCGATACCAGAAGTGTTTGTGATTCCCGATGCAGTGATGCCACCAAAATTTCAAACCAAACGTTGGTGGGCAGACAGCTATTCGCGCACGCTTGTGCTCAGAGAATTCCATAAATATTGGCTCGTGTGGTTCCGCACGCGCATTCACCGCGCATGAGCATTCTACGCACGCTAGTGTTCTTCGCGCTTTGGTTGCCGTTCACGGCGTTGCTTGGCATTGTCGCAGCGCCAGCGTTAGTACACACCAAACTGGTGTGGTGGGTGGCAGATTTCTGGTCAGGCGTTACGTTGCTATGGCTGCGCCTCAGTTGCAATATAACCTCTGAAGTGCGCGGTGCTGAGTCATTACCGCGTGAGAAGGCTATTTTTGCCAGCAAACATCAATCCGCATGGGATACGTTGATGCTCTGGCGTACGCTGAATCGCCCGCTTTTTATTCTTAAGCGTGAACTCTATTGGATTCCCTTTTTCGGTTGGTATCTCTGGCGCTCCAATCAAATCGCCATTAACCGCGCGGATCGTAAAAAAGCGATGGAGCAGATTCTGTCGCAAGTACAAAATGCCAAGAATTCAGGCCGCCCGATTGTTATCTTTCCCGAAGGCACGCGTGGCAAAGTTGGTGCAGATACAACCTATCATAGCGGCGTTGCAAAGCTAAGTGCAGCGCTGGGTTGGCCAGTGATTCCTGTTGCGCTCAACGCCGGTAAATTTTGGCCCAAGCGCCCAGTATGGAAAACATCAGGGCATGCGGTGATGCAATTTCTGCCCGCACTGGCTGCATGTGGCGAAGACAAGCACGCATGGATGAAGCAGCTGAAAGAGCAAATCGAACTAGCGTCGCGCGCGCTGTAACTGCCCGTCGCGCAGATAAAGCACAGGATAATCAAACGAAGCCATCAGTGATTCGTCGTGGGTGGCGAAGACAATCGTTGTGCCAACTTTATTGAGCGAGCGGAATAGGTGCATCAGCTTCATGCTGAGTTCGTGGTCGAGGTTACCAGTCGGTTCGTCCGCCAAAATGAGCAGGGGCTTATTGATAACGGCACGGGCAATCGCCACGCGCTGCTTCTGGCCACCTGAAAGCTGTGAGGGGCGCACATCGGCAAATCCATCAAGGCCAATCCACGCCAGTAATTCACCTACTTTTTCATCAATCTCTTCCGTTTCCTCGCCCATGATTTTCAAGGGAAGCGCTACATTCTGCGCCACGGTGAGATGATTGAGTAATTGAAAATCCTGAAATACCGTGCCGATTTTGCGGCGATAATCTGGCAATTCTTCACGGGTAAGTTCTGTGACGTCATTACCAAACAGGTGCAAACTGCCTGATGTGGGCTTAAGCGACAAAGCAAGCAAACTAAGTAGCGAAGATTTACCCGCGCCCGATGCGCCAGCAATAAACGTGAACGAGCCAGCCTCAAGATGCAACGAGAGTTGCTTGAGCACAGGCTTGCCTGCAAGATATTCCAAACCGATTTGGTGACAACGAATCATAGTGGATATCTACGATATAGGCTGGAAACAGCAATCAAAATCCGCTAGCTTGCACACATGCTTTTGGAATGTCCAAGTTGCCACGCGCAATTCAATGTACCTGACGGCGCAATCCCCGCGACGGGACGCGCTGTGCGCTGTAGCGCGTGTAAGCACCAGTGGAACGCCCTGCCGCCGATTCCGCAAGAGCCGCGTAACGTTGCCGTTGATACGGATTTCTTAACAGAGCTCAGCAAAGTAACGGACGTTCCTGAAACGATTGATGAAGTCGCTGCACCAGCAACACAACCCACTTCCGAGGAGGACGCAAAGGCAATGGCCGCTATTGAGGCTGCCCTGTCTAATGCTGCGCCGAAATCTCCCGCAAAGCCCTCTAAACCGCGCTTTGACGTACCTGTTAGACCCTTCAAAATCGCTGCGCCTGCACTTGCTGCTTGCTGGCTCGTTCTTGCGTTTTACGCCTATTTCCCTAGCTGGGCGAATGCGCCGATTGTCGGCCCCATTTACCGGTTGATGGGTGTTGTAGCTACCGATGGTGTGGTGCTTGCTGACATCGCGATGCAGCCGCAACGCGAAGGGCAGCGCACCCGTTATCTGATTAGCGGTAATATCGTGAACCAAGAAGCATCCGAGCGTATGGTGCCAACGGTGCGCGTGAAAATGCTGGACCGTAATAGCGACACAGTCTGGGAACGTGAATATGAGGTGAACAAACCTCTCAAGCCTGGCGAAATTTATCCATTCCGCATTACCAATGCCGAGACCAGCTTTGGGCACAATGTTGTACAACTGGTTGTGGATGTCGGCCACCCGCTCGACATGATGTTCCGCTAATGGCAGAAAAACGTAGCATTCCCGTGCTCTACACGGCAGCAGAGATCAAAGACCGCGTCGAAGCGTTGGCGGCAGAAATCGCTGCGAATATCAGTGGTGATTTCTTGATTGTGTCGCTGCTGCGCGGTTCTTTCATGTTCACCGCCGATTTAGTGCGCGAGCTATGCGCCATCGGAATTCACCCGCAAATCGACTTCATGACGCTGCAAAGCTATGGCGCAGGCACGCAAAGTTCTGGCGAGGTAAAAGTGGGCCGCGACCTGACGGAAGACGTCAAAGGTAAAACCATTCTCGTAGTGGACGATATTCTGGAAACGGGTCGCACGCTAAGCTATGCGCTTGATTTGCTAAAGTCGCGAGGCGCAGAGTCAATAAAGGTCGCTATGCTGCTTGAAAAGCCAGGTAAGCTTGAGGTCGCCGCCAAAGCTGATTTCGTCGGATTCAGCATCCCTGATAAGTTCGTCGTGGGTTACGGCCTAGATTACGCGAATCACTACCGCGAGCTGCCGTTTATTGGGTATTTGGATGTTCATTGATGCGTAGCGCCGCAGCTGCGCGAGCCGCGAAGCGGCGGGGGAGTCACTGAGGGGGTAAGACCCCCTCGACTTAAAACTAAATCCACTTAGGCACAGATTCTTGCGCCAGCATCTCTTCATAGCTAGGGCGTGGGCGAATCACCGAAAACTCGCTGCCCTTCACCATCACTTCAGGAATCAGTAGCCGTGAATTATAGCTATTCGACATAGTCGCACCGTAAGCGCCCGCCGTGCGCAGTGCCAGCAAATCGCCTTCTGCAGGTAATGGCATCGCATAGTCTTTGACGAACACATCACTCGATTCACACACCGGCCCTACAACGCTAACCGTTGACGGCTTCACAGTAGTTTCAGACACGGGCACAATCTCATGCACCGCATCGTAAAGGGCAGGGCGCAATAAATCATTCATGCCCGCATCGATAATGACATACGTATGCGCAGCATGTTTCACATACACTACTTTAGTGACTAGCAAACCCGCATTACCAGCGATCAAGCGCCCAGGTTCAAAAATGAGCTGTGCACCTAAATCGCCCACGGCTTCACGCACAATCTTGGCATAATCTGCGGGTGGTGGCGGCGCTGCATCTGCTTGCGTGTAGGGCACTCCAAGTCCACCGCCTAAATCGATGGTACGAATCGCCACGCCTGACGTGCGCAATAATTCTACCAGTTCGCGCACGCGCAAATACGCTGCTTTGAAAGGGTCAAGCGAAGTAAGCTGTGAGCCAATATGTATCGAGACGCCTTGCACATTGATGCCAGCAAGCGTTGCGGCATGCGCGTATATTTTAGGAGCAATATCAATATCAATACCGAATTTGTTTTCTTTTTTACCCGTCGATATTTTGGCGTGCGTTGCTGCATCCACGTCGGGATTCACACGCAGCGCGATGGGCGCCTTAACACCCATAGAGAGCGCCACTTCGTTCAGCGCTAATAATTCACGCTCTGACTCGACGTTGAATTGAAAAATCTTTTGGCTTAGCGCATAGCGCATTTCTTCACGTGTTTTCCCCACGCCCGAAAATACGATCTTATCGGGCGAAATACCTGCTGCTAGCGCGCGGCGCAACTCGCCCTCTGACACGACATCAGCACCGCTTCCAGCCTTGGCGAGCGTTGCGAGCACCGCAACGTTGCTATTGGCCTTGACGGCAAAACACACCAATGGATTCAGGGATTTCAACGCATCATGAAACACACGGAAATGGTGGGTAAGTGTGCTGTGCGAATAAACATAGAACGGCGTACCAACGGCTGCTGCAATATCAGCGATGGCCACTTCTTCTGCATGAAGCTGAGAATGCTTATAGGTGAAATGGTCCATTAAATGCTCGGAGTCTGCGCTTGTTGTTTACGCAATTGATCTTCTTCAAACTGCTTCTTGCGCTGTAGTTTTTCTTGCTGCTTCTGCTCGTACGCGGGAATATCTTTTGGCGCAATGAGTGGGCGCTGGATACCGCATGCTGCAAGCAATGCTGCACAACCTAAGAGTGCTACACAGCTCCTCATAGATAATCCTTCTTCGCTTTGCTGATTGCTTTTTTAACCTGCTCTGGTGCGGTACCGCCAAAGCTCTGACGACGCGCTACGCACGCTTGCAAGGTAATTGCTTTATAAATATCCGCCGTAATTTTATGATGCGCGGACTGCATTTCTTTGAGCGACAAATCATCAAGCGTGCAGCCCTTTTTCTCAGCCATTTGCACCAGCTTACCAGTGATGTGGTGTGCATCACGGAAGGCGATGCCCAACTTCTGTACCAGCCAATCCGCCAAATCAGTTGCGTTGAGATAGCCAAGCCCTGCGGCTTCGGCCATGCGTTTCTTATTTACGGTCATATCCGCAATCATGCCGCTCATAGCCTTGAGGCTCATAAGCGTATCATCAATCGCTTGAAAGAAAGCGCGCTTATCTTCCTGCATGTCTTTATTATATGCCAGAGGCAGCGACTTCATCGTCACCAACACGCTATTGAGTGCTCCCACCACGCTGCCGCTTTTACCGCGAATCAGTTCAGCCGCATCAGGGTTGCGTTTTTGTGGCATGATGGACGAGCCGCTCGTAAAGGCATCGCTCATCTTAATGAAGCCAACCATGGGGTTGCTCCAGAAAATCAATTCTTCTGCCAAGCGCGACAAATGCACCGCAATAATCGAAAGTGCGGCCAGCACTTCCATCACATAGTCGCGGTCGGAAACCGCGTCGAGCGAGTTATTCATCGGTGCAGAAAAACCAAGTGCCTTCGCTGTCTTATGACGATCAATCGGGTAGGTGGTTCCCGCTAATGCTGCTGCACCAAGCGGTGATTCATTAAGGCGCACGGCTGCATCATCCAACCGCGCACGGTCGCGCTGGAACATCTCGACATACGCGAGAAGGTGATGCGCAAACACTATCGGCTGTGCGGGCTGCAAATGCGTCATGCCAGGCAGAATAGTGTCCGTGTGTTTTTCGGCTTGAGCCAACAATGCTACTTGAACATTGCGCAGCGCGCTGTCCATCTCCGTGATGATACGGCGCGTGTAAAGTCGCAAGTCGGTAGCAACTTGGTCATTGCGCGAACGCGCTGTGTGAAGACGACCTGCCGCATCACCAATCAGCGTCTTCAAGCGTGCTTCAATATTCATATGAATATCTTCAAGTGCGGTGCTGAAGGTAAATTTTCCCGCTTCAATCTCCCCCAGAATCTGCTTGAGACCTTTTTCAATCAAGTCTGCGTCCTTGCGGGAAATAATCTGTTTCGAGGCAAGCATGCTCGCATGGGCGATTGAGCCCGCAACATCCTCACGGTAGAGGCGCTTATCCACGTCAATCGATGGATTGATAGCGGCGAAAGCCTCGGCAGGGCCTTTGGCGAAGTGGCCGCCCCACATGGGATTAGCCTTGGATGTTTTCTGTTTACTCACTATATTCACCTCATGATGACCCTTCGACATATAGCGGCTTTCGCGTGCATCGCAATCATTTCTGCGAGCGCACTCGCTAAAGAGAGCAAGTATTATAGCTGGATAGCCTATGATACGCCTATTGCGGTGCCTGATGGCAAAATGCAAATGCTCTCAGGCATGCGTAGCCTGAAGGATTTCAAGGGCCACGCAGTGCTGCTGAATCTCTGGGCTACGTGGTGTGTGCCATGCCTTAAGGAATTGCCCACCCTCGACGCGCTGGAAAAAGACTGGGGCGATAAGGGGCTGATAGTGCTGCCGCTTTCCCTCGACAGTAAGCCTTACCAAACGATACGTGATTTCTTCGACAAATCAGGCTTGAAGCTGCCGCACCTCGCGGTCGATAGAGGTGAAGTCAGCCAAGCCTTAGAGTGGGACGCGTTGCCGATGACATTTCTCATCAATCGCGAGGGGAAAATCATCGCCTACTGGGCAGGTGCGACCAACTGGACCGACATGCAGCATGAAGCATGGTTGAAGAAGGCGCTCAGCGAGGACAGAACGTCCGAGCCAGCCATGAGCCCGCGAAGCGGCGCGAAGGACTAGTCAGTATGACGATGTCCGAAGCCATTATATAATAGAGAAAGCAGGCAATACGTGCGTAGCATCGGGGCAAATCATGCGCGCTTCTGCTTCATTTAACACCTTACCGTGCTGTACTTTAAGCACGCCGCCCGTGAGTAGTAGGGAATCTAACTTAGCAGCTTTGGCGCCCGCAATATCGGTATCAGGGTTGTCACCAATCATGAGCAACTTTGCGTCATTCGGGAAATGCTTCTTCGCAGCATCATAGACATTCTGGTGTGGCTTACCGATGAAAATAACACGCCCGCCCATGCGTTCATATTCCTGCGCCAATGCTCCCGCGCACAGCATGGAGGTGCCGTCTTGCTTCACCACTTCATAATCAGGGTTAATGCACCAAAGCGGCAAATCCCGCGCCAGTAGTTTTTGAAGCGTAGGCTTCACCTCATCATGAGGCTGGAAATCCACCTCATAGCCTGTGTTTAGTACAAACGATGCCTCATCGATTCCAACACTGCGGTACTGTGTTAAGTCATCCAGCACGTCTTCGTCTTTACTGGGGCCGAGATAGTAATAGCCCTTTGGCGTTGTTTCTTGAGCCAGCATTTCATACGCCACCTCGCCAGAGGTAATAATCCGCTCATAGTGACTACGCGGGATGCCGTAACCATCCAGCACCTTTTCGACTTTGAATGCACGGCGTGGTGCGTTGGAAAGAAAAATAACAGGCTTCGGTGCAAGCGATGCCAATGCTTCCGCAACGCCAGGGTAAAGCGCTGTACCATCATGTATCACGCCCCAAAGGTCGATGATAAATGCATCATACTGCGTAGCGATTTTAGAGAGTGTCATCTAGGCCGCAGCCTGCTGCTTAAGCGCATTATCAATCAGCGCAATGGTTTCTTTCGCACCGAACAGCGCAATGAATGAACCCATGCGTGGGCCTTGCTGTGAACCAAGCAGCGTTTCATACATCGCCTTGAACCAATCACGCATCGTCTCTTTGCTGTAATACTTCAGGCCGAAGTCATAAATCTTCGTCATGATCTCATCGGAAGGCGTGCCATCCGCAACGGTGGTGAGATAGGCGCGTAAGTCCGTAAGTGCGGTGCGCTCATGCTCGGTCGGTGCACGGAACTGTTTGGTTGGTTTCACGAAGTCATGATAATAACGCACGGCAAAGCCGCATAGCTTATCAAGCATCGGCGAATTTTCTGGCGTTGCGTTCGGTAACTCACGCTTCAGGAAGCCCCAAAGCACGCTTTTATCTTCCGCGTTACAGGCAGAAACAAGATTCAGTAGCAGGCTAAATTTCACGTTGCTTTCAGGCGCCGGCACATGACCTGCATGGATATACCAAGCGGGATTCTCAAGCTTCGCCGCATCCTCAGCCAACGGATATTTCTCAACATAGGTCAGATAGTCGTCAACCTGTTGAGGAATGACATCGAAGTGTAGTTTCTTCGCGGTGCGTGGCTTGGTGAACATATAAAGTGCCAGCGATTCGCTGGGCGCGTAGGTCAGCCACTCGTCAATCGTAATACCATTGCCTTTTGATTTCGAGATTTTCTGACCTTCCGCATCGAGGAAAAGTTCGAACATCATCTGTTGCGGTGGAATGCCGCCTGCAATTTTACAGATCGCATCGTAAAGAGGCGCGCTCGCAAGGTGGTCCTTGCCATACATTTCATAATCAACGCCAAGCGCCGCCCAGCGCATACCCATATCAGGCTTCCATTGCAGCTTGCAGTGACCGCCAGTAACGGGCACGGTTTCTTCCGAACCATCCTCTTCGACATAGGTGATCGTGCCTGCCTCTGTGTCCACCTTATTGACTTTAGCAAGCAATACCTTGCCCGAGCGCGGCGAGACAGGAAGAAACGGGAAGTAGGTCTGCTGGCGCTCTTCACCGAGCGTTGGCAGCATGACTTTCATCACCTTCTCGTGATTACGCAAGATGGTCAACAGCGCTTGGTCGAATTCGCCGCTCTTATAAGTAGCGGTCGAGGATTTGAATTCATAGTCGAAGCCGAAATGGTCAAGAAACGCGCGCAAACGCGCATTCATGTGGTGGCCAAAGCTTTCATGCGTACCGAATGGGTCGGGGATAGCGGTGAGGGGCTTACCGATATTCGCTGCAATCATTTCCTGATTAGGTAAATTATCAGGCACTTTACGCAGCCCATCCATATCATCGCTGAAGCAAATCAACTTGGTTGGTATATCGGAAATCTGCTCGAACGCAGCGCGAACCATGCTGGTGCGTGCGACCTCGCCGAACGTGCCGATATGCGGCAGTCCCGAAGGCCCATAGCCTGTTTCAAATAATACGTAGCCTTTAGGATTCCCGTGTTTTTGAATGCGCGCGAGTAGTGCGCGTGCTTCCTCAAACGGCCAAGCCTTTGCTGTCATTCCATGTGGATTCATATGCCTTTCTTATAGGCAGAAACCGTGACTGTAAATGAGATGTTAATAACTAGACCAAAACTGCTTGCACCCCTAGAACCTTTGTCCTAAGCCTATGGGCAATAAAACGATTCAACAAGCGAGTACACTCGTGATTTTCTCGGCATTAACGCGTCCATTAGTGATTGGCTCTGCTCTCGTGATTGCGATTTTCGCAACCAATGCGCGTGCGGCTCAGCCTACCGTGTTTATGCTTCAGTTCGGCTCCTTCGAAACCAAACAGGAAGCTGACGCCAAGATTAAAGCGATTGGTGACAAGCACGCAGGTATGCTGGCAAAATACCCAGCCGTGATTCGTGAAATCACCATGCCGCCGGATAATTTAACCGTGTACCGCACCCAAGCTGGCCCCGCCAAAACGCGCGAAGACGCGCAGTCTGTATGTGCACAGTTGGCGAGCCAAGGCGACGAATGCTACGTCGTTGAAACAGCAATGGTGATTCCTGGCACGGCACCTGCGGTTCAACAAGCTGGCATCGTACCTGCGGTAGAGGACGAAAAAACCATCCACACAGACAGTAAGCCTATCCCCGCACGTGATCCAGAAAACATCAAGACGATTGAAAAAGTGATTTCACCAGTGGCGGAAGAGAGCAAGACTGCCATGCTCAAAACCATGGACGAGGCGGCTAATGCTCCACGCCTGATCCCACAACCAAACGCCGCACCAATTCCTGCGCCAAAGCGTGCGCAACAAGAAGAGGACGATGATGATTCGTTCTGGTCATGGCTCGACAGTGATGATGACGAGGACGAAAAGGACGCATGGGCAATGCGCAAGCTGGAAGCAGATGCGATTGCACAAAAAGAAGCTGCCGCAAGGCGTGCCGCACCAGTGGACGATGTCGCAACCCAAGACATGGCCGCTCTCGCGCCGCCTGCACCGATTGCTCCTGCCGCGCCACCAGCAGAAGCCGCGCCACAGCCTCTAACGCCACCAGTGGCTGAGTCAGCGCCGCTTGCAGCACCACCTATTGAAGCCGCCGCACCGCCTGCGTCTAATCCTTTCTCGCCACCACCACCAGTGCTTGCACCAGAATCGTCACAACCATTTCAGCAACAAGCTGCGCCGCTACCTATCCCGCCAGCAGATGCACAGTTAGGTAATCAAGGTCTGAGGCTTCCACCGCCGCCACCACCCACCGAAGCAGCGCGCGAACAAATGGCACGCGGCGAGATGGCGCCAGCACCTGCAGCACCATTTGCGTCTGGTCCTGCTCCTGTGCTTGCGGCGCCTGAGTCAACGGGCAGCATCGTAACATCGGAACTTCCTGCGGCGCCGTTTAAAAAACAAGGTGAAGTGCAAGTAGGTGAAGCGAAGCGCGTTCCGCTAAGTGAAACCAAAAAGCAGGAACCTGTTGAACAAGCAGCTAGCACTGTCGTGGGGGTGAATGAACCACCACAAGTGGCCGAGAATGTGCCGCCGCCGCCACCCGCAACACCGATTACGCCGCCTAGCTCCGCGATGCCTCAAAAGACATTATGGGCGCATATCCATTACTTCCCTGACCAACAAGCCGCTCTGAGCTTCTGGGACGCGTATCGCCGCGCTCACCCGGATTTTCCAGTGGTGCGTGTACGCACGACCAGCTCGCTGGTCGCACGCCAGCAAGGTGACATGCGCGTATCACTGCGCATTGGGCCATTTGCTCAGCAAGGCTTCATCAATATCCTCTGCCACTCTGTTCAAGAAAAGAACGAAAACGTGGAGTGTGGTGCAATTACCGATATGGGCGCATCAGCAAGCACCTTCGCGCCGCGTGACCGCTACGCACAATCCATCGGTCAGTCTGCGCGCTATGCGAATATGACGGCACCACAAGCTTCAGGTTTCTGGGTACAGCTTGGCAGCTTCACCACGGCGGATGAGGCAAAAATGGCGTGGGAAGACGTGCGCACCCGCAATGCTGATGCGCTCGATGAATTAAAACCTGCGATTATAAGCCCTAAACAAGGTAGCCAGTCACAGCCAATCTTCCGCCTACGTACGGGTCCATTCGCATCACAAATGGCCGCCAAAGACGTTTGCAGCCGCGTGAAAGTAAACCAAGGTAGCTGCCTCGTCGTGTCGGATTAATCACGCTTTGTGCGAATTCAGACGAAGTCATTCCTGAAACCATAAGTTTTTTTGGCGCGCAGCCGCATCATTGCTAGACTGCACCCATGGAAATGACGCTTCTCAGCTTTTTGCTTATCAAGCACTTCATCTGCGACTTCATGCTGCAGCGTCGCTATCAATACGAGAATAAGGGCAAATATGGCCACCCAGGTGGGCTGCTCCATGCGGGCATTCATGTAGTCGGCACGGCCATCGTTTTATGCTGGTTTATCGACCCCATCTTGGCGCTCAAACTAGCGCTGTTGGATGGTGTGGTTCACTACCATATCGATTTTGCCAAGAGTAACGTCAACCGTAAGATGGAATTGCAGATTCAGCATAACCAATATTGGGCCTTGTTGGGGTTTGACCAGCTCCTGCACCAGCTAACCTACATTGGAATTATTTGCGCCATTACAAACGGTTGGATTGCATCATAAAAAACCCTAAAATTTGAGCTAAATCCAAGGTTTAATTTCATTCTCTTACAGGCCAAAATGTACTATACTCAGCGCAGAAATATCTTAAGGAGTACTATGCGGTTGATGGTATGTGGTGCCTTAGCGATCTTGGCGCTCTTCATGATAGCGTCCACCGCTCACGCCTCTGTCAGCGCGGAACGTAAAAACCTCTATCAGTCCTTATTGCGCCAACCCAACGACCTCGGACTGAACCAGCAATACGCGAATCTGTGTATTTCCGAGAATGACTACGAAGCAGCGATTCCTGCGCTCGAGCGTTTAGCAATGCTGCAGCCAAGTAATGCGCTCATACGTTTGCGCTTGGGGCAGATGTTTCGCGCACTAGGCTCAGAAGTAATGGCGCAAAAATATTTCACCGAGACCATGAATCATCCGCATGCGTCTATGGAAGTTAGAGCAAAAGCGAAGGGGTACTTACAATGACGCTACGCAATGTAATACGTGCGAGTGCTTTGGCGTTAACGTTATGTTTGGCTGCACCTAGTTTTGCAGCAGAGTCAATTGGCGTCGTGGGAGCATTGCAGGGCACAGCGAATGCCGCAGGCACTACAGGCGCACGCGCCCTAAAAGTAGGCGACCAAGTATTTCTGGACGAAGAAGTAACCACAGGTGCGGGCAGCAAATTGCAATTGATGCTCAATGACCGCTCGACCATCACGCTTAATCCTAACTCGAAAGTCAAAGTGCGCGAATTCGCGTATGATGCTTCTGCCGATTCAGGTTCGATGGCGATGGAGAGCGTAAAAGGTGCTTTCCGCTTTATCGGTGGCGCGCTCTCTAAACAAAATCCTGTGACGATTAAAACGCCCGTGTCCTCGATTGGTATTCGTGGCGGTATCGCGGATGCATTCGTCGGCCCACAAGGTCAGACTGATGCTGTATTCCACTATGGTGACGCCATGACCATGACCAACGCGAATGGCCAAACCATCGAGATTACGCAGCCAGGCCAAGGCTTGAGTATGCAAACTCCGACCGATGTTCCAAGCTTCACGCCACCTGCGGTGTTGCAACAACATATTGGTTCATTTGATGCGCTACCGAATGCAGGCACTTCAGGTGAAGGCGCGGCGAATGGTACTCAGCCAGCCTCACAAGAGCCAAACCAAGGTGGCGGTGGTGAGGAAGGTACAACGCAAAAACAGGGCGATGCGAATACCCAAGGCGGAACTTCTCAGGGTGGCACCACGCAAAACGGCGCACCACAGGGTAGAACAGCTCCAGGTGGAACAACGGCTGGAACGGGGCAGGATGGCAGCGCTAACCAACAGCAATTTGGCGCGTTTGGTGGCTCTGCACCCACTAACAATATAATAAACTCGCCTACGAGTGATGCGTTAACGGGGCGAGTTTCTACGGACGCTATCAATACCACGCAACTCATTAACCAAGCGACCACGGTTGCAACGAACGCAACCGTATCAGGCACTAGCTTGGTAAATACCCAAGGCGAATTCAAAGGCCGTTACGGTATTATTGTGCCACAAACTGGTAATACAAAAGAGCGCGGCTCTGTTGTTGCAATCAGACAGGGCGACCAGTTCTTAATCAGTGCAAACGAGTTTTCACCAAACTTTGGCAACCAGCATGTTGGCAAAATCCCCGTTCTCAATAGCGCAGGCACTACGGCACTGACCAACCCTATCCTGATCGACCCAAGCGACACGACCTTCTACACGGGTTTTGGTTACGCTACTTCTTCGCTGAATAGTTTCTATTATCACCTAGATCCCGTTGGTAATACCGAAGACCTCAATCTATTCTTTGGTCGCCAGATTCCCGCAAGCTTATTGGGCTCTGCAATGAGTAATACTGTGGCAAACTCGAGCGCAACCAACGGCATCACCTACTTCAAATTTGCACCTGATTTGCTGACGTTCGACGGCTCACTCTCCACACCGCAGTTAGGCTACTTTGATTATGAAGTGCTCAATATTGGCGCGACATCATTCATTGGTGTGCGTGATACATCCTTTGGTTTGGCGGCTGATTTCTCTACCAAACGCTTCTTGAGTGGCTTTATTGACTGGAGTGGCGCAACCGCTAACCGCGATGTTGCAATCGCCTTCGGTAGCATCGGTAGTGACAGCGCAGGCGGTTCGCTCAATGGCGTGATTTATGATTTCTCGCAATCTGGAAACTCACTAACTGGTATCGCAACGAAGCAAGGGGGCATCTCTAGCGGCCCAGGCACGATTTATGGCGATAGCAATAACCAGATTGAAGCCTTGATGATTGAAGGCACATCGCCTCAAGGTCAATCTATTCTAACACCTGTAATACGTGTAGCTGCGGGAGATGTAGACCCTACCATCAATGAGGACCGCACGGCGGGTACCCAACAATTGCAAGGGTTTGCTGCAGGTCATATGGGCGTGAATGTAGGAGGAACCCCAACGGTGAAGAATGTGTGGAACACGCATTCGAATGGCGTTACCGTGACCACAAATAGTGGCAGTGGCACTGCATCAGGCACGCTGGCATTATTTGATAAAACCGACAACACCAAAACCGTGACCACACAATTTGGCACGAATAATACACAAAGTGCTTACCTCTCAAACGATCTCTATGCTGCGCAGCAATCAGGTGTAACGTATGGTGGTAACTTCGCTGGAACAGGCACCAATGGAACCTATGGTGGCAATGGATTTATTGCCAATGCAGAAGCCATGTCGAACGTCAGTAATTACTGCAATAGCTGTGATTTCGTGCATTGGGGCGTGTGGGCAGGTAACGTCAATCGCGCTCCTGGAGGTGCCACCGCAGTCACCGACTCCACCTATGTGGTGCCCTATGTTGTAGGGCAGGTGACGGATTCAGCCAATATACCGTCTATACCTGGTAACACGTTCTATACAGGCGCCATGTATGGATCAGAATATAACTCAACTACCTCGACCCTAGAAAGATTTGAGGGCGACTTTACTGCAGGAATTAATCTCAGCACCCGACAAGTGACCAGCTTTACAGGAGATATTGGTAGCTTCTCGAATATCGAGATGACTGGTGGGCCTGTGAGTATAGCAGCAAGCGGCCCTGCAAACTTCAACTTCAATATTGCCGACACGGGTGCGAGTGCTACTGGCGTAGTCAATGGCGCATTATTCGGCCCAGTTGCTGACAATATTGGTGGTAATTACAGCATCACCAGCACGGGCGGTATCAATGGCACGGGTGTGTATTTGGGTGACCGACCTTAGCGCTATTTTTCTTCTGCGGTATAAACGCCGTCCCACGCATCTTCAGGCTCCTCGAACTGGAAGCGCGCTACGCGTTGGCGATAGAGTGTGTAGACCGAATCTAGCGATAATGAGCTGACAGTTGGTGCCAGCGACGCTGCAGCATTTAGTGCAGCAATAGCCTTCGCCCAATCCTTGCTGCGATAGGCAGAAATCATCGCCGCATGATGGGTAGAGAGTTCTTGAAATGCTGCACTCTTGGCGAATACTTCATCGCCGAGCAAAGTATAGATTGCCAGTGCTTTGCTCTTGCCCTTAACACGGATTAAATCCAGTTCAAGCAGTGCCATATCTTGCACCTGCTTGGCGGTTCCTTCGCCGATAATCAGATCCAGCCCATAGGTTTTGCTTTGCCCTTCAAGGCGTGAGGCTAGATCCACGTTATTGCCTAACGCAGAGTAATTAAACCTCTGCTTGGAGCCAAGGTTACCCACGCAGCAAATACCCGTATTAAGGCCCATTCCCATGCGCACAGGTGGCAATTCAGGGTTGGTTTTGGCCAGATTAGCATTGAAAATAACAAGCTGTTCGCGCATTCCCAATGCGGCGCGGCAGGCATGTGCAGCATGCTGTGTATCTGTCAGCGGCGCATTCCAAAACGCCATAATGGCATCACCAATATATTTATCAATCGTGCCAGACTGCCCCAAAATCGCGTCGCTCATCGGTGTCAGGAAGTGGTTGATGAAGGTGGTCAAGGCTTGGGGATTCATGTTTTCTGAATAGGAAGAAAAATCACGAATATCGCAGAACATGACGGTAATTTCTCGATTCTCACCTCCCAGCGTTAGCTCGTGTGGACTGGCCACGGCGCGCGACACAAGCTCTGGCGAAAGATATAAGCTAAATGCTGCACGCACTTGGCGGCGCTCATGCTCGCTCCGTAAGAAGCGGCGCAGCGATTCTACCGCATACATCACAATCAGTGTGATGGTTGCGGTGACGGGTTCAATCAGAATATGCGCTTCACGAAATGCCAACCACGAGCCACCCAGTGTGAGGCCAATCAACATCAACATACACACGAAGCCACCCATCGCATTGGTGTGCCTCATCATCCACAGTAATAATGCACCCAGTATGAAAATCAGGCTCATCTCTGCACCAAATATCCAATCTGGCCGCTCAAGAAATTGCTGCAATATCATCTGCTCGACTGCTTGCGCATGCACCTCGACACCCGCCAGTGCGCGATAAAGCGGGGTAGTACGTAAATCTTTTAGGCCAGCGGCACTTGTGCCAATAAAGACAATATGACCCGCTAAATCTTCAGGCCTAAATGTACCATCCATCACCTTCCACGCAGGGATATAGCGATCTTTCACCGAACGCGAGTAATATATCCACAACATTCCTTCCTTATCGGTGGGAATGGTGAGATCGCCGACACGCACCGCTTCCATACTTTGCTTGCCGATCAGTTCATAGACCTTCGCACCCATTGCAACACGTAGAGTTTCTAAAGCGAGTGAAGGGTAAAGTTGTTGATTATAGCTTAGAAATAATGGCACCCACCGCAACACACCATCATTCTCGTCGGCGCTGTTGATGAATCCTGAGCCGTGTGCAGCGCTTGTAAATAATGGCAAACTGCCAATCATACCGTCAAACCTACGAATCGATTCACTTGGCAGGTCTCCACGAATCAAAACACTGGCCTTATCATACTCATGGGGTTGATAACTTTGTTTTGTAAACATTGAAGATATCACTACGGATGCCTTACCTATCGTTTTGGCGAAATGCTTATCTGGGTCGGGAAGTGTTCCCAGTGCCCCGCTCAGTGCTTCCTGCTTGCCCCAAAGGGGTAGAATATGTTTGGGTGCGGTACGGTCTTCCTCGGGGAAAATCATATCGAAGCCGATAGCTGCAACCCCTGCATCCGTCAGCTTTTGTGTCATATCGGCGAGTAGCTGGCGTGGCCATGGCCACTGACCCAGTTTCGAAAGACTCGCATCATCAATATCAATAATACGCACGCCTGTTGGTTTATAGGGGCGCGGCGCGAATTGTTGGTAGAAGTCGAATGTTTTGTAGGTAAGGTCCGTAATCAGGGGGGGTTCAGCGAACTTGCTTGCTACCATGACACACAGCAGCACCCACGAAGAGAAAAGCAGCAGAAAAGAGGTAATTTTGCTTACGTTGAACCGCATGCCACTGTTATAAACGATGGGTATGAAAAGGCTTCCGCTAAGTGCGTTGAGCGTGCGCTCAGGGCGCATATTGTCCGTCTGCCGTGCTCTTTGCGTGACGGCAGCCTTAGCCGCGTCTTTGCCAGCTTACGCGAATGACGGAATTACTCTCAAGCAGTATCGCCGTTGGTTGGAAACCTCTTCAAACGTCACGCTGGACAGCTATTTCACCTATGCCCAACGTGCGATGAAGGATCGTAATTACTACGAAGCGGAGTGGGCGCTGCGCAAACTTCTTTCCAATAGTGGTGGTGAACTAGACCGCGTGAAACTGGACTTAAGCCTAGCGTTGCTAGCCCAAGGCAAGTTTCTAGATGCACGGGATTATCTTGAGGAAGTGCTGCGCAAAAACCCGCCACCACAAGTGCAGCAAAATATACGTGCCTTGCTGGCTCAGGTGGGCAAACAATTATCCCCGCATCGCATCACGGGTAATCTGACGGTCGGCTTCAATAGCGATACGAATGGTAACTCCGCTCCGGGTAGCGGCCAAGTGAGCATTATTGATACGAGCGTCACCCTCGATCCAAGCGCCCAAGAGACGGATGATATCAATTACTTCACAGCACTGAGCGTCAATCACACCTACCGCCATGATACGCAGAATCGTACGAAAACGATTCGTTGGAAAACCGATTTGGTGGGCTATTTGTCGCGTCAGGATAAGCTCGACCAGCTCGATGTATCTCTGTTCTCCGCACGAACAGGCCCTGAAGTGACATGGCTCAATACAGGTGTGCGCGCGGGGTTATTTGCAAGTCATAGTGTCGTGAGTTTGGATGGTAAGGGGTATTTGCGTAATCCGAAGGGTGAGTTCGTATTGGATATCCCAATCAATACACGTCTTACCGCTTCCTCGAATACGTCGTTGGAATATCGCGAATTCTTGAACTCCGAGACGGTCACAATCTACGAGGACCGCAACGGCAGAGCATGGCAGCAGACCTTTGGTCTGCGTTACGCCTTTAATGATAAGTGGGCGGTTGATGGTAATCTCTTCTACCGCAGTGAAGGCGCGCGCCAGAATTACTATTCCAACCACCAGTATGGTGGCGGTGTGGGGCTTACCCACTTATTTACCAAAAGCCTGATGATGAATACGCGCCTTGGTTATCGCTACTTTGACTATGATGCTGCCGATTTCCTCATCAGCAACAAGGTGCGTGAAGACCGTGAATCAAGCTTTGGCGTCACGCTTGCCAAATCCTTTACGATTGATGGATACGAGACCAAGCCTTCCGCAACGCTTGGCTATGTGTATCGCGACATGCAATCCAATATCCAGAACTACGACTATGACAATCACCGTGTAACCACTGCACTCAATCTGCCATTCTGAGGGTTCGATGAAAGAAGCCTTTTTGAAAAGTTTTCCTAAGGACACTTCAATTATCATTGAAGGTAGCGTATCGCAGGAGGTGTACCTGATTAAATCGGGCCGTGTAGATATCGTAAAGAACTCGCCCTCAGGTACGGTGAAGCTTGCCTCGCTTGGCCCTAAGGAATTATTTGGTGAAATGGCGTTGATTGAAGAGCGCCCGCGTTCAGCCTCTGCAATTGCGGTGCTCGATACCGAATGTTACGTGATCAATGCGCAGATTTTTGAACAAAAACTTAACGAGCTAGACCCATTCTTGCGCGCTATTTTCCGTGTGATGGGCAATACGATTCGCCGCCTCAGCAAAGAAAAAATTATTGCTGAGCTCGCGCCATGAACCTAACTTTCCGCTTTCGAACGTTAGAGGAAGTGGAAACGCTTTTGCCAACGATTGCTGCTCATTTTCCCAACCCCAAAGCAGTGACGTATGGTCTGCAAGAGTTGATGGTGAATGCCATAGAACATGGCAATCTCGGTATCACCTATGATGAAAAAACCAAATTGGTCGAAAGCGGTACGTGGCATGATGAGATCATTCGCAGGCTAGAGCTCCCAGAATATCGTCACCTATACGCCGAACTATCCATTCAGGCAGATGGTAAGGCCATGTATGTAATGATACGTGACCAAGGCAAAGGATTTGATTGGGGTGCTTACATGCAATGCGATACGATAGACCCAGCGCGCCCTAATGGTCGTGGCATCTGCACCGCGATGAAGTTATCGTTCGATGAGCTTGAGTATCGTGGGACAGGTAATGAAGTGCTCGGCACGGTTCGCCGTTAATACTGCATCACGAAGCGCACAAATGGCCCACTTTTATCTTCGGTGCTGCCCATCGCTTCGCGCCACTGGAAAATAAGCTCGCCGCTAGCGCGTGCTGCACGCTTGGCCTCTTCGTCGAACCAATATTTAATGCTGATGCCTGGGCCAACCTCAACAGAATCGCTGCTGGTATTACGGTTGTGTTGGTGCGCGCCTGCCGCAACAAGGTGCGGCGTCAGCACCCAAGAATGACTTGGACGATAGGAATAGCCAAATCGCGATTCAAGAGTAGCGAATAACTCCGAGCGATTGGTGAGATACGAAACATCTGGGGTGACAAATACATAAGGCCATGCCGTCTCAGTGGGGTCGATATCATAGCCCATCGTATATGCATAGGTGCTGCGGAGCTGCCAATCGCTGATGGCCTGTGAACCTATCGGGAAAAGGCGTGCAGCATAAAGATACCATTCGGTAGCGGGCAGGGGTGTACCACGAATACCTACCGCGCCTTGTGCGGTATTATCATTCAAGTCAAACTGACCACTATTGGAGGATGCAAAGGCTTGTGCAAAAAGTTGCACGCGTCGCTCATTACGCTGCCAGCGCTCTGGACCATAGATGGTTTCAAAGCCATATTGCATCGATTCATTGAAGCTCTGAATGCCTGGAATGCCTGAAGCGCGCGCTAATCCATCGCGGTAGGTTAAGCTGCCATAACTTACCCATTCATCTTCAAGCTGTTGAATGTCGCGGCGTACGGCATGGAATTTTTTCATGTCTTTCTCGGTGTCCAGCATCTTGCGGAACTGTTGCGCCGCTTGCTCTCGGTAGCCTTCATCTTTGAGAGTATAGGCAAAATCCTCGCCGATTTTGGCGTCATATCGCGACTTTAGGCCTGCAGCAAAATGGGGAATCGCAGGTTCATTCTGTTTAAGATTACGATGCGCATACGCCAGTGAGATATGATAAAGACGATTATCTGGCTCCTCAGCAAGTGCGCGCTTAAAGGCGGCCACAGCCTCTTCTGGTTTACCATCTTTCTGTGCCTTAAGCCCCGCATAATATGCTTCTGCGCCGGGTTGTTCGACGATGGCAACAAACCGTGGCTTTGTACGCTTGGGTGCGGAGGCAGCAGGCGGCACCAGAGCCTTAGGTGTTGCTACAGGAAGTTCCACAACAGGCGCGGCAGGTTTCTCTGCCACTAGGGTTGGGTTGGTGGCAATGAAGCGTTTGCCAGTCACGTTTTCATAGGCTTCATGCAGTCGCGTTTCCTGAGGCGAACGCACCAAACCCGATGTCACGACTCGCTCTGCATCTGCCGCTCGTTTTACATCGAGCAGCAAATAGGCAAGTTGAATGCGATAACCAACATTATCAGGCAGTATTTCTACCGCACGCTCAAAAAGCGGTATGGCTTCTTCATAACGTTCTTGCTTGATAAGCTGATAGCCGCGATTTGCAATTGGGTAGGCACGGAAATAATCCAGCGACTCCTCATCTTGCGCAGCATAAACAGGCGGACAAAGCAGCAAAGCCAGCAACGCTATAACACCCAGCTTACGCATTTTCCAGCTCCTGAGATGTTTGAAGTTGCAGCAATGCTTCTTCAACACTGATGCCCATATGTTGGGCCAGCACATTAGCAAGCTCTGGTAGCTCGATCTTTTTCATGTTTAACAACATCTCACCCAAGGGCTTTTTCTCTTGCTTCTGGCGCGCCAGTGCATCGGTTAATGCAAGCTGTGTAATCAAGTTGCGTTCCAAAAGCAATTCGCCCAGACGCTGGCGCATATGCTCAAGCTGATGCGTCGAAGGGTAGGCATGCGCGGTTTTGTCCCACACCATCGGCTTGCCTGTAGCGCGGTGTGCCATGAATTGGCGCAATGCCCGCAGCGATGCGAGAAACGCAATGATATTGCTAACCACCATGCGAGGAATGGATAGCGCTGCCTGTTCCCAGCCATAGATCTGGCCAGTGAAATAGGCGCGGTGCAGAATGCGGTTCATCAGGAAGAAGAAGTTGATCATGATGAGCCACCAAGGGAACGACCAAGTATTGATCAGCGTGGGGAAAAGATACACATCATCAAAGAATATCGGCACGACATTCAGCAGCACAATGTGCAGCAAGAGCAAGTAAGCAACAAACGTGGCAAACGCTGTAAACACGGCCTTACGATCACGAAACAGCATGTAGCGCGTGGCAAGGTTGCCTTGCCAGCCAATAAAGCGCCAGCCTTGGAACACAATGCCTAATATCCAACGTGCCTTCTGGCGAGTGGCGGTACGCACTGTGTCAGGGAAGAATTCACGTGTTGCCACAAATTCGAGTTGGCGGCGGGTGGTAATCTCGCCACTGAAAGGCGAGACCCTACGCACCGTCGCCATGATGCCATAGCGCAAGAATATCTGCTTCATGCCAAGCGATTTGAGGCGGAACCCGATATCATAATCCTCGGTGAGCGAGTCCGTATTGAAAACGGTATTGTTGTTTTGTGCAGCCAGTGCATCAATGGCGCGGCGCGAAAAACAGGTTGCCACACCAGCGCTTGGAATGGCGCCTGTCAGATATTCGCGCACCATCATATCCTTACTGTGCGACTCGGCAAACTCGTCGATATAATGGCTACCAACGAATTTATACCATGGCAGCTCAAGCGGAAAGACAGGAAGCTGCATCATGTCCATACGGCCGATGAGATAGTTGAATAGCTTAAGCTCTAGCCGATGCACCACATCCTCAGCATCATGCATGACGATGCCGGCAAAGCGAATCCCTTGCTTCTGTTCGCACAGCATCACTCCTTGCACCAGCCAATTTAGACAGTCTGCCTTGCAAGTTGGCCCATCGCGCGGCACGATAACCAAATGCACGGTGGGGTATAGCTCGCACATGCGTTGCGCTTCGGCTTGGGTTGCGGGGTCATTCTGATACGCGCCAATGAACATGTGGTAATTGCGATAATCGTAGCTACGCAATGTGTTCTCAATCATCTGCGCGATCACGGCATCTTCTTGCCATGCGGGAATCATTACCGCGAAGGGTGCTTCACTAGGAATGTAGAGCTGCTCGATATCAAGCGGCTTGTATTTGCGGCCCATGAAAAGCTTGCGGCGAATCGTGCGCGACCAATAAATAATGTCGATGAATAAATCATCTAATCCCGAGATGATGATGATGACCGCCGTAATGACCAAAAGCACCTTGATGAGGTAGATGTAATGCGCGGTGATATCGATTAAGAGCATTGTGCGCCGCTATCATAGGTGAGGGAAGGGTCCATAAGCCTCGGTGAATAAATATACGAAGGTCTGATAACAAAACCACCTACCATAGGCAAATAATGCGGCTTTTAAGCGCCTAAAATGCGCTATATTGCTGGCAAAAGCGGTAATTAGCCACATGGCTAGCTGAGGTTTTCGAAACAGAAAATCAGTCGCAAACCGTACATTGTTATAAAAAATATCAATAAGAATCAGATGGTTGCGCGAGCTGGCTGTCATCAAATCGTCACATTCTTCTGATATCTTAGTAGGATGCAGGATATTGATTTCACACAAAAAGATATTCTCTCGGCGTTGGAGCGCGGCGAGCTACCAAAAGCATTCATGGATGAATACAAGCTGATGGATCCTGCTGATCCGCGCGCTAAAGCATTCGCTTCCTACATGAACAAGATTATGGATCGTCTTGTTAAGGGTGCGCTTGCGGAGAATTATCGTGGCGGTAAAATTCCTGAAGTGCGTTTCATGCTCATCGAGGACGAATCACCCAACGCTTGGATGATGAGCGTCGCCAAACCACCGATTGTCGCATTCACATCAGGGCTATTCAAAATTCTCCAGAATGAATCAGAGCTAGCTGGCATCTTGTGCCATGAGCTTGGCCACGATACCTTCTACAACCATTTAGGCCTCAACAAGAATGGCAAGCTGCAAGAGCTTGCTGCCGATCTCAGGGCACCCTATTTGCTTCGCAAAGCAAATTACCCGCAGTCTGCTTTGCGTACTGCACTGAACAGATTGGAGAAGTCAAACCATGCAGATGCAATTGAACGCATCTTGCATACAGCAACGGCCGTACATCCCAATACGCAAGTTCGACTTTCAATGTTGAAGGACGTCGAGCGCATGATGGTAAGAGGCTCAACCGAACGTGGTTGGGGGATGGGTGAACAATCACCGCAATCCATTCAGGATAACCCATTTCCATCGGAAATAAGAAGACTTGGCTCTATCGCTACGAAGAAGGGTGTAGTAGAAAAAAGCCTGGAAGATAGAGGTTTTAGTCGTGCTGCATGGCAGACACAGCTTGATCTGCTAGAGGAAATTTATACGAAGCATATTGAGAACCTAGATCCATTTTATACATCAAGACTAGAAGATTATCTAAAGGCAATCGGCCAATTCAGACAAAAACATGAAGTGCGGTTTAGTGAAGAAAAGACACGCACGCTGATTGATAAAACCTGTTTTTCCAAGAATGCAAAAAATTCAGAACAAATTTATCGTGCATGGGCTGGTGCTACACAGAGCATGTTTAGCCCAATTGCTCCTGTCGGCAATCAAGCACGAATTCAAAAAATCATAGATAACTTTCGTGCGGCAAATAGTGAGTTGGACGCAACAACCGCAGCAAAACAATTAGTGAGTTTGTACGGGCACTATTATAAAAACAATCCCTATCTCATTACGAATATCGATTTTACTGGCTTCGATATACATTATAACCAAAGAGATGTTTTGGCGCGTGGCGGCTCTATTGTTGCACCATGGAAGCAGCATGCTGAATGGGCTGTTAAGACCGAAAATCCAGCATTAATTGAGGCGCTCAAAATTCTTGGCGTAGCATCAATCAATTCAAAGATCGCTGCACTCGCCAAACGTAATAATATTGAGACAACGCCAAATACACGTGCAGCAATCAGAACAGATATCTATGTCGGCTATGAGTATCTTCGTCTGCTATTTGACGGCGATGGAACCATTAAGGCCATCAATCTTAAAGATCCGCAAAGCATGGTTTTAAGGGACAAGCAAAATCAAAGCATCGAAGAAGACTATGTAGATACTGTCGATTGGTCGGAAATGAATTCCAATTTCAAGGGTTTCTGCCAAAAGCATATTGATTATATTCTGGGTAAGCCTTCCTATTCAGACCGCGCCTACCCATTTGCTGAGCGCTTTGTAGATGAGTTGGAAAAGCACATCGCCTTTGGTAAACACAAATCTGATTACGAATGGTTCATTAAAGAATTTTGGCAAGAGATTGATAGCCACACTAGTGCTGTTCTCAAGAGTGAATATAAGGGCAAGTTAGATGGCAAATTAGGCTTTAGTGCTACGCACCCTGTTTATCAGCATTTTCTGGAGAGTTTTTCTTCATCGGGCAAGGAAAGAGTTAGTCTTCATTTCTTGCGTTACTATTCAAGCGATCAAAGCAAGGCTGCACTGGAACGTTGGGAATTCCCATACCGCGTATTTGCGTTTCCTCAAGTGTCAACGATTCAGGGACTGCTCGAAGAACTTGCCAAAGAATCAATCACACTTTCACCTCAGGTAACGACATCGGGATTGAGTGGCGACCGAGAGTTTATACTCAATGCAGTATTTTGTGAAACGATTACTACGCTACAAAATGCAGGCGCGCTGAATCTCGAAGAAATCCATAAGTTACGCCATGTGCTAAGTTCGGGAATAACATGGGGCAGCCTAAGAGTTCAAAAAGAGTTATTTGCAGAACTCAAACAACAATTAGATTCCAAAATTATTGAATGGAAAAAGAGTCAACCCACACCTGATAATTTAAATGAACTAATCACCAACTTTAAGCTACTGCAATCTGGAAGCAGCCCAGTCACAACAGGTGAGAACAACCGCTACATTGATGGGAAACTGCCTTCAATCCTTGCAGAGCATTCCGATATCGCTATCACCTATCAAAAGGCCATTCGTAAAAGCATCACAGAGCTCAGTAGTGCTGCGGAGCAAAAAACCCATCTAGAAAAACTAATTTTCAAGGATGACTTGCCAGCAGGCTTAAGTGCTCAGATCAATTATATGAAGCCAGCATATTCTGGCGATATTGATGATCCGAAATTCAAAGATTGGGTCACCAAGGCGTATGTCTTGGCGACGGCAAATTACCTAAAAGATCTAGATCCAACTGCGCGTGCAGGGGCTCTCGAAGAACTGATTAAGTCGCTAAAGCAAAAAGCGCCTGCCGTGCGTACTGCCGTCATCATGGAGATGCTGCTTAAAACAGAAGCAGCAAATATTTATAAGCCGACAGAAGAAGAAGCGAGCCTACTACGCGAGCACATCAACGATAGTACGCTTGAAAAGGCCAACTCTCTGCACCTGCATTTTGCGGGCACCGAGGTATCCGTTCTTGAGGCTTCCAAGAATCCAGATGTTAGGGCCAAAGTCCTAGAACTGCTAACCAGTCCCTACGACATACGTAATGCAAAAGAATTCCTGCAAGCCATTAAAAAGAATGTTTTCGAATACAGAGATGATTTGCGGACGCTATTCGATACTACGGTGAGTCAAGAAGGCCAACTCTATGGTATTGAGCTATTACATAAGACCTTTTGGAATACGCAGTTCGAGGTCAGAAGCCTCATCATGAATAAGATTCTGTTCCCCGTCGAACAGGAGAATGATTCAGCCATCATGTCCCAAGGGATCAATTACGCGATTGATTCTGCTTTGCCCCCAGAGGAAGCAACCCGCAACCAAGAAGTCAGTGCTGCCCGAAAAGTAGTGCAATCCTATTTTGAAGCAACAGACGACTTGGCCGATAGACGCTTTATGGCGGCGGCTATCCTAACCGCTAATCCACCAGAAACGCGTGAGAAGGGGACAGAAATTTCCCCTGCCAAAGGCCTAAGCTTGGTGTTAGGCGCAATTGACCCCGCAGGTGACAAAGTAAAGCAGGCGATTGAAAGTCACCCTGACACCCCGCAATCCATCAAAGAAGCGTTCAAAGATTCTAAAACCATGGCGAAGAATCCGCCGCGCGATATCGTGATAAAATGGGTGAAGGAATCCAACCAAGACCTGCCAAAAAGTCAGCAAATTCGGCAATTATCGCGCATATTAGGTGCAGGTTCATACGGTATTACCGTCCAAGGATTCCGCGAGGACGGCAGTAAAGTTGCGCGTACCATTCTATACCCGAACGTAAGACCAAAAGCTGAAAACGAATTTAAGATCTTGAGCCGTGCCGTTGATATTTTGGTGAAGAAGGATCCAAGATTTGAACCCGTATTAGACATGGTACGTCAGGCGCAGCGTAGCTCATCCGTTGAAACCGATATGGATATTGCAGCTAAACAAGCCCACCTTGCTGCTAATCTCTATGACGGCATGAAAATTACAGTTGGTGAAGAAGCATTCACTTTTCAAGCAGCGCCATATATCGGCCACGGAGCCGATCACAAAGATTTCTTGGTAATGCCAGGCAAGCATTTCAACGATATTTGGACCAGTGCTAAAAAATCAAATGAGCCAAAAGAGATTGAGCGCGCCAAAGCGATGGCCAAGGCGTTATTGACAGTCGAAATTCTTAGCTTGCTGCGCGGCGGGCCATTTGACCATGACCGTCACGGCGGCCAGCAACGCATTAGCGGCAATCATATTGGCCAGTTTGATTTTGGCGGTATGAGTCTTGCCGAAATGACCGAGCATGAAAAGAAGCTGCTGGGCAAGGTATTCGGAAAAGTCATTGGTGGATTTACGCCAGGAAAATCGATTGCTACGCTGATCTATGAGTCAGCTAAATCCGTGGCTACTAGCAAAGAAGATCGCGATTTCCTTGCAGCTATCCAACGTGGCATTCTTGCGCTGGGTAACTTCCAAGAGCCCCTAGATCAAATGGATATGTTGTCGGTATTAGCAGCAGTTGTGGGTAGCGGTCAGGTGGACGCGACCATACGTCAAAGCATCGAAGCGCAACTGGATGATAACGGCAAAATGATGTTGTCTATGCTTGAAATGCAAGCATCAACATGCGGTATCACCATTGAAAAGACACAAGAGAAGTTCCAAGCGACCGATGTGACCGATGAAGAGGACGTAGGTGACCTTAGCAATCTCGATTACATCGAAGAAGAGTATGTTTCTGGTATCAGAGAGGAAGCGGAAGCTTCCGAAGTAAAAATAGAAAATAAGCGCAAAAAAATAAAGTATGGCGATGAATCAAGAGAACCAAGCGGCAATAAAATAAGCAATGCAGCGAAAATTGCTGCTGGTATTGCTGCAGCTACGGCTGCAACTGCAGGCGCAATTGCGCTCGCAGATTCCAATAGTCAGTCGGAAGATATCAATACACGCGCCGCCCGTGGCATGAGAAGCCATGCCAAGTCAAACACGTCTTCAGACCCTACTTTGAAAAATATTGCTGGCATCACACTCTCTACCGTTGGGGCCGCCGCGCTGCTGGACGGAATTGGCTTCGCAGGAAAGGGGCTAAGCTCGCTTACGAAGGCGTTCAGCAAAAATAAACTTCAAGACGCGATACATGTTAAGCCTAACAAAGGTGGTATGTTCAACGTATCCACCGCGATTGGTATCGTTACCGTCGGGCTGTCGGCCTTGCTGCTGATGCAAAAAGACAGCAGCGATCAAAACCAGACACGCTAGATTAAACCCCTCTATTACCACCGCTTTTTAACTAGATAGCCAGCATGGCGTTCAGGAGGCTTTGTGCACCCAAATACGCCAAGGTTACTGGGAGCAATCGTTTAGAACTCAATTACTTGACCCAAATCAAGACGTGAAAATGCGGTGTTTATAGAGTGCCCATCAATGGAAGCATTACTTTCGCATTGTATGGCGGCTTTTTCCCAAACGGGTGGAGTGTTGTCTGTATTTTTTCTGGGTGGACTCATGGGCAGCCTAACGCATTGCCTCGTCATGTGTGGGCCAGTGGTGGCATGCCAGTCGGCATGTGGTGGCACGTGCGGCAAACGTATGAGTGGGGCATCGCAGTGGCAATACCATCTGGGTAGATTAGCAACCTATGGCGCGCTTGGGTTTTTTGCGGCGCTTTCTTCTAAACAGATCGCTGCCGCTTCTTATTGGCCAATTCTCTCTGCAACGATGATGGTAATGGCAGGCATTGTGTTCTTAGTTAGCGCATTATTTCCGTCGCGCCATGCGTTGATTGGTAGTTCGCCGCGCAACGGATTTCTGCGCGGGGCATTGATGAGCTTCATGCCTTGCGGATTACTATATGGCGCACTGATGATGGCGGCAACGCTCGCCAATCCATTCGCCGGTATGGTGGCAATGTGGTTGTTCGTACTGGGCACAATTCCCGTCTTATTAGTTGCAAGCGGAAGTGCAGCAATTCTTGCGCAAAAATGGAAAGAGATGATGAGCGGCGTTGGCCGCTTCGGGATGGCATTTAATGGGCTGGCACTTCTGGTGATGGCCGTCAATATTGTGAGGTAATAACATGCAAACCGCCATGCGCAGTGCGCCAGACTATAACGATGAAATTGTAAAAAAATTCACCATCGCCGCACTATTTTGGGGTGTAGTGGGTATGTTGGTGGGCTTGGTGATTGCCCTGCAAATGGCATTCCCTGAATTGAATATGGAGCCATATTTGAGTTTTGGCCGCCTGCGTCCTGTGCACACGTCGGGTGTCATCTTTGCGTTTGGTGGCAGCGTACTATTTGCTACTTCATACTTCATCGTTCAGCGCACCTGCCGTACGCGCTTATGGAACGACACGCTCGCTAATTTTACCTTCTGGGGTTATCAGGCATTCATCGTCATGGCCGCGCTGGGCTATGTGCTGGGCGTTACACAGAACAAAGAATACGCCGAGCCAGAGTGGTATGCAGACTTATGGCTGACGGTGGTGTGGGTTGCGTATCTACTAATTTTCTTGATGACACTTAAGAAGCGCGAGGAACCGCATATTTATGTGGCAAACTGGTTTTTCCTTGCCTTTATCGTCACCGTGGCGGTGCTGCATTTGGTGAATGGAGTTAGCATTCCTGTATCAGGAATGGGCAGCAAATCGGTGCCGCTGTGGGGAGGAGTTCAGGCTGCGCTGATTCAATGGTGGTATGGGCATAACGCGGTAGGGTTTTTCCTCACGGCAGGGTTCTTGGGCATTATGTATTATTTTATTCCCAAGCGTGCCAATCGCCCTGTTTATTCGTACAGGCTTTCGATTCTGCATTTTTGGTCGCTGATATTTATTTATATCTGGGCGGGGCCACACCATTTGCACTACACCGCTTTGCCAGATTGGGCGCAAACGCTTGGTATGACCTTTTCCATCATGCTGTGGATGCCAAGTTGGGGCGGCATGATCAATGGTGTTATGACCCTGTCAGGTGCATGGAATAAGCTGCGCGATGACCCCGTGTTGCGCTTCATGATTGTTGCGCTGGCATTCTACGGCATGAGCACTTTCGAAGGCCCGCTCATGTCCATCAAGGCCGTCAACTCGCTCAGCCATTATACGGATTGGGGCATAGGTCACGTGCATTCAGGCGCGCTAGGTTGGGTCGCATTCATTAGCTTTGGCGCTATTTACCACCTCGTACCTGTGCTTTGGAAAAAGAAAGAACTGTATTCCATGCGACTGGTGAATACCCACCTTTGGGTCGCGACTATCGGCATCGTGTTCTACATCACTTCCATGTGGATCTCAGGCATCATGCAGGGCCTGATGTGGCGTGCATATGATGCGATGGGATTCCTTGAATACTCCTTCGCAGAATCGGTGGAGGCCATGCATCCTTACTACCTCATTCGCGCATTGGGCGGGCTGCTCTATCTCTCCGGCATGCTGATCATGGTCTATAATTGCTGGAAAACCATTACAGGATGTAGCAAGCAATGCTCTACCTGCCAGTGCGGTACGGAGGTTGCTCATGCTTAAGCATCACAAAAAACTCGAACGCAATTCCATCCTACTATTGATTGGCACGATTCTAGTCATTTCGATTGGCGGCTTGGTCGAGATTGTACCGCTATTCCGCATCGAGACGACTATTGAGAAAGTGAGCGGTATGCGCCCACTGACACCACTCGAGCTAACGGGCCAGCAAATTTATATGCGCGAGAATTGCAGTGCGTGCCATAGCCAACAGATTCGACCACTGCGCGATGAAGTGGAGCGTTACGGCCATTATTCGCTCGCTGCTGAGAGCATGTATGATCATCCATTCCTGTGGGGTAGCAAACGTATTGGACCAGACTTAGCGCGTGTCGGTGGCAAATATTCCGACGAATGGCACGCGGCACACCTTGCCAATCCACGCGATGTGGTCCCAGAATCTATCATGCCAAAATATAGCTTCATGGCCGAGCATGCAGCAAACCTGCGCAAGGTGGGAGACCTGATGAAAGCCTATAGCGTTACAGGTGTTCCCTACACAGATGATATGATTGAGAATGCCTATAATGATGCGATGGCGCAAGCGCATGCCGATAGCGACACAACAGGTCTGAACACCCGCTATGGTGAGAAAGTGAATGTGCGTGATTTCGATGGGCAACGCTATCTCGTGTCCGAGATGGACGCGCTGATTGCCTATCTGCAAACACTCGGCACTCTTGCCGACATCAAAAACTATCAGTTGCAAGAAGAGGGTAAGCGCTAATGGAAACGCTAGCACATTATGCACCCATCACAGGGCTTTTGTTTTTCTTCATTGTGTTTGTTGGCATTGCTATTTGGGCGTGGCGACCAAGTGCAAAACAAGAATTTCAATGCCTCGGCATGATCCCGCTAAAGGAGGACAGCCATGACTAACGCGCATGATAAAGACGAGCTCTCAGGCGTAGAGACCACAGGGCATGAGTGGGATGGCTTGAAAGAGCTAAATCACCCTGCGCCGCGCTGGTGGCTTTGGGTGTTTTTTATTACGGTGATCTGGGCGGTAGGCTATTGGGTTGTCTATCCTGCATGGCCAACGCTTTCGGGCAATACGAAAGGCGTTGCGGGTTGGACATCGCATCGGCAATTGGCGCAATCGCAGGCCGAAATCACGGCGCGTCGTGGTACGTTCGCCGAGAAAATCAATGCTCACATTTTGGAAGAGATTCAACAAGACCCAGAGCTTTACGCCTTCGCTGTGGCGGCAGGCAAAACGGTATTCAAGGAGAACTGTGCTGCATGTCACGGCACTGGCGCGGCAGGCGGTAAGGGCTATCCCAACCTCAATGACGATGATTGGATATGGGGTGGTGATCTGGCGTCCATCTATCATACACTTAAAGTAGGTGTACGCTCAGGGCATGACGATGAGCGGGGTACACAAATGCCAGCATTCGGAGAGATGCTAAAACGAGAAGAAATCGTCAGTCTGGCTGACCATGTATTGGGTCTTGCTAGTAGCAAGGAATCAGACGAGGCAACCACTGCACTGTTTAATCAGAATTGTGCAGCATGCCACGGCGAGTCTGGCACGGGTAGTCGTGAAATGGGCGCTCCCAATCTGGCGGACGCTATTTGGCTCTACGGTGGCGATAAAGCGAATGTCGTGCAACAAATTACCAACCCACGGCATGGTGTTATGCCGAATTGGGATACACGCTTGCCCGACGCAACCATCAAGCAATTATCCATTTACGTGCATTCACTCGGTGGGGGTGAGGCCTCAGCGCCTAACCCATAGGTTATGGAAGAGAAAATACAGCTCTTTGCTAAACGAAAAAAGATCTATCCGCGCCGCGTATGGGGGAAATTTCGCAAGCTAAAATGGGTCTCGATGGTGGTGCTACTCACCATTTATTATGGCGCGCCATGGCTGCGCTGGGATCGTGGTGCATACTCGCCCAACCAAGCAATTCTTATCGATCTTAACCATACGCGTGCGTATTTCTTTAGTATCGAGATCTGGCCGCAGGAAGTCTATTATCTCACGGGAATACTTATTCTTGCTGCCGTAGGTCTATTCTTTGTTACCTCATTGTTGGGGCGTGTTTGGTGTGGCTATGCCTGCCCACAAACAGTGTGGACGGATTTATTTGTCTGGGTTGAGCGCATCGTGCAAGGGGATCGAAACGCGCGCAAAAAATTAGACGAATCGCCATGGAATTTTGAGAAGATCCGCAAAAAAGGCCTCACCCATATTTTATGGTTATTGATTGGTCTGCTGACGGGCGGCGCGTGGGTGTTCTACTTCAATGATGCGCCAACACTCTTCGATCAAATTATACATTTCGATGTGCCGTGGAGTGTCGGAGGATGGGTGCTGGGCCTGACTTTCTCTACCTACCTCATGGCGGGTTTTGCGCGTGAGCAAGTCTGCACCTATATGTGCCCGTATGCACGCTTCCAATCCGCCATGTTTGATAGAAACACACTCATTATTGCCTACGATGCCGAGCGTGGCGAACCACGCGGCAAACATAAGGCAGGGACTAGTTGGGAAGGGCGCGGCCACTGTATTGACTGTGACAGCTGCGTGATTGTCTGCCCCATGGGTATCGACATCCGCGAGGGGCTGCAAATGGAGTGCATCGCCTGCGGATTATGTGTTGATGCCTGCGATAATGTGATGGAAAAAATTGGACTGCCCAAAGGGCTTATTCGCTACGATACAGAAAACAAGACGCCATTTAAGCCATGGCGGCCACGCACGTTCTGGTACGGTGGTATCATCTCAATTGTTGGGTGTTTGATGCTTTATAGCTTGTTGACACGTTCACTAGTTGAACTGAATGTCATTCACGACCGTAACCCGCTATTTGTAAAGCTTGCTGATGGATCGGTGCGTAATGGCTACAACATTAGTATCATCAACAAGCAGCACGAAGATAAAACCTACGCATTGCGTGTGGATGGCTTTGAAGATTCGGCGATACGCCTGCAGGCAAGCGGCGATATCTCCGCAAATGAGCTTCCTGTATTCGCCAACTCAGTGGGGCATTTCCGCGTGTTTCTAACGGCCCATAAGCCAACAGAGCAACGCCAAGAGATAATGTTCCAGATTCAAGAAACAGATAGTATGATAACAGCACAAGAAGACAGTATCTTTGTAAGTGAGGGTCTATGACCGCACGACATGTATGGTGGTATTTTGTCGCATTCTTCGGGTTCATAGCCGCCGTGAATGCGCTGATGGTGACAATTGCAATTCGTACGCATAGCGGCGTTGTTACCGAGCATTCCTATGAAAAGGGTCTGGCTTACAACGCAGTGGTGCACGCAGAGGAAAAGCAAGCAGCGCTAGGGTGGAGTAGTCGCATGAGTTACACGGATAACATGCTGCATTTCACGTTATACGACAAAGATGCTAAGCCCATTACGCCCGAGACAGCCACTGCAACCATCACTCGCCCTACAACATCGGGCATGGATTTCACCGTGAAGCTAAGCGGCACAGAGACAGCGATAGCCTTCCCTATGAACGGTCTATGGGAAGTGCAGGTGGATATATCGCACGCAGGCACGCATTATCAGCAGCGTAAGCGCATCGTTGTGCCATGAGTAGCGCGCATTTCATCACCACTGAGGCGGACGGAAGCCATAGCCTAAATGTGCTGGTAGAAGGCATGCATTGCCCATCCTGTGTTGCGCTCATCGAAGGAGCTTTGCGCAAAAATGCTGCAGTTACCAACGCGCGTCTAAACCTCTCTACCAAGCGCTTACGGATTGTGTGGGATGGTGCAGTGGAACTAGGGGATAGCTGGGTTTCGTTGATCAGCGCTATGGGGTATCGCGCCGTTCCATTTGATGCGTCCACCGCAGAAACTACTGAGAAGAAGGAAGAGAAATTCCTGCTGTACTGCCTGGCCGTTGCTGGCTTTACCAGCGGAAATCTCATGCTGTTTTCGGTGCCCTTATGGAGCAGCGATAGCATAGAAATGGGCGAAGCCACGCGCACACTTTTCCATTGGGTACAGGCCGCGATAGCACTTCCCGCCATTAGTTATTGCGGCATTCCATTCTTCCGCTCGGCATGGACAGCGCTGCGTAGCTGGCGCACCAATATGGATGTTCCTATTTCCGTTGCTGTGATTCTAGCAACGCTCATGAGCCTGTTCGAAACTATCACTCGCGGCACGCATTCCTATTTTGATTCTGCGGTGATGCTGCTCTTCTTTCTCCTCATCGGCCGCTATCTCGAAGCCCGTGCGCGCGGTCGTGCACGAAATGCTGCGCAAAATTTATTGCAGATGATGACAGGGTTTGCCACCGTACTAAATGCTGATGGCACAAGCCAAACTATACCATTCTCCGAAATAACCGAAGGCATGACATTACACATTGCTGCGGGCGAGAAAATTGGTGCAGATGGGGTGATACTTACTGGCACATCCGAAATTGATACCAGCCTAATCACAGGCGAGACTATGCCGCATGAGGTAGAAGTGGGTGCAGCATTATTTGCTGGGACGATTAACCTTGCCGCACCTATTACCATGCGTGTCACCAAAGCAGGTGAGCGTTCCACGCTTTCGGAAATCATCAAGTTAATGGAATCCGCCGAGCAAGCGCAGGCAAAATATGTAACACTCGCGGATAAGATCTCCAGATGGTACACGCCCGTCGTGCACGCGTTAGCCGCAGCAACTTTCGTAGGCTGGATGATCTGGACAGATGCGCCTTGGCAAGCAGCATTGCTCTATGCGGCAACAGTATTGATTATCACCTGTCCTTGTGCGCTTGGGCTTGCAGTGCCTGTGGTACAGGTCTTGGCAAGCGGCAACCTAATGCGTCGCGGGATTTTTCTTAAAAGTGGTAGTGCACTAGAAAGGCTTGCTGCTATCACCCATGCCGTGTTCGACAAAACTGGTACGTTGACACTGGGAAAGCCAGAATTGCTGCACAAAGAAACTTACAGATCAGAAGATTTACAACTAGCCGCCTCACTCGCTGTGCACAGTAAACACCCACTCTCACAAGCTCTGGTGGCTGCTTATGATGGTGCATTATTGCCATTTGTGGTGCAGGAAGTGCAGGGTGCTGGCCTTGCAACTGAAGGCGTCAAACTTGGCAAGCGTAGTTGGGCAACCCAACTACCAGATGATGGGCAGAGCATGATGGAATTATGGTTGGCAGTGGAAGGCAAAGAGCCAGTTCGTTTTACGTTTGCCGATCAACTGCGCGCTGATGCAAAGAATGTTATTTCAGCGCTACATGCTCAGGGTATTAAGACGCTTTTACTTTCAGGGGATCGTCAGGAAATCACACGCGATACTGCGGCGCTGTTAGGCATTGAACATTTCGAGGGCGCGCTATCGCCGATGCAAAAAACCGAGAAAATTGCAGCGCTCAAAGCAAATGGCGCCAACGTTCTGATGATCGGCGATGGATTGAACGACGCGCCATCGCTCGCCTCGGCAACCATTTCCCTGTCACCCGCTAGCGCGATGGATATCACCCAGAATGCCGCAGATATTGTATTTCAAGGCGATAGGTTGCAACCCGTCTGCACGGCGTGGCGCACGGCAAAATTCTCACAAACGCTGGTAAAACAAAATTTTGTGCTAGCGATTCTCTATAATGTTGTGGCAATTCCACTCGCCGTTGCGGGTATGGTAACACCACTGATTGCGGCCATTGCCATGTCCAGCTCGTCGCTGCTGGTGATTGCCAACGCAATGCGCCTTAATCTATTCAAGGATGAACTATGAGTATTCTTGTGTATCTCATTCCCATCGCGTTTACGCTTGGCCTTGCTGGGCTTGCGGCATTCTTTTGGGCGATGAAATCGGGCCAGTTCGATGATCTTGACGGCGCACCTTATCGCGTTCTCAGGGATGATGAGAACGATGCGCCGCCCAATCACTAAGCTGCTTGTTTCAACAGTACGAACAACTGATCTTTCAATACTAAGCGCTGCTTCTTAAGTGCTTCAATCCGCTCATCCGATGCTGCTTCCGCACCTGTTTCAATGCGATGTACTTCATGTTCAATCTGGTCATATTCCGCAAACAAGCGTGCGAAATGATTATTGGTCATTTTTAGCGTATGTATCTGCGCACGAAATTCAGGAAATTCATTGATAAGGCTATGGTTTTCAAGTGACATAATGACTCCTTCTGTTGATGCGAACCATGCTATGTCCACTTGATGCCGTGGCACTTGATATAAATCAATGTGCGTCAGGATTCTTTCGTTAGAGGTAGTGCACCAATTTAAGTACGAGAGAAAGTTATGAAAAAAATTCTATTAGCCACCGTTTGCCTTGCGTCCCTTTCATCCATTGCTTCACCTGCTCTGGCTGCAGAGCATTTCAAAGAGGGTGACTGGATGGTGCGTGCTCGCGCCCTTAATGTACGCCCAGATGTCGATAGCACATTGTCGATTGGTGGCACGGTGAAAATTGATAATAGTGTCGTTCCTGAATTGGATATGACGTATTTCTTTACGCCAAATGTTTCGGCAGAGTTAATTGCCGCAGTAACTCCGCACAAGCTCACTACGAGTGGCGGTGTCGATGCGGGTGACGTGTGGCTGTTGCCACCAACCCTGACCCTGCAATATCACTTTGACCAGTTTGATAGCGTGATTCCCTATGTTGGCGCCGGCGTGAACTATACGCATTTTTATGGTGAGAATGCAGGCGCACTGAGTTCCGTCGATTATGATGATAGCTTTGGTGGTGCGTTGCAGGTGGGTGCGGATATCCCACTCGAAGATAATTGGTATGCCAACGTGGACGTGAAGAAAGTCTTTATTAGCACTACAGCAAACTTCTCTGGTGCAGGTGGCGTACGAGCGGATGTTGATATCGATCCGTGGATCATCGGCGTTGGCGTTGGCTATAAGTTTTAGTCATGGCAAGCTGCGACATCATTCCGCTCTCATCGGCCAAGGCCTGTTCAGGCAAATGCAGGAGTGATGGGTGTGGTGTTGCGTCGAGTGTTTGGGTGTTGGCTGCGTGCGAGGGCGCAATGGCGTTGTTTCGTAAACAAGCGAATGGGCACTTAGTACCCGTTCCAGAGCAAACGCCGCGCGCCTACTCGTTAGAAAGCGTTTTACGAGAACAGCTTGCTCAAGCATTCGAGCGTGAGGATTTTGCGCAGCTGGTATTGGTAGGCAGCGCTAATGATATCGCATGGACGCAGTCATGCTTACCCGAATCCATTTCTAAGAAAGTGGTTGCTGAAATTAAATATCCGTTGATGTCTGCGTGGTTTAGCTCGGACTCACAGACAAGCAAGCTGACCCAAGCACTTGCTCACGTACTAGAACATTAACCCATTTCTTCTATGTCACAGCTGCCTGATTCAGAGCAGCTATTACAGACGAAATCGCGCAGTTTCTCGATCGTTTGGATGGTGATCTCATGCCCCGAAACCGTGATACCTAGCGGCTTGAGTTGCTGCTGGCTGCGCGATAGGGTTTCTGGCTTCATCCCTAAATAGGTCGCCAAAATATGCTTCTCAACGGGTATTTGCAGGGTCTTGGAGCCATCAGCTTGCGTATGGCACAGGCGTAGCAAAAAGCACCCCAGGCGTTGCGAGGCCGACATAGTGCTCATCTGTTCCAACTTGAGCTGTGCTTGCGATGTGCGCTGGTTGAGTAGCGCCATAATCGTACCTGAAAGCGCAGCATTCTCTGCAATCAGCGTACGAATGATCGCTGAAGGAATTAGCGCGAGCTCTGTATGTGCTGTCAGTATTTGGGCATGATAGGGATAACTGGCATTGGGAAATAAAGCGGCTTCGCCGAACATGTCGCCTTCGGTGCATAACCCCACGATGCTTTCTTTGCCATCGGGTGTTTGGCGCGTCAGCTTCACCCAGCCTTTGAGCACCAGCCACAGGCTTGCCGCCGTATCGCCATGGTGCAAAACGACATCGTCCTTTTCATATGCTTTCACTTGCACATGCGGTGTAAGTGCTTGCAACACGGCAGGCTGGTTTTGAAACAGCGTGTGGTAACCCAAATGCTGTGAAGAACTACGTTCAAGTTTCATACGGCTCTATTAGTACGGAAATCAAATTAACGCTAGTGGTTGATTGATATTAGGGGGCGCTACTAAGCCATTCTCTAGAGATTCACGGCCATCTAGGGTGTGCGAATGTGTAAGGGGTATATATTTGACTAATGGGGATGCGCTAAAGCGCCAGAATGGTTGCGGGGGCGCGATTTAGCTCAAACTTTAAACCCGACCAAGCCCTAGAGCCACCCGCCGTCATCGTCCAACTTCCTATAAAGGGGCAGCAGGGCGATATTGTGGTGAAACGGTACCTACCCACCTAGAGCGGCCTAGAATGGGTGTCGTCTGTTGGCCTTAATCTACGCGACTACCCAAACAACTGGTCGTTATAGGTTTTGCCGAAGTAGTCATAGACCGTGCCGCCATGGGCGATCGCACCAACGAGTTGGAAGGTTGTGCCACCCACGAGTTGTAGGTTGCCACTACCATCAAGGTCAGCCACTTCGCTAGTCGCCAGCATCCCTCCTTCGATTATATCAAAGCTCAATGCACTGCCGATACCATCTAGCTCGGCGTCAATATCGAATGTGAGAGTGTCATTCTCATAAGAGCTGATTAACGTTTCCTTTGCCGTACCACTCTTTAGGCTGGCTTGAGAAGCGCCGCCAAACAAGAAATCACTTGCGGTAAGCGTGCTCGCGGTAAAATTCGTGAGTGTGATGACGAGGTCAGTACCTGCGCGCGGTATCGTAATAGTTGTATCAGCGCCCACCTGTGCAATCGTCAAATCACTAAAGGAATCTATGTCAGAGGCATTCAGTTGTTTTGGATTCAGCGGATAAACAATACAGCGTTGAGTCTGAGGAATAATGATGACGTCTGTGCCATGAACAAAATCGACAATGGTGAGCGCAGTGGCCGAATGATCTATCGTAAACGCATCCGCACCCTTGCCACCCATGAGCGTATCACTACCTTGATTACCAAAGAGAGCGTCATTGCCGTCGCCACCCCAAACAACATCGTCACCGCTACCACCCGAAAGCGTATCATTACCTAAACCACCAGCTAGCGTGTCGTTGCCGTCACCGCCCGTGACAAGGTCATTACCACCGCCACTTGCTAGATAATCATTGCCGCCTAGGCCGCTAACCGTATCCGCACCCATGGCACCGAAGAAATAGTTATCATTCGCATTGCCCGTCAGCGTCTGGCCACTTGGCGTGGTGCCTGTGAGAATATTATCAATATCGTATTTCGTCAGCACGTTGCCGTCTGCATAAGCAAATGCTTCAATATTATTGCCGATATTACCACCAGGCTTAAAGCCTGCGATTCTCACCGACGAAACACCATCCACATTGATATCGAGAACACTACCGTTTAGCGAGAACGTCGTATCGGCATAGACCAACCCTTCACCAAATTGGAGAATATCGTTACCGCCCGCATCACCTATAGAGTCAGCACCATCACCCGCATTATGTATGTAGGTATCGTTGCCAGCACTGTTCGACCCGCTAATGCTATCATTGCCTAACCCGCCAATAATCGTGTCATTGGCATGAACTAGGTTAGGGGCAGTCGCGCCACCGCCGCTATAGACCATTAATCCTGATATTTGTTCAGCTCCCGATGTGGCAAGCTGGAAGGATTCCGAGCGATAAAGAGCACTGGAAAGTGGGTTAATCGTATCAAGATAGGTGCCTTGGAGTGCAGCAATATATTGCGCATCGGTAACGCCAAGTGCATTGGAGATCACATTGATTGCTGGCAACCATTGCGACCAATAATCTTGAAGTGCGGCAGCGGTTGATGGCTGTGACGCCGCAAGCGCGTCAATCATAGCATCCAAGTTGCCTACCAAATCGTCTTGCAGATAATTGTAGTTAATGCCGCTTGCCCATGCGAGTGGGTGATTGCTGCTGGTATCGGCAATCTGCACCAGCAAGCGTGCTGCAACTGCATCCACTAAATGGTTCCAGTTAATTTCGAGATTTACGCCCGTATTCGCGTTGGGATTAGGCGTGCCTGTACCATTCACATCATCATAGAAGGAACTACCAATCAGTTCTTCCAGCGCCTCCAAATGCTGCGCGTTGATATTAACCCCGCGGCTACCTGCTACCACATCATCCGAACCCGTCCAACGAATCAGGATGGCTTCTACCGCATTATGAAAAGCTGCATAATTAAATGTCGTGAAATTCTGAGTTGCGAGACTATTGACCATGCCCAACAGCGTCGCATCATTCGTCATCGACACCCAAAGATTAGGCGTTGTGCCATATCCATGCAACAAGGGCAGGTCGAACACGGCCTCGTTATACACGAAATTATTCGGGTAATCGTAATAGCTGCGCGTCGGGTCATTCTCAAACCACACATCCACAATGCTGCGCGTATTACCATTAATAGTATAGGTGCTCGTACCATCAATCGTGTGGCCTTGGTTCGTGCCGCCACCCGCCGTGTAATTAAGATTGATAGACGTAATGCCTAGTTCCGAAAGCGTGTGCAGTTCATTCGCTTCGCTATAGCCATTACCATTTGTATCTTGCCATACGCGCAGTTGCACAAAGTTCGCATCCGTCGCAGTGATGAGGTTGTCATTGTTGCTATCCAGCGCATCCAGCGCCGTGAATCCATTGGTAGTCTGCGTACCGAACAGCTCCGAGATATCATTAATCACGCCATCGCCATTTACATCGCGTGCCAGCAACCCATCATCGGGCATTACCCAGCCTGTGTGCTGCATGAAATCATTATTGTCGAGGTCGAAGAACGCATGGCTATTCGCAAGTGATAACAATTCAATCCCATCACCGTCCAAATCAAGCACAAGTGGCGAAATGAGGGGGTTGCCAAACAACTCATTAGACAAATCCAAAAAACCATCCAGAGCGAAAGGCACTAGTAAATCATAAGGAGAATTAAGGAGGTTATATATGTTATCAATATATTCACCAATCGATCCGATGGTATCTAGTTGTTCTGGAGTAAATAAATCTCCAATGTCGCCGGATTGTCCAGCAGCGCCATATACTCCCTGCACAAAGTTTGCACAGTTATTTGAACCCAAATTATAAACGCCTGGATTTGCTGTAACACTATTGATATAAGCAGTAACATTGCTGAATTGTTCATCGCTGAGAGAAATAGTGTGCGAATAGGTTTGGGTAACATTCAGATTAGGGTTAATCGCCCGTCCCGAATCATCTAGCACAGCACCTAGCCCATGCAATCTATCTACATTTATTATCCCATCAGCAGCAGGATGATATCCCCGGTAAATGGTGTTACCATTCGAGTCAGTTAGCGCAACATAAGCGTGTCCAACAGCACCGCCATTATCAATGATAATCGTTAAGCTACCTGGCATTAGCGTCTCCTAAAGTAAGAGTAAAAATGTTGGCTGTATCATCTGGTTGATTGCGGTAGGCTTGAATAACTTTAATGTTCGAGACATCTAATCTGCCACAACCCATTTGACGCCAGTAACTAATGTACAGGCCTATATCTGAATAATAGGGGAACGCTCCTTTTGTCTTTTCTTGTTCTTTAATCAGTTCGTTCTTATCAGGTAGAAACTTGCAGGGGTTTTGTAAAACATTCTGCAATGCTTTATGCAGTTCTGGATGCTTTAGAAAAAGTGGATCTGCAGTAATATCAACACATTTCTGAAACCACCACCAGCCACATTTCCTAAGATAAAGATCATTTGCAGCCCCTTCGGACATCAGAACACATGCTGCGCCCGCCTCTGGACGTTTAATTAAACATTCATCTTGAATAGCCTTCTCATTTAATGAAGCATAGGTAGCATAAGATTTTAGAACACGAGTCTGACCAAAAGCAAGTTGCACAACCGCTGAGATCGCATTGCCAGTAGAATAGCTCCTCTCAGGAAAAAACATCAAAGCTAGTGACAATACATAACATAAGAGTGCTATTAGAAAAACAGCATAAAAAAGGTGTTTCTTAGTTTTATTCATTATAGTTCTCCTCTGCTCTTCTTCCAAAAGTAGCCCACTATTCCTATGTAAATAATAATCATGCATTGATGAATTAGTTCATGAGAATTTGGCCAAAAATGTCGTGCTGACATAACGATAACCGTGCCAGGGATTACGCTGACAGCAAATATTTTAAAAAGAAGTTTGAAATTCATAATTCACCTCATTTTTGAACAATCCAAATCCTCTTATAATTGCGCTCGCTGGATGCATATTTTTCATTAACTTTGATTACTTTCGCCAATTGATTGACGCACTGGACTCCATCTTTAGCATAGTCCCGACTAAAATCGACATTGGGTATGTAGAAGAAGGCTTTTTTAGCTGCGCTGTCCTTAAACAACAAAGCCCATCTTCCGTCGTCATTCAGAGAAGGTATTGGTGTTATCAATTCATATTCAGGCAATTTTAAAGGTCTAATATCTAACGAATATGAAGGGTAAATACACACCTCATCCCAAGAAAAGTCTGTAATGCTTGCGAGTAATACACTTTCAGAATCAGATTCATAGAAATCCGCAATGCTGCGATCAAGCTGCCTAAATTGGCTAGGCGATCTTACAAGTCCATAAACAACTAAAGCCGCCAACAAAAGAGCAAGGATAATAAGTCCGCGTTTCAGGATTTTCTTCATGGAAACTTTCCGAGCAAATAATTATTTTATTTATTAGATTTTTACTGTGCCTGCGCGCTTATGCCAAGCGCCTTATTTGCCTATTTCCTATTAATTTGATGCTGAAAAAGCATAAAAATCACCCACGCAACACGTTAAATTAACTCCGATAATTGAATGTTATCGGGGGCAATAGAAAGCTGTTCATATTTGGAATGCATGGCTTTATTTATAGAAAGCAAGTGTTGGTTGTTTAGAATTATTTTCTAACAAAACAACAATATGCGCTATGTGCACCGCCCGATATTGCTTGAACTTTGAATAGGTCGCTAAGGTTGAATAAAGCTAGCGCTCCCGAGAAGTTGTGAGGTCGCGGCGGCGCGATTTAGCTCAAACTTTAAGCCTAACCAAGCCCTAGAGCCACCCGCCCTCATCGTCCAGCTTCCTATAAAGGGGCAGCAGGGCGATATTGTAGTTAGACGATACCTACCTAGAGCGGCTTAGACTTAGCCCATACTCCTGATCAGCCACTTAATGGGATACGCAGCTGCCATTACGGTGAATAGGCCACTACACCACAAGGCAATGAACCATACCCATTGCTTGGCTTTGGGGTGGGCATTAAGCCAGTCGCGACTGCGTTTAATACATATGTTCATGGCTGCTTTTGCCTCGGAAAATATAATAGCAGTAACCTGTATAGCCAAGGATGAGTGGCAGCAATGGAGCGACGCCAACTAACATCAAGGATAGACCGGGACCCGATGCGGCTGCGTCCCAGATGGAATAGCTAAAGGGGATGATCCACGGGAAAATGCTGATACCAAGCCCCAGATAGCCCATCAGAAAAATACCGATACTGGCAAGGAATGGGCGGTATTCATGCTTGCTGCGGTGCAGGTCGCGCCATACCATCAGGAAAAGGCCAGCGGTGATAAGCGGAATCGGCAGCAGGTAGTAAATGTTCGGCGTGCTGAACCAGAAGGTTTTGATTTGTGGGTTCATGAATGGCATGGCGATACTCACCAGCCCCATAAAAATACCGACAAAACCCAATACATAAGAGGCCACTTTGCGCGACCATTCCATGGTGACATCTTCGGTTTTCATGACCAGCCATGTAGAGCCTAGCAGCGCATAGCCAAACACCACGGCAATGCCCGTCATCAAGCTGAAACCAGTTGCCCAGTCAAATGGTCCGCCAGAGAAGTTGCGACCATCCACTTCCACGCCTTGCACGAATGCACCAAGAATCATCCCTTGGCAAAACGCGGCAGAAAGCGAGCCGTAATGGAACGCATAATCCCACAAGCGACGATCACGTTCATTCGCTTTGAAGCGGAATTCAAAGGCAACACCGCGCAGGATAAGGCCAAGCAGCATAACGATGATGGGAATATAAAACGCTGGCATCAGCACCGAATAAGCCAGCGGGAATGCAGCGAACAACCCGCCGCCGCCCAGTACCAGCCATGTTTCATTACCATCCCAGAAAGGGGCAATCGAGTTCATCATACGGTCGCGGCATTTGTCGGAAGGTGCGAATGGAAACAGAATGCCGATTCCCAGATCAAACCCATCGAGCAGCACATAGAGGAAAATTGCGGTGGCTATCAATAATCCCCAGATCAGTGGCAAATCAATCGTGGCGGAAAAATCAAACATGGGTGCCTCCTTTTTCCGTGGCTGCTTCCGTCACGGTTGCCTCAATACTATGGCGATAGAATTGTTCTTTATCATTTGCGGCAGGGATGCCTTTGCCTATGAGTTTAAGGATGTAATAGCTACCTGCACCAAACACGAATGTGTACATCACCACGAAGGCTAGCAACGACCACGCCACCTGCGGACCCAGAATAGCAGGTGATACAGATTCCATCGTGCGAATGATGCCATAGGCCGTCCACGGTTGACGGCCAATCTCAGTGACAAACCAGCCTGCAAGCAGCGCGATAAAGCCAGTCGGCATCATCAACATCCACCAACCTTGCAGCCAGCGTGTGGTGAATAATTTACCTCTAAAATACTGTACGGCACTGACAGCACCGATGAAAATCATCAGCATTCCCAATCCTACCATCACGCGGAAGCTCCAAAACACCCATGCTACAGGAGGACGATCTTCTTTCGGGAAGTCTTTAAGCGCAGGGATTTTACCATTCGCATCACCCGTCAGCACCCAGCTGGCTCCACCGGGAATCGCGATGCCATATTTGGTTTCCTCAGCGTTTTGATCCGGCCAGCCGAACAGATAAAGCGGCGCAGCTTTGCGGTGTTCCCAATTACCTTCCATTGCCGCTACTTTAGCGGGTTGATGTTCCATCGTATTTTCGCCGTGCATGTGGCCGATGAATAATTGCGTAGGCGCAACCAGCGCAGCCATAATCGCCGCCATTCCTAGCATAATACGCGCTTGTGGCACATGGCGTTTATTCCACAAATAAAACGCCCCAACCCCACCTACCACAAACGCTGTGGTAAGATAGGCCGCTGTAACCATATGTGCGAAGCGATACGGGAAGGATGGGTTAAAAATGATTTCCAGCCAGTCAGTCGGCATCAAGCGGCCATCTTCGGCAATGCTAAAGCCCTGCGGCGTCTGCATCCAGCTATTGGCTGACAAAATCCAGAAGGCTGACATCAAGGTACCACCTGCCACGATGCAGGTTGCTACAAAGTGCATCCGTTTGCTAACGCGCCCCCAGCCGAAGAGCATAATGCCGAGGAAAGAAGCCTCCAAAAAGAAGGCGGTTAATACTTCAAAGCCAAGCAATGGTCCGAGGACATTCGCCACACGGTCGGAAAAAATCGACCAGTTGGTGCCGAACTGGTAAGACATCACCACACCCGATACCACGCCCATGCCGAACGCCACGGCAAAAATCTTGACCCAGAACTTATAGACATCACGGTAAAGGTCGTTGCCTGTCTTTAGCCAACGCCATTCCAACACCGCAAGAAAGCTTGCCAATCCAATGGTGAAGGCAGGAAACACGATGTGGAAACTGACCGTAAATGCGAATTGGATGCGGGCAAGTAACAGTGGGTCAAGATCAAACATTCATTATCTCCAGCTTATACAGTTTAGTGTCTTATAATAGAATCTTATTTATCCGTCGAGATGTTGAGAGGTACATAAGCAGGGCACCAACGGATGATGCCAGTAAGTAGGGGCACAATGCCAATCGCGCCCCAGATGTTTCCTGTGGTCACACCCCAGCCGATAATAGTAAGGCCTGCGATGATGCGAAGGGTGCGATCCGTTTTTCCAACATTACATTTCATAGAAATCTCCATTAAGCGGGGTTGTTGAGAGCAGAAAATTGTTCGTAGGCAAGCATGGCATCGGCGGCATACATCAGTGATGGTCCGCCGCCCATGTAAACGGCCATGCCCAACACTTCTTCGAATTCCTCTCGGGTTGCGCCCAACTTCACCAGCGCCTCTGTGTGAAAACCAATGCAACCATCGCAGCGCGTAGAAACACCAATCGCCATCGCGATAAATTCCTTGGTCTTTTTATCGAGCGCACCGTCTTTAGTGGCGGCTTGTGCCATCGCGGAAAAACCCTGCATAGTATCTGCAATGTCCTTGCGTAATACCTTCATGTTGCTGCTAATGCGCTTGGTGATGTCGGGGTAAGATTTGGTCATAAATTCCTTTATAGGTTGACGAATGATTGCCTTGACTATGTTAGCAACTACTAATACAATGTCAACATGAAGAATGCAGCAAACTCTCTCGATATGAAGCAGATGAAAAAGAATGCAGCAGCGGCAGAGTTGTTGCTGAAGCAGCTCGCCAACGCCAATCGCCTAATGGTACTTTGCCATCTTGTTTCGGGTGAAAGAACGGTCGGAGAACTCGCTGAATCTGTTGGATTATCACAATCTGCACTCTCTCAGCACCTTGCAAAGTTGCGCGAAGCTGGCTTAGTTGCATCCGATAAGCGCGGGCTCTCGGTCTATTACCGTATTTGCAGCATGGAGGCGCAGGCGCTGCTTTCGGTGCTGCATCTCATCTATTGCCGCAAAGCGTGATTATTTTAGAGGATTCTAACATTATGGCACTCAGATCCATCGACGCGAAAACACTAAAGACATGGATGGACACTAACGAAGCCGTGCTGGTGGACGTGCGTGAACCCGCAGAACATGCGGCAGAGAACATCACGGGTGCAACACTGTTGCCGCTTGGCAGTGTAAGTAAATCAGCGCTTCCACCTTACGCAGGTAAAAAGCTGGTGATCCACTGTCGCAAAGGTGGACGCGGTGGTTCAGCTTGCCAAAAACTACTCACCGAGGACCCCTCCCTTGAGATTTACAACCTTGAGGGCGGCATCGATGCATGGAACGCGGCTGGACTCATGGTAGTGATTTCCGGTAAATCCTTCCTGCCTTTGGACAGGCAGGTGCAACTGACAATTGGCTTACTGCTGATAGCAGGAAGCATTCTTGGCACTGTGTTTTCCCCATTATGGTTCCTGCTCACAGGCGTGATTGGTGCCGGATTGACTGTCGCAGGTCTCACAGGTTTCTGCGGGCTTGCGCGCATCATGGCCAAGATGCCTTGGAATCAGAAATAGCTTAGGCAACCTATCACCCGCTAAATGGTAGCCCGCACCCTATTTTAGATTTGGCCAGTCACTTATATAGGCAGCAGGGACCCGATTTAGCTTGAACTTAGAAGTTGTTCTTGAGGCTCACTCAGTCTTGCTCTCAAAGAAAATCCCGAGGCTGTGAGGGCGCGATTTAGCTCAAACTTTAAGTCTGACCAAGCCCTAGAGCCACCCGCGCTCGTCGTCCAGCTTTCTTGCAAAGGTCAACAAGGCGATATTGTGGTAAAACGATAATGTTTATTAACGCATTATTCCAAGGCTGATTATAACGGTACAGTAGGTCATATCATCAACTTTAGTGCCAACATAAGCAGCTGACATCATCAAGAGAAGAAGGCCAGGCGCTAAAAAGAGCATGTGCAGCCAAGGCGTCTTTGTTAGGAAAAATAAAGCTGGAATAAATGCAAGGATCAATAATGCGCTGATTATGGTGCGCTTTGATGTAGCGCTGTGACGCTCAGTATAAAGCGCATGGGATATAAGAGCTAGCTTGCAAGCATAAAGCGAAGCAATGATCGCGGGCAGCCATGTTCTCCAAGCTGATGTATCAATACGCATTTTGAGGAAGCGTACATCATTATGCGTATATAACATCAGTACAATTGCGAGTAACAAGGCACATGCCAATGGTAGCGGGAAACGCTTAACTCCGCATATTTACAGCAAATACTCGGAATAAATACATAGAATGTTACAGTTGAGCTTACATCTAGAATTATGAGGTTAGGCTAAAAGAGCTAATTAAAAGGTAGCACCACGGTAGCACCAGCATTATAGCCCAAAACTGAAAAAGCCCCGTGAGGGGCTTTTTAGTTGGTTGCGGGGGCGCGCATCCACCGATGTCTTCCTAAGGTACGAGTCGTTATTGACCTGGGGTAGGTCCAGAGGCGAAATCTATAAAACAACCCCTTACACAGTATATAATCATCCTTCCCTTTACTATAAAATTGCTGTATTTTTCCCATGAGAATCAATGAGATGTGGCAGGCATGAAAAAGAGCAAACCAGAATCTGAAAAAACTCCAGTATCAAAGACCAGCTACAGACCCATCAGCGGATCTGATAATTCGAACTTCAGCACTGCACTACTAAACCAAGTCATCCAATCATTATTTCTTCCTGAATATTTAGGCAAAGAACAGCGTGACAAAGTCATTACAGCTGCAATAGCCACTTTAAGAGAGATTGCACCTAAGGACGGGCTCGAAGGAGTGCTGGCTGCACAAATGGTTGCGACTCACAATTCAGCGATGGAATGCATACGGCGCGCTGCGCTAGAAAATCAAACATTTGAAGGACGGAACATGGCGCTGAATCATGCCCAGAAACTCCTTAGGCTATATCTTGAACAAATGAAGGCCCTCAATAAACACCGTGGCAAAAGCGACCAGAAGGTCGTCATTGAGCATGTCAACATAGCACCAGGCGGTCAAGCTATCGTGGGGAATATCGAATCTGGGAACCTCAACAAATCGAGTGCTACCCCAGCTATAACGCACCATGATACACTGGTTATAGATGGCCACGCTGTCACCTCTCCTGCTTCATCAAAAACTGTTGTCAAAAATGCCAAGAGGAAAAAGTAACCATACGCGCAATACTCAGGGAATGTTAGCAAGCCCTCGGTGCGGCGCCAAAACCCGTAAAGGCACTTCCTGTTCTTCACCCGCCGTTCAGGGCAAGAGGCGGTGTAGGATGCATGGAGGGGCAGCAGGCAGCGGCGCACCTAAAAAGAATCAGAATGCCCTTAAGCATGGCCAGTATACAAAGGAAGCGATAGCTTTTGACAAACATGTACGCAAATTAATTAAAGATGGCCGGAAAACAATTGATCACGCGAGCTAAAGAACTGTGCGAATTCATTACTTCCAGCATGTAGCATTTGAAGGATTAGGCATGATCCGTGAGTGGATGCAGCGGAGTGGCTGCGTCTCCAATTGCACGGCGTTTTATAAACCAGACTGGGAAATCCCTGATTTAGAAAGCTACGATGCCCTGATTCTTATGGGTGGCCCGATGGGTATATATGATGAAAAAGATTACCCATGGCTTGCAAAGGAGAAAGCGCATATCAAAGCGGCTATTGAGGCTGGAAAATCAGTACTTGGTATTTGCCTTGGCGCTCAGCTAATTGCATCCGTTCTTGATGCACGTGTTGCGCCAATGGAGACTAAGGAAATCGGCTGGTTTCCAGTTGCCACAACCGATGAAGGAGTTGATCATCCCATTCTGGGCGGGTTGAATCATACAATGACTGTATTGCACTGGCATGGAGATCGGTTTGAAATTCCTTCTGGAGCCATAAGGTTAGTGAGCAGCCATGCCTGCGACAATCAGGCATTTTTATACCAAAAGCGTGTTCTGGGCTTGCAGTTCCATCTGGAAATGGATGAGCCGGCTATACGGCAGATAATTAATACGTGTGGGCATGAGCTTGTTGTAAGCGCAACGATTCAATCTGCAAAAACGCTACTGGCACATGCAGCAGAGTTGAATACGAAACGAGCTTTGTTCCAACTTCTGGATAACTGGGTATCTGCTTAACTCTTAGGTAAACAGCATCTTACCACCTGCTATCACCAGCACCAAGGCAAGCATGGTGCGGATGCCGGGTACGGTGAGCGTGCGCGTCCCAAAATGCGTGCCGAGCAATCCTCCAGCAAGTGCAGCTATCGCCCATAACGAAAGCGCTGAGGGCAACGCCTGAATCGAGGATACATTACCAAGCAAGCCAGAAATGGAATTTACCAAAATGAAGCTAGCGGCGATTCCCGATACTTGCCGTGTTGGAGCCCAGCCCATGAACAGTAATAGCGGACTCAAAAAAATACCACCGCCAGTGCCACTTAACCCGGCAAGCAGACCAAGCCCCATGCCGGTAGCCAGTGCCGCCGCCAGCGGCGGGCGCTTAACAGTTCGATCTTTTTGTTTCGATTGCCTTGCAGTCCGCTGCAATTGAACTGCCGAGAGCAATAATATGATGCCGATCAGCGGTTTGTAGAACGCGCCTGGCACATGAATCATCCCCCCAACAAAGGCGGAAGGAATGGATGTGACAACGAAAGGCACCAGCAACGTAATATCGTTTTGCTTTGCGCGCGTATAACGATACATGGCAATCGATGCCACCAGCACATTTAGTGCAAGCGCAGTAGGACGCATGATTTCAGGTGCAAGCCCTAAAAGCGCCATTGCCGCCAAATAGCCCGATGCACCGGCATGTCCCACAGAGGAATAAAGCGCGGCAGCAACAAAAATGAGCGCGGCAAGTGATAATTCTTCCATAACCGTTAGTGTACCCCACCGCCGCATCCGCCACAGCATCTGTTTTCGCTACTGCTGGCTTGCTGTTTAAAGAGAATATCATTTTCTAAGCGGATATGTTCCATCAGGTCATCGCGCAACTCACCAACACCCAAATACAATGCTCGCCAACTGTTACATGCGTCGTCTGGCAACCGTAGGTGATGCGCAAGCATCAGCATTTTTTCCAATGCTTCCATATGCTGAACATGCTCCGATTCCATAACGTAAATTGGCCCCGTCGCCATAGCGCCCTGACCACGCATAAGCATCGGGAACAGAATTCGCTCCTCTTTTTGCATGTGGCCCTCAAGTTCTTGCAGCATGTTGGTCAAATGCAGAGCCAGCCCTGTAGGAATGTCAGGATGCGCGGCATGCACGCGTTCCACTTTCTCGGCCAAATGAATCAATTTCGGAAGCTGTTCGCGATGCCGGACATGATAACGATCTAATACATGAGCAATCAGTTCTTTAGTGCTTGCCCTACTCCAATCTGTTTTACTGGGTGGTTGTTCTGTAATAGACATCCATTCCTCCATACGTTTTTTTACAGACTATGAGCAGTTATCTTTTACGGGATTGACCTAGATCAATCCCAAATCAAACACGCGTAGTCTATGTTTTGCGTATGCTAAGGTACGCTAGACAAACCGTCCTTCCCGAAATCGGACAAGAAGGACAGGAACGCCTGAAATCCGCCTCAGTACTGTGCATCGGGACGGGAGGTCTTGGCTCGCCTGCCTTGCTTTATCTGGCCGCTGCTGGCATTGGCAGAATCGGGCTGGTGGATGATGACATGGTGGATATCAGCAACCTACAACGGCAAGTGTTGTTTAAGGAAACCGATCAGGGAAAGTCGAAGGTAGAAGCCGCGAAGGCGGCACTGGCCGAGTTGAATTCGCAGTGCCAGATTGAGGCGTATCACCAGCGATTCATCCCAGAAAATGCGGAAGCATTAATACAAAACTATGATGTCATCATCGACGGCACGGATAATTTTAGCAGCAAATTCCTAATTAACGATGCCTGCGTGAAGTTTGGTAAGCCACTAGTTTATGGTTCGATACTTGGTTTTGTGGCGCAGGTGTCGGTGTTTTGGGCCAAGGGGGAAAATCATCATGGGCCGTGCTATCGTTGTCTGTATCCCAAACCACCCGGCGGCCATATCCCCAACTGCGCCGAAGCGGGAGTGATTGGCGCAATGGCGGGCATTGCCGGAACCGTGCAGGCGCTTGAAGCCATTAAAATGGTACTGGGGCTGAAGTGGTGCAAAGAAAAGAATTTGGAGCCACTGCTTGGTACGCTTTGGATACTGGATGCTCGCACCATGCAAACAAAGACCCTCATATTGCGCAAACGTCACCAATGTTCCGCATGTGCCCGTGATCCGAACGATATTCTTCTCACGCAAGCGGAGGAAAGTTGCGCGACAAAATCAAATGTAAAGAATATCAGTGCAGAGGATGCTGCAAACCAAATAAGCAAAGCCGTGTTTATTGATGTACGTGAAGCACATGAGCTGGCTTCAGGCCGAATTCCAAAGGCGTTACATATTCCACTTGGCACCTTGCTATCCAACGAAGATTCGGTGGGCGATATTGCCTCGGACACTCCCGTGATTGTCTATTGCCAGCACGGCATACGCAGCTTTTCGGCAGCTTCACATCTTATCGCGCTGGGCTTCAGAAATGTTGCTCATATCAACGGCGGTATTGTGCGTTGGAAAGGTGAACTTGCCTAAGCTGCACGTTTGCGTCGTACATCCACCTCTAGCACCACCGTGAGTCGAACACCCTTCATTGTAACCGCTTGTTCGATCCCCTCGCGCGATGGAAGCGACGCCAAAAAAAGAGCGAAGTCTTTGCGGTCCACTATCAACTTCCATGCATTTTTTTGTACGTCTAATGTCAAAGTCTGCTCCATCTCTGCTAGCACTACCGAATATTCCACGGTCTGCTCCCCGAGATTAAGCGAAAATGCCAATAAACCGTCGCGCATTAAAAGTTCTGTCTCGCCTTGCGTGATGCGAAAGCGAAGCTGATCTTCACTGATGCGTAGATTCATGAGATGACCTCCTGCCATTCTTCGGGCGTGTTGGTATTGGTGAGCGCTTTTTGCATTTGTTCTGGTAGCGGCACTGATATTGCTTTCAGACCAGCCAAAAATTCTTTTACAGACAATTTTCTTTTCTTCACCAACTCCTGAATACAGCTATCGGCATGGCGTATGACCGTTTCATCGGTCGGAATAATGCAGGGAAGCGGATGTCCTTCCATGTGGTGCGGCTTATGTGCAGGACAATCAACAAGCAGCCGAATCACGTCTGCTGTCAGGTGAGGCATATCTACCGGAACGAAAAGCAGTCGCTTGTAATTCATCGATAACCTTAGAATGCAGGAACAGATACCACTTACAGGCCCACATCCTGAAAGCAGATCAGGAAAACTTGGGTAATCTGCGATTTTACCGCTCACATAAACGCGCGATACACCCGCAGAACGAATACTGTCCGCCACTATATCCACCAGCCGTTTTCCTTTATAGGGCAGTAATGCTTTATCTTGCCCCATGCGTGAGGACTTGCCGCCGACCAGAATAACTGCAGCGATGTCATCCATGGTGATGTCCACAAAGCGCATGGCCTTTTACCCACTCGCTATCGCCATCCATATAATGCTCCTGCTTCCATACGGGGGCGCGGATTTTGAGTTGCTCAATCAGGTAACGACAGGCCTTAAAGGATTCATCGCGATGGGGTGAGCCGACAGCGATGATGACGCTAATGCCACCAATTTCCAACTTGCCTTTGTAATGCTCGATATAAAGCCGCAAGCGTTCGCTGAACTCAGCTTTAGCTTCCGCGCAGATTTCCCGAAACACATTGCAGGCCAGCGGTGCGAATACATCGTAACTCACCGCATTCACGGCCTTGCCCATATTGTGATTGCGCACCTTGCCGACGAACATATTCAGTGCGCCATTTTCTGCCGCATGCACAAAATCGGCGGCTTTTTGGATGGAAAGCGCTTCCTCGCTGATGCCCGTATAGATGGATTGTGTCATCGTCAGCCTCCGCACACGGGGGGCAGAATGGCAAGCTGGGTATCGCGCTCAAACACGGCATCTTCGGGCAGAATCTGCGTTTCATCGGCCAGCGCCGAATCATCAATCAACGGATGGTTATGAAGCGCGGCCTTAAGTGCGCACCGTGCCTCAACCAGCGTTGCGCCATACGGCAGGCTGAGCGTGAGTGGCTTGCCATTTTCATGCCCACGAAACGCACCAAAGAGATTCACGGTAAGGGTTATGCTGCCTGACATAGTGTTTTATCCTTGTTAGAACCCGTTGTTTTTAATGCGGCATACAGCACGATGGATACACGCTCACCCGCGTTGACCGCCGTCTTTCCTTCCTCCAGCACCACCCACGCATTGTTTGCTACCATCGGGCGGATCTTGAAGGACTCCTGACCATCGCTGATATTTGTACGCAAGCTACCCGCTTCATCCAGCCAGACTGATGCTTTCAGGAATTGACGAAAGTTACCTTTCTTGGTGAAGTTGTTTTCCAATGTGGCCATGAGCAGCGGAGCATCAGGCAGGCCTTGCAATGCGCGCACTAGAGGCATCACGAAGAAGGTAAAGCCAATCGCCGCTGAAATCGGATTCCCTGGCAAGCCAAAATAGAAGCTGCCGTTTGGCAGCGTTGCAAACAAAACAGGCTTTCCAGGGCGAATGTTGACGCGGTGGAAGTGGATCGTCGCCCCCATATTCTTCAAACTCTCAGGGATAAAATCCCACACTCCCTTAGAGACCGCGCCCGTGCTGATGAGTATCGCGGGTTCTTTGATCGCAGCAATTTTACTCTCGAACAGCGCAGGATCATCGCGCACAATCCCTTCATATTGTGCTTCCAGTCCTTGCTGCTCGGCTACTGCCAGCAAATACGGCGCGTTGGAATTGTAGATCTGTGCGCCTTGCAGCGGCGTCGCATAATTATCCGTGATTTCATTACCCGTGCTGAGGATATGCAGTTTTGGCGTGTGCGTAGTCGCCACTTCCGTGATTCCCAAGCTGGAGAGCAGCATAATCGTTTCTGGCGCAATGGCCTCGCCACGGCGCAAAACTGACTGACCCTTCGTCACGTCCTCACCCGGAAACCGCACATGATCGCCCGTGCGCGCAGGTCTGGTGAATGTCACCGTATCGCCATTCACTATCACCATCTCCACCGGCACAATAGCGTCATATGGCTCTGGTACGATAGCGCCTGTCATGATCTGCGCGGCAGTCTCCGTGTGTCCGACAGAAGCCACATCTCCTGCAGCAATAGCCGTCTGAATTTTTAAGGTCACGGGGCTTTGTTCGCTGGCGCTTGCGAGCTGAAGCGCGCACACGGCGAATCCATCCATCGCGCTATTACGGAAGCTCGGCACCTGCATCGGGCTTGTCACGTCCTCAGCTGCAATCTTTCCAAATGCCTGCATGAGTGGAACTTGCTGCACCTTTGGCGCGCCTGCTTGGCCAGTGATAATCTTTAATGCTTCTTCGTATGAAATCATTATTTTTCTCCGTTTGAAATGCGGATGAGATGTGGAATGAGTTTCGGCAACAAGGCGCTTAAGCTTTCGCTGACAGCAGCTGGGTTACCCGGAAGCGTGATGACCAGCGTAGAGCCGATAATGCCAGAGACAGCGCGACTGCTCCATGAAAGTGGTGTGTACTGTGCGCCATCGTTTCGCAGCAATTCTCCTACGCCAGGGATTACTTTATCGAACAGCGGCAACAAGGCTTCGGGTGTATAATCGCGGGGTGAAACACCCGTGCCGCCCGTAGTGATAAGCAGATGTGGCGCATGGTGCTTCACCATTTCTTGCACCGTGGCGACGATGCCATTCTTATCGTCAGGGATAACTTGATAATCGCAAATACTGCACCCTACCTCTTCCAATGCGGCTTTGAGTGTCGCGCCCGAAACATCCTCATATTCGCCCTTCGCGGCGCGATCACTTAAGGTAAGCACGGCGGCTTTACGGCCAGCCAGCAGTTTTGCAACTGGCGGATTCACAAGTTCCAGCACCCAATCTGGAACGCCAGCAGGGTTTAGCCACAGGCCAGATTTTCCGCCTTTTTTGGCAAGCAGTTTAATCTCGCGCATGGCTAGATTCGCTTCGATCATCTTGCTCAAATCCCAGATGGTGAGCAGCGCCGCATTCACTCCCGCAAGCACTTCCATCTCGATGCCCGTTTTGGCATGCACCGAGGCCACGCAAAACACACACACGGCATTCACTTCGGGCAAGAGTTCGGTGAAAACACGCACCATGTCCAACCCCATCGGGTGGCAGAGAGGGATCATCTCGTAGGCCTTTTTAGCCCCCTGAATGCCAGCAATTTCCGCCAGCATCAGCACATCGCCTTTAGGTAGTTTGCGATCACGAATCAGCGCGAAGGCTTCCGCCCCGACGACAATTTCACCACTAGCAACAGCAATGCGGTGCTTAATGGGTTTGTTCCCGACATCGATCATTTGAAAACTAGGCTTCATCTATCCTCCGAGTGTCGCAAGGTGCGGCGTGGAGCCGGTGATTCCTTGCTGTAAATAATGTGTTTCATGTTTGAAATGCAGCGCCGAAGCAATGGCATCAATGAGTTCTTCGCGTTGGTCATCGGCTTGTAAATATGGGCGTAGATTGTAGCCGCCTTCGCCAAACAGGCAGAGCATTAGCTTGCCGCGTGAGGTAACGCGCAGGCGATTGCAGCTTTTGCAGAAATCCTTGGAGTATGGCGCAATGATGCCGATTTTCCCGGCATAGTCAGGATGGGTAAATTCCTGCGCAGGGCCACTATCTGGCTTGCGAAGCTCTGGCACGAACCCATGCTCTAAGAGCTGCTGAATAATGACGTTTGCACTGATATGATGCTGCTTGAAAAAAGCCAGATTCTCACCCGTTTGCATCAGCTCAATAAAGCGCACAGATAACGCCTCTCGCTTAATCCACGACAGGAATTCAGGCAATGTATGATCAGTGACTTCCTTGAGAAGCACCGAGTTGATCTTGATATTGGTGAAACCTGCCGTTTTTGCCGCTTCAATACCCTCCAGCACATGCGCGAGCTTATCCTGCCCGGTGATGGCGTGAAACCGCTCGCTATTGAGGCTATCGACGCTGACATTGAGCGCATTAATGCCCGCATCGAGGAAGGCTCTGGCATTTTCTTTCAGGTTATAGCCGTTGGTGGTGAGCGCCACGGTGCGAATACCCGAAATGCTACTGACGGCGCGTGCAATCTGGGTCAAATCCTTCCGCACCGTTGGTTCGCCTCCCGTCAGTCGGATTTTATGTGTGCCAAGCTCGGCGAAAGCCGTTGCAAGTCGGGTGATCTCAGGGAGCGTCAGGAAATCACGGTCAGTTTTCTGGTAGCCATTGGGCAGACAATAGGTGCAGCGGAAATTACACACTTCCGTCACGGACAGCCTTAAATAGGGGAATTTCCTCCCAAATGAATCCTTCAACACCTTCATATCCTTTCCAAACGCGGGAGGCAGAGGCGTTTCCGCCGCTACCCGGTGAGCTTATGCCCACGGCCTAAAATCCTTGAGTCAGCGACATGCCAACCGTTAGGCGTTTCAGGCTTCGGATGATGGAAGGGTAAAAAGGAAAGGCGTTTTAGCAATTGATGTGGATCAACTGCCTAAAATTAATTCAAACATTGAGGATTTGGACATTCCGGTGTGTTATGGCGGCTACACCCAGCGGCAAGGTCACTATCACAGAAATCGCACAGGGCGAATACATCTGGCAGACTGATGCTACTGCGCTCCACATCGATGCCTTGATCTTTAAGGGTTTGTAGCGTACGCGAGAACGTCTCCGGCTTCATACCGAGGTAACCAGCAATCAGCGATTTATCATAGGGTAGCTTGAGGTTTTTTGTACGATCACCGCTTTCTAAAAACAGTTTTAGCAGGAACCAGCCCACGCGCTGTGTCACGGTTTTAAGTGTCAGTTGCTCAAACTGGCTGATCAGCGCCTGAGACCTACCAGAAACGGTAGAGAGCATATTTACTGCCAACGCATGGTTATTTTTTAGTTTCTCCCGAATCATTGAGGCAGGAATCGAAAGCAGCTTCACATTATCAACCGCTTGCGCATTCACCGGCAGCGGCGTGTCATTAAAAATGACGGTTTCTAGCATATTATCGCCCGTGCTCAGCACCTGAAGAATGGACTCCTGACCATCAACATTCCCCTTAAACAGCTTCACCCAGCCCTCTAGAATAATGTAAAAACGTGAAGCCTGTTCACCCTGCATAAAAATGAGTGCGCCTTTGTCATGGCTGGTGATACGTGCATATTTGAGGAGTTCGTTCAGACTCGCCGTATCAAGCCCTGCAAAAAGCGGCAGCGCCTTAATCGTATCTATATAAGCACGCACACTTGACTCAATCGCACTTACATCAGAAACGTTGAGACTCGATGAAGAAGAAGCTTTTTTATCACTTCTCACATTGGCTTTCTTGGCCTTCTGGGCAGGCTCTTCCGCTTTGTTCAGTTGCTTAATCATCATACGGCTGACTTCATGCAACACGTCCATTTTTGCAGTAAACAAATTAAACCATTCCACTGCACTCAATGCTTCAAGCTGAGGAGAAGTGCCATTTTTAAGTGCCGCATGAATCTCTTCCACGCGCTTGAAACTGTCGTTTTCCTTCTTTAGTTTTTCGATAGCATCACGCCCTTTGCTATCGGCAAGCATCATAAACATGCGTTCGTAGGCTTGCTGTTCGGAAATGATGTATTGCAACCGCTCTCTGAGTTCGGGTGACTCTTTCCAGTCCATCATCACGAGCTGTGTTCCTAGTGCTCGCTCAAGCCCGACACGCTCTTTCCATTGCAGAAAATGCATGAGTGCTGCCACCTTGGCGGGTTGATTATCCGTATCAAAAACCGCCAGTTCCTGCGTAATATCGATGGCGGGAGCAATAATCTCGCGGCTATAAAAAGAAATCGCCTCTGGCGCTTCAATCATCCGCGCAATGATATATTTCCGTTTAGCCATCAAATAATGAGCGGCATGTAAAAACGGTTCGAGCTTTGCATTTTGCCGCTTAGGCAAGGCACTTAAAGACTTCAAGCGAGTATCAACGACAGCAAATTGTGATTCCAACTCCTCGGAAAACTTCTGGCCACGACTTCGCAGATAAAGCGAGACCGCGCCGCGCTCTTTCTGCGCCTCATGGATAAAGTCACAAAAATCGTATAAAATATTGGTCATTAAGCGGAGTCCACCTTCTATCACTGAATATACCCGCAGCGACAGAATCTCAATAGAATAAGGCGGATAAACTACTATGCTTACAGGTAGGGGTTTATGCGGCATATTGCCAGAGATAGCCGGGCTTATGGTAAAAGAATCCATTGGAGAATTTTAGGGAAGCGTCGATTTCCTGTATCTTTCTAATGGCTTCTAATGGTTCGCATCGTCCCTGCACCACCCCTTGGAAAGCCTCAATCACCGTCCCCATGTCCAGCGTGTGGGGCGAAAGCCTGATATAATCAAGCCCCCAGCGCATCATTTCGGGGACTTCTTGAGCCAGATTCATATAGCTATGCGACATGGTTTGTACGCCATTGATAGTAAGGAATGCCTTCCCATCTACTGTTCTCAGTTCCATTCCATCGGGGTCATTTTCGCATACAAACTGGCAATTATCCTTGATTTTATTGTGCGCTCTGGCGTGGTAACAGCGTGCTGATAGTGCCAGTGGCGCACGCCCAAAAACCATAATCTCGCTACCAGCCCCCAGCTTTTTTGCCTCCGTGACCAGCGCTTTCAGTGCTGCGGCATACAATTCGCTGGGAAAAGTGAAGTGCTGTGCGCCGTTTTTCACCAGATGCGCCATGGTGTCTTCGTTATAGGTGTTGACATACTGGCCGATGTAATGGGGCTTTCCTCGTAAATGAAATAAGGCAGCGGCATCGTTCGCTTCCACCGGATAGTCATCCAGCGCGCAGACAGACTTCGTCATTTTGCGCTCACGCGGAATCATGATTTCCGATAGGGTTGAGAATACGGCTTTCTTACCGGCGGCACTTAGACGCTCGGCCACCTCACCATAATACGGCTCAAAGAACGGGCTGCGCTTGGAACAGATCACTTCCCCCACATACACCGTATCAACGTCCCACTCATCAGCGGCACGAAAATAAAAATCCCGCCAATATTCTGCCTTCCAATTAAACAGCACAGGGCCAAGGGTGAGTTTGGTTGACATAGCTATCTCCACTTCTTGCTGCGAAATGCGCCAGTGGTTTCCTTTTGCCCCTCGGTCAACGCTACCAGATCGGCTTTTGGAATGGTTTTCCCCTGCATCACGCTATCGACCGCCAGACGCCAGGTGCTGACGACCTGCCGGATATAAGCTCTGGAACGCTGCCGCCCTTCGATTTTGAACGCTTCGATGCCCGCCCCGATCATCTGCGGAAGCAGATCAAACAAATTCAAGCTGATCGGCTCTTCAAACGCATAATAGGGATCATCGCGATGCGGAGCGATGTATTTGCCTTTGCAAATGGTAGGATAACCGGCACCTTGTGCGCAGGAGAAGCAGTCAATCGTAAATTCGCCGAGCTGAGAACAGAGCATATTATTTTTATCTTCATAAAACGTCACATCGCTCGGCGGTGAGCACACGCCGTCGAAATTGGTGGATACTCCGCTGACGAAATTCGTCAGGCTGCACCTTCCCTCAGCCATGAGTCCCTGATTGCCGAAGATGAAGGTTTCAATCTCACAGGGGATTTCGCTTTTAAGCTGCTTGATTTCAGGAATACTTAATATTCTGGGCAACACCACACGCTTGACACCAAATTCCTCGCAATAATAGCGAATCGCTTCCACTGAAGGTGCTCCAGCCTGCACCGATAAATGAAGACGCTGGTCGGGATATGTGGTGGCAATATGGTGCGCCACCCCGATATCAGCGACAATCATTGCATCCACACCAAGCCGTACGCCATCGGCAACCGCCTGTTTCCAGAGCAATGTCTGTCCTGCGGGTGGGAAAGTATTCAGTGCTAACAGCACTTTTTTCCCGCGCTTATGGGCATAGTCTACGCTTTCTTCCATTTCCTCAGGGGTGAAATTAAGCCCCGGAAAATTTCGGGCGTTTGTCGCATTCTGGAAGCCGCAATAAACCGTATCTGCACCCGCATCGACGGCGGTTCTGAGCGCAGCAGGAGTGCCCGCTGGACATACCAGCTCTGGCGAGTTATTTGGCAAATGCATGATGTAGTTCCTCTAATTTCCGTGCGAATTTTAATCCTATAGCACCTGGTCTGCCGAACGCTTTTGCCGCTTCGTCAATCACGGTGCTGTCCATGTCATCCAGTGCATTTCTTAGGGCAACCACCGCTTCGGTATCTCCTTCAATCACGAGTTCTCTTGAGAAAAAGAGTGCATCTCCATCCATGCGTGCCTCAACCAGCTTCAGTAAATTCATGAAGCTGCCAGAGATTTTTGCATCCCAAGGCTCAGAGGCGCTTCTTCTCACCAAAAGCCTAGGTTTTTGTGGATCGGCTCGCAAGAACAGCACAAAAGGCATATCTGTTGGCATAATGAGGAAGCATTTTTGCGCATGTGCACCGAGTCTGGCGAAAATGCGCGGATTATTCCTAGCAACGGTATGGATGCACTTACTTAAAATAAGCTGAAGTGCAAAAATCGGAACCGGCCTGATAAGCAGTTTTCGTAGCGTGGGCGTTGTTCTAATCATAAAGTAAATTCCGTTACTCAAGGTTGCAGCATAGCCTCATACCATTCGTCCTCACGGAGATAATAAATATGGCGCTCATGAATGCGGTATGCGCCGTTTACCCAGAACTCAAAATAATCCGGAACAATCCGAAAGCCTTTCCAGTGCGGTGGTCTTTCTACATTTCCTGTTGCCCATTTGGCTGTGTAGTGTGCAATACGTTTCATAAATAGGCTGCGATCTTTAAGCGGCTTAGACTGCTCAGATGCCCATGCCCCGATACGTGATTTGAGCGGACGCGTGTTAAAATAGGCGTCCGCCTCTGCATCGCTAACATGGGCAACAAACCCCTCAATGCGAATCTGACGACCGCATTCCGGCCAGTAAAAACACAATGCCGCCTGTGGATTATCATCGATATCGCAGCCTTTGCGACTATGTGCATTGGTATAGAAAGTGAAGCCCGACTCACTGAAATCTTTTAGCAGCACCATGCGGCAGGACGGTGCACCGCAGCGTGTCGCGGTTGCCAGACATACCGCCGATACATCCTGTTTTTCTTTGGTCGTAGCTTCCTGATGCCATGTGGCAAACTCTGCAAATGGACTTGCCTGCGCGCGCATACCATAAGGCGGATCAAAGGGCATCTGTATGTCGCTGCGCCTCATGCCATTGCCTCAGAGAAAGGATATAAACTACGCTCCTCCTGATCAATGTGGCGCTCAAGATTGGCAATCAATGTCTCCGTCTGTTCACAGAATTGTTCTGGCTTGTTCTTTAAAGTCTGCGTATCGGGCCATTCCTGCAAATAGCTTTTTAAACCATCGGCAAAAGATCCCATGTTTTGTACGTGATTCCTAGCGAGCATTCTGGTGGGTTCGTGTTCGCTTAACAACAGTTCCTGATACACGCTGCGGTCTTCCTGTAGCAAATGCGCCAATGTTTTTCGCATTAGCTTCGCAATGAGAGCATGTAGTATACTAGCATTGTCGGGCACATGATTGGGCTGCAGCAGATGACGAATCTCATAAGCAATCCCTAGTATTTCTGCATGTTCATTACGAAAACGCTCCAAATCTTTCATGTTGATTTCTCCATGCTTAGGATACTCTCGAATAACGGGCAGCCTCGGGAAGCTGATACTGATCGAACACCGCAGCCACCGCACGTGAAGCCATCCGGTAGGGTGTTGCAATCTGAACAAAGTGACCTTGCGTACGCGCAATGTCGGCATACGCACTATCCTGCAGCAATTTCATTTCACGCTCACATATATTGGCATCATGTCCGTGGCGTGCTGCAATCTGGCCTATGTCGGCCTCCATATAGCACATGAGCGTATCAATAATTTCTTTGCGGAAACTGTCCTGCGCGCTCGTCTTCCAGCCTCGGCAGGTGGCAAGCTGTCTAGCTTCAATACGCTTGCTGTATTCGTGCGTAGCGCTGTAATTCTGGGTGTATCCGCCCGGAAACTGGCTGATGGCAGAGGTACCAAAGCCCAACAAAATATCGGTGGTGTCGGTCACGTAGCCCTGAAAATTACGCCGCATACGATGAGAGTTCGCAGCAACCGCCAGACTATCATCTTCGCGTGCAAAATGGTCGATACCAATTGCCACATAGCCATTTGCGAGTAAAAACTCCGTCGCCATTCGGTAAAGCATGAGCTTCGTGCGATCATCGGGTAGCGCATGTTCATCAATCAATCGCTGATGTTTTTTCATATGCGGCACATGGGCATAGGAGAAGAGCGCAATGCGAGATGGTGCAAGCGAAAGCGTTTGTTTAAGCGTAAGCTCAAAACTGGCAATGGTTTGATAGGGCAGACCATAAATCAAGTCTGTATTGATCTGATGAATACCTGCGTCATGCAGGTACTCCATCAATCCTGCTACCATCTCAAACGATTGGATGCGATTCACCGCCTTCTGCACCTTTGGGTCAAAGTCCTGAATCCCCATGCTGACGCGCGTAAATCCAAGGTTGCCGTAAAACGCTATTTTTTCTTCGCTGGTGGTGCGCGGATCAAGCTCAATCGCAAGTTCACCGGGTGGCGCAAACTCGAATGCCGATGCCAGCGCATACAAAATTGACATTAACTGCGATTCGTTCAGCAGGCTTGGGCTTCCGCCGCCAAAATGAATCTGCTTCAATTTCCCTTTTCTGGCGGCGCGCTGACCAATCAGTGCAATCTCATCCAACAGCACACGCACATATTTCTCAATCGGCTCATCGCGATACGTCATTTTCGTGTGGCAACCGCAGAACCAGCATAATTCACGGCAAAAAGGAATATGCACATAGGCAGAAATCGTCTGGTCTTTTTCGATGGATGCAAGCCACGCACTATGCTGATCTGCATTAACGCCGCTATGAAAATGCTGTGCTGATGGATAGCTGGTATAGCGCGGCGCCTGAAGTCCCAGCCAAGCCGGCGGTTTTTCAGGCACATTGGGAGATGTAATCGCTACAGCGCTTGACACAGGTCAACCTCGGTTCCATGGCACACCCGGATTAAAAACCATTCTCTGTAAAAAATACTTGATACGGATCAAATCGATTTTTTTGGGGTTGGGGCAATTTGAGGCCATCACAAACAGGTCGTGAGGTCTTAAATGGTTAATCTAAAAACAATTCCTGCCAGCCAGCAGAATCGTGCCCTCTACAGCACGACACTGGACTTTACGCTGAACTTTGCCGTCTGGACGATTTTCGCCATTATTGGCGTTCAGATTAAGCAGGATATGAACCTCAATGACACCCAGTTCAGCCTTTTGATTGGGACACCAATTCTCACCGGATCATTGGTGCGATTGTTTCTAGGTATTTGGGCAGATCAATTTGGTGGCAGAATCGTGATGCTGATTGTTTCGCTCTGTGCTGCCGCCTCCACATGGATGCTCACCTACGCAGACACTTACGAAATGATGTTGGTGACCGCGCTCGGCATGGGGCTTTCGGGCGGCACGTTCGTGGTAGGTATTGCCTATCTCTCCAAATGGTACAGCAAAGATAAACAAGGCACGGCGCTTGGCATTTTCGGCATGGGGAATATCGGTGCAGCGGTAACAAAATTCGGCGCACCGTTTATCATGGTCGCTTACGGTTGGCATAGTGTGGCGCAGATCTGGGCGGTAGCGCTTGCGGTGACCACCATCCTCTGGTTCCTAGTGACCAAAGATGAGCCTGAGCTGGTAGAGCGCCGCAAAACAGGCGCACCAGCAAAAACCACCAAGATGGCACTCGCACCACTTAAAAACCTGCAAGTATGGCGTTTCTCTCTCTATTATTTCTTTGTATTCGGTGCGTTTGTCGCGCTCGCTTTATGGATGCCGCGCTATTATGTCGGAGCGTATGGGCTGGACATTAAAGTTGCAGGGATGCTGGCTGCCAGCTTTTCCATCGCCGCTTCGGCTTTCCGTGCTATCGGCGGCTGGATGTCGGATAAATACGGTGCGCGCAAAGTGATGTATTGGACATTCTCCGTCTGCATCATCTGTTGCTTCATCCTCAGCTATCCATCCACCGATTATGTGATTCATGGTATCAACGGTGAAAACATAGAGTTTAGTACCGGACTCAGCGTGGTTCCGTTCACCATCATCGTGTTTGTGCTGGGTCTGTTCATGTCGTTTGGCAAGGCTGCCGTCTATAAACATATTCCCGTCTATTATCCGGATAATGTTGGCTCTGTTGCAGGTATTGTAGGCCTGATCGGCGGGCTTGGCGGCTTCTTCCTGCCACTGGCATTCGGCATCCTCAACGATCTCATCAATATCTGGACGAGCTGTTTCATGCTGCTGTTCGTGCTGGTGTCGACAGCACTCATCTGGATGCATTTTGCTATCATGTTGATGGAAAAACAGAAACATCCCGAACTGCGTGGGCCGAAATTCCTGCCTGAGCTGGATGTAGTACCCAAGCACTCATAACCCCTCAAACCCAAGAAGGCTTTTTATGTCAAAACACCCGGAACAATGGAACCCTGAAGATAGCAGTTTTTGGGAAAAGCACGGCAAGAAAATCGCACGCCGCAATCTATGGATTTCGATTCCCTGTCTGTTTCTGGGGTTCGCCACATGGATGATCTGGTCGGCGGTCGCCGTCAATCTCAATAGTGTCGGCTTCAATTTCACCAAAGAGCAGTTGTTTACGCTAGCAGCAGTACCGGGACTTACTGGGGCTACGCTGCGCATCCTCTATTCCTTTGTGGTGCCCATTTTCGGTGGACGTAACTGGACAGTCCTGAGCACCATCACATTGCTGATTCCGGCGATTGGTATTGGGCTTGCCGTGCAAGACCCGAATACGCCTTATGAAACCATGCTGCTTTTGGCGCTGGCTTGCGGTTTCGGTGGCGGGAACTTCTCTTCTTCTATGTCGAATATCAGCTTTTTCTTTCCGAAAAAAGCACAAGGAACTGCACTGGGGCTGAATGCTGGCCTTGGCAATCTGGGCGTAAGCGCGTTACAGTTTCTGGTTCCCGTAGTCATCGGTGCCAGTGTATTTGGCGATCTTGGTGGCACTTCGCAAATCATGACCGCTGCCGATGGTGCAACGAAAACCGTATGGCTGCAAAATGCAGGCTTCATCTGGGTCATTCCGATTATTCTGTGCACACTCGCTGCTGCGTTTGGCATGGATAATTTGAAATCCGCCAAAACGCCGCTCGCTGAGCAGCTCATCATCTTCAAACGCAAGCACATGTATCTCACCACATGGCTATATGTCATGTCGTTTGGTTCGTTCATCGGCTACGCGGCGGCGTTTCCGCTGCTCATCAAAACCCAATTCACAGATATCAATCCGCTTGATTATGCGTTCATCGGGCCTCTGCTTGGCGCACTCATCCGCCCAGTTGGTGGCTGGATGTCGGATAAAACCAGTGGCGCATCGGTCACGTTCTGGAACCTGATTGTTATGATTGCAGCGGTCGTTGGGGTGATTCATTTCATCCAACCAGAAACCAAGCAATTCGTAGGATTCTTTGCTTGTTTTATGGTGCTGTTTACCACTACCGGCATCGCCAACGGTTCTGTTTTCCGCATGATTGGCGTGATTTTCCCGCCAAAGGAAAAGGCGCCGGTACTTGGCTTCAGCGCTGCGATTGCTGCGTATGGCGCATTTTATATCCCCAAATGCTTCGGTTGGTCACTTGAGCTAACAGGAGCTGCAGATACCGCTTTGTGGGGTTTTATTGGTTACTACATCACCTGCCTGTTTGTGACCTACATCTGGTATTTCCGCAAAGGAGCCGAGGTAAAATGCTAAATTTCATGAAAAAGCGAGAAGTTGATCCACATCAATCACGCGGGGCAGTTCGCCACCTAACATCCAGCAGCATAACACACTAGGAAGAGCGCAATATGAGCTATTTAATCGACAAGCTGACCTTCTTCAAACAAGCGAAAGAGCCATTTGCAAACGGTCACGGTATCACCACCGATGAGTCGCGCGAGTGGGAACACACCTACCGTGATCGCTGGCAGCATGATAAAATTGTGCGCTCCACCCATGGCGTGAATTGCACCGGTTCGTGCAGTTGGAAGATTTATGTGAAAAACGGCCTTGTCACATGGGAAACGCAACAAACGGACTATCCGCGCACCCGTCCTGATATGCCCAATCATGAACCGCGTGGCTGCTCGCGTGGTGCCAGCTATTCCTGGTATCTCTATAGCGCAAATCGCCTGAAATACCCGCTCATTCGCAGCCGTTTGCTGAAAGCCTACCGCGATGCCAAGAAAATCGCGAAAGACCCAGTGAATGCATGGGCAGCGGTAGTGGGCAACGAGCAAATCCGCAAATCCTATCAGAAAGTGCGCGGCCTTGGCGGCTTTGTTCGCACCGATTGGGATGAGGTGAATGAAATTATCGCTGCCGCCAACGTCTATACGGCAAAGCAGCACGGCCCCGACCGTATCATCGGCTTCTCACCGATTCCTGCCATGTCGATGGTGTCCTACGCCGCAGGCTCGCGTTACCTGTCGCTGATTGGTGGCGTATGCATGAGTTTTTACGACTGGTATTGCGATCTGCCTCCTTCCAGCCCGCAAACATGGGGTGAGCAGACCGATGTGCCGGAATCGGCTGACTGGTATAACTCTAACTTTATTATCGCGTGGGGCAGCAACGTGCCGCAAACGCGCACACCGGATGCTCACTTCTTCACCGAGGTGCGCTACAAAGGTGCAAAAACCGTGGCCGTCACGCCTGATTATTCCGAAGTCGCCAAACTCTGCGATTTATGGATGCACCCCAAACAAGGCACCGACGCCGCTCTTGCCATGGCAATGGGGCATGTGATTGCCGCCGAGTGGCATGTGAAAAGTAAAAGCGATTATTTCGACGATTACTGCCGCATGTACACCGACATGCCGTTTCTGGTGCGCTTAATCAAAAACAAGGATGGCTATCTGGTACCAGAGCGTATGCTTCGCGCCTCCGACTTTGAAGGCAACATGGGTACGGACAATAATCCGGACTGGAAGCCCGTCATCATGTGCGGCCATGAAGAGAAAGTGCGTATCCCGAATGGCACGATTGGTTCTCGCTGGGGACAGAAAGGCAAATGGAATCTGGAGCCGAAAGACGAAGTCACGGGTGAAGAACTCTGGCCATTGCTTTCGCTTATGGAGCACAGCAAGCGCGAAGTGGTGAGTGCTGCGTTCCCTTATTTCGGCAATCTGGAGCATGAGCATTTTAATTCGACCGATCATGCCAGTATTTTAGAGCGCAATATTCCTGCCCTAAAAATGAAACTCAAAGACGGTGAAGCCATCGTTACCACCTGCTACGATTTGTTCATTGCCAATTATGGCGTGGATCGTGGCCTTGGCGGCGGCAATGTTGCCAGCTCGTTTGACGATGATGTGCCTTATACCCCTGCTTGGCAGGAGCATATTACTGGCGTCAAGCGTGAGCATGTTATCAACGTGGCACGTCAGTTTGCTGAAAATGCCCATAAAACCCACGGAAAATCGATGGTGATTATTGGTGCGGCGATGAACCACTGGTATCACATGGACATGAACTACCGCGCGATCATCAATATGCTGGTGATGTGTGGGTGTATCGGTAAATCGGGCGGTGGCTGGAGCCATTATGTAGGTCAGGAAAAACTCCGCCCACAAACCGGCTGGGCACCACTGGCATTTGCGACCGACTGGAATCGCCCACCGCGTCAGCAGAACTCCACCTCGTTCTTCTATGCCCATACCGACCAATGGCGCTATGAGAAGCTCAAAATGGAAGAGATTCTCTCGCCGCTGGAAGATAATGCGGATTGGAAAAATGCTTCTTTCATTGACTGCAATGCCAAGTCCGAGCGTATGGGCTGGTTGCCTTCTGCGCCTCAAATGGAGCGTAACCCGCTGGAGCTGGGTAAAATCATCAAGGATTCAGGTGAGGCCGTAGGTACGGCAGTTGCGGCTGGGCTGAAATCGGGCGAACTAAAACTCTCCTGCCATGATCCCGATGCACCGCAAAACTGGCCGCGCAACATGTTTGTCTGGCGCTCGAATATTCTAGGCTCCAGCGGCAAAGGCCATGAATATTTCCTCAAGCATTTGCTGGGTACGAGTCATGGCGTTCAGGGCAAAGATTTAGGCGAAGAAGGAAGAACCCTAAGCAAAGAAGTCGTCTGGCATGATAAAGCCCCTGAAGGCAAACTCGACCTGCTGGTCACACTGGATTTCCGTATGTCCACGACGTGCATGTACTCAGATATCGTGCTGCCGACCGCGACCTGGTATGAAAAACACGATCTGAATACTTCCGATATGCACCCGTTCATTCACCCACTTTCTGCGGCGGTGGATCCGGCATGGGAATCGCGCACCGATTGGGAAATTTACAAAGGTATTGCCAAGAAATTCTCTGAAGTCTGTGTGGGGCATTTGGGTGTCGAGCAGGATGTGGTCTTAAACCCCATCAAGCACGATACGGCGAATGAGATTGCACAACCGCTCGATGTTAAAGACTGGATGCGCGGTGAGTGTGAACCTGTTCCGGGAAAAACCATGCCGAATGTATTTTTAGTGGAGCGGGATTATCCAAATACCTACAAAAAATTCACCTCGCTGGGGCCAATGCTTGCCAAACTGGGCAATGGCGGTAAAGGCGTCTCGTGGAATACCGAGCATGAGCTGAAGGCGTTAGCGGATTTGAACTATACCGTCACCGAAGAAGGCATCAGCAAAGGTCAACCACGTATTGAAACTGCGATTGATGCGGCGGAAACCATCATGATGCTGGCACCCGAAACCAACGGTGAAGTGGCGGTGAAAGCGTGGAAAGCACTCGGTGAAGCCACAGGCCGCGACCATACGCACTTGGCGGATACCCGTGAGGATGAAAAAATCCGCTACCGTGATATTCAGGCGCAACCGCGCAAGATTATCTCGTCACCGACATGGAGCGGTATTGAATCCGAGCATGTGAGTTATACGGCGGGCTATACCAATGTGCATGAGCTGATTCCGTGGCGCACACTGACAGGCCGTCAACAGCTTTATCAGGATCATGCGTGGATGCGGGCGTTCGGTGAGCAGCTTTGCACCTACAAACCGCCAGTGGATTTGAAAACTACGGATGAGGTAAGTAAACGCTTCGGTAAAGGCCGCAAGGAAGTGGTGCTGAACTTCATCACGCCGCACCAGAAGTGGGGAATTCACTCGACCTACACGGATAATTTGCTGATGCTAACGCTATCGCGTGGCGGGCCAATAATCTGGGTTTCGGAGATTGATGCGAAGAAGATTGGCGTCATCGATAATGACTGGGTGGAAGCCTACAATGCCAACGGCGCGCTCACCGCACGCGCGGTGGTCAGCCAGCGTGTGCCTGAAGGCATGATGATGATGTACCACGCGCAGGAAAAAATTGTGAACGTACCGGGCAGTGAAATCACTGGCGCACGCGGTGGTATCCACAATTCCGTCACACGCACCGTACTAAAACCTACGCACATGATTGGTGGCTATGCACAGCTTTCGTATGACTTTAACTATTACGGAACGGTGGGCAGTAACCGCGACGAATTCGTCGTGCTGCGTAAGATGGATAAGGTGGAATGGATGAACGAAGACAGCTACGGCGACAAGCTCTTCCACGGTGAGATTCCGCGTTTAGAGCAAACCGCACTTGGCAAACAGGGAGCATAAGGCAATGAGAGTACGCGCACAGATCGGTAAAGTCCTCAATCTGGACAAATGCATCGGTTGCCACACCTGTTCGGTCACCTGCAAAAACGTATGGACCTCGCGTCGTGGCGTGGAATATGCGTGGTTTAATAACGTCGAAACCAAGCCGGGTATTGGCTATCCGAAAGACTGGGAAAACCAGAAACGCTGGAATGGTGGCTGGACGCGCAAGAAAAACGGCAAGCTACAACCCAAACAGGGCGGCAGATGGCGGAGCCTAGCAAATATCTTCGCCAATCCGAATATGCCATCGATCGATGATTATTATGAGCCATTCACCTTCGATTACGAGCATTTGCAAAAATCGCCGGAATCGAAAACCATGCCTTCCGCCCAGCCTGTCTCGGTCATCACAGGTAAGAAAATGGACAAGGTGGTGGGTGGTCCCAACTGGGAAGAAATTTTGGGTGGTGAATTCGAGCATCGCAGCAAAGATTACAATTTCGAAAACGTACAAAAAGAAATGTACGGCCAGTTCGAGAATACCTTCATGATGTATCTGCCGCGCCTGTGCGAGCATTGCCTGAACCCTGCCTGCATTGCTGCCTGTCCATCAGGTTCGATCTATAAGCGTGAGGAAGATGGCATTGTGCTGATCGATCAGGATAAGTGTCGTGGCTGGCGCATGTGCGTTTCGGCGTGTCCGTATAAAAAAATCTACTTCAACTGGGAGTCTGGTAAATCCGAGAAATGTACGTTCTGCTACCCACGCATTGAAGCTGGTGAGCCAACTGTCTGCTCCGAAACCTGCGTCGGGCGCATCCGTTATTTGGGTGTACTGCTCTATGATGCGGATAAGATTGATGCAGCTGCCAGCGTCGAAGATGAAAAAGATTTGTATCAGGCACAGCTAAACATGTTCCTTGATCCAAATGATCCAGAAGTGATTGCTGCCGCGAAAGCCGAGGGGATTCCTGATAGCTGGATGGAGGCGGCCAGACGTTCCCCCGTTTATAAAATGGTAATGGAATGGAAGATTGCATTCCCGCTACATCCTGAATATCGGACGTTGCCGATGGTATGGTATATCCCGCCGCTTTCACCCATTCAGAATGCCGCAGAAAGTGGTGACATGGGCATGAACGGGGTGATTCCCGATGTAAAAAGCCTTCGCATTCCGGTGATGTATCTGGCAAATCTGCTCACGGCTGGTAAAGTTGAGCCGGTAGTGGTTGCGCTGGAGAGGATGCTCGCGATGCGTAGCTTCATGCGCTCCCGCCATGTGGACGGGGTCGTGAACACCGAAGTGCTTAAGCAAACCAATACAAGCGAGGCGATGGTCGAGGAAATGTATCGCTATATGGCGATTGCAAACTACGAAGATCGCTACGTCATTCCCACTTCGCACAAGGAATATGCGATGTCAGCCTTTGATGTACGTTCTGGCTGTGGCTTCTCGTTTGGCGATGGCTGTAACAGCGGCGGTAACGATTACAATATGTTCAGTAAACCAAAACGTAAAAACCTGTTCGGAGGCACCCATGCCAGCAGCTAGATTTCAAACCTTCAAAGCACTCGGCATCTTGCTTTGCTATCCGACAACGGAATGGCAGGAAGGAGTGGTCGAACTCGCCGAGCTTATTAACCGCGAAGCTATCTTAAAGCCGCAGGACAGAGAGGCAATTCATGCCTTTGCGGCAGATGCAGCGGAAAGCGACCTGTTTGATTTGCAGGAGGCGTATGTCGATGCATTTGATCGCGTGCGCTCGCTCTCACTGCATTTGTTTGAGCATGTGCATGGTGAATCGCGGGATCGCGGTCAGGCCATGGTCGATCTGGCAGGGATGTACGCGGAGCATGGCTACGAACTATCGGCGAGTGAATTGCCAGATTATCTCCCAGTGTTTCTGGAGTTTCTCTCTATTCTGCCAAACCATGAAGCCGTCGAAATGTTGGGCGACCCACTGCATGTGATTGAAGCACTCAGCAAACGTCTGGCCGAGCGTGGAGCGGCGCAGCACGTCATCCTCGATAGCCTGATCCGGTTTATGGGCAAAGAACCTGCAAAAGTAACACCAAGACCGCGAGCAGAGGTGATTGATTTCGCTGCGATGGATAAGGAATGGGAAGAAAAACCCATTGAATTCTTAGGCGCTAGCGCACCCGCAGCTTCTGCAGGTGGCTGCGGCGGCGGAAGCTGTGGTGGCGGTGGATGTGGCGGAGGGAAACCGCAAGCAATGGAGCAACGGATATGATTACTTTCTTTCATGAATTTTTCTTTGGCATGTTGCCCTACATCGTGCTGGTGGTGATGGTGCTTGGCACAATCATCCGTTATGACCGCGAGCCTTATTCATGGCGCGCTGCCTCAAGCCAGATTCTGGCGGATAAAGGCCTGCGTGTCGGCAATATCCTGTTTCATATCGGCGTGATTTTCCTATTTTTCGGGCATCTGATCGGGCTGCTCACGCCGCACAGCGTGTACCATCACGTCATCAGTGCAGAGAATAAGCAGATGGTTGCGATTGTGATGGGTGGGCTTTTCGGCACGATCTGTTTTATCGGCCTCACCATTCTGTGTGTTCGCAGATTGTTTGTAGCACGGGTACGCGTGACCAGTGCACCGGCAGATGTCGCAATTCTGGTTATCCTCTGGGTGCAGCTGGTGCTTGGGCTGACGACGATTCCATACTCACTCGGCCATTCTGATGGCAGTGTGATGATGGCGCTATCAGAATGGTGCCAGAGCATCATCACCTTCCAGGGTGCTCATCCAGAGTTGATTGAGCCGCTGGCATGGCCTTACAAGGCGCATTTGATTCTGGGGATGTTCATTTTCTTCCTCTTTCCCTTCACCCGTCTGGTGCATATTTTAAGCGCACCGGTGCGTTATGTCTGGCGGCCTTATCAGGTAGTCCGTAGCCGAGCAGCGAGGAGATAATCATGCCCGTATTTGTGAATAAAGTAGAAATCACGGATGATGAGGTGTTTGCGGAAATGCAATATCACCCCGCTGAAAATGTCGCCGAAGCACAATATCAGGCAGCACTGGCACTCACCATTCGTGAGCTTTTATGTCAGGAAGCGTCACGGCTTGGCATCACACCTCCGGTGGAGCAGGACGATACGGAGCTGGCACGGGAATATCTGGTGAACAGTCTTCTCGAACAGGAAATCACCGTACCCACCCCGACGGAAGAAGAATGCGAGCGTTATTATCAGCGCAATCCGTCCATATTCAGAGATCAGGGTGGCAACGTGGCACCTTTTGCCGCCGTGCGTGAGTCGATAGCGGAATATCTGCAGGAAGCCAGCGAACAGCAGGCAATGAAACACTATGTGAAGATACTGGCTGGACAGGCCAATATCGCGGGGATAGCCTTGGAGAGGGCACACAGCCCGCTGGTGCAATAGATTTTCGTGGTTGATCTATATCAACTACATCTTGCCTGACTTGTGTTTATCGTTAGGTTTCGCAGTTAGGGAGGACGTTATGAGTGAACCTGACGACCAAGCCAGATCTGTTGCCCTGGCGCTCGCTGTAGACATCTGTAGAGAATGCGCATGTACGAATCGGATTCTCCCGTCTGGAGCAACTTGTTATCCTGACTCTCCATGCCCTTACTTTCACTCGCGTAATTTTTATTACGACAGTGAACATAAGCGCTTTTGGTGCTGTAATTGGGTAAATGAACGCGGGGAAGTAACTTCCGCCGCGTAACAAGAGCCGATTGTTGTTTAGTGGCTAGAATTTCACCTGCACATAGGGCATGATTTTCACTGTGTCGGTGTAAAGATCGTCGGCATTATAAGCACCGACCTTGATACCTGCCGTGTAGTATTGCTGGAAGGTCTGCTCGACTGAGGCATCCCATTCCGTGCCGTAGTCAGCACTACCACGCTCCGCAGAGAATTCATGATAGACCAGCACCGCTTTAGTGCCATTTAGCCATGTATTTTCTGACTTGGCGATATAGGTGACGCCGATATTGGCATCCACCAGACCATTCGCAGGTGTGGTGAGGAACTTATCTACCCAGCCATCAAATGCGTGGTTGGTGCCAAGCACAAACTGCATCGCATTCGTGCCGTCGCCCTCGATGGATTCGTATTGCCCTTTGAGCGTCCATTGCCCAAACGTAACACCGGGTTCAATCGAATAGTAATGGAAGCTGATACTGTTTGGGTTATCAGCGTAATCATTCTGGTGGGCGTATTCAAGGTTCAGCAAGCCAGTTACGCCTTCAGCTACAGGATGTTTTCCCTCAAACCGTGCGCCGTAAGTGGCACTGGAGAGTGCAACAGAATCGGGAATATCGAGTAGATAGCTATAGCCCGTGATCTTACCGAATGACAGCCCCGCATAGGAGCCATTAATGAGATGTACATCACTGTGATCCCACGTTCCCACGGGTGAATCTTTCCCGAAAACACGATTCACCTGATTGGCGTGCGCGTAATAGAGTGTGGTATCTTGAATGGAATTATTTTTGATGCTGATCGCATCGAATGTTTGGTCATTCTGCCGCCATGCAATACCGCCCACGAAACGCTGATTGTCGAGTACGATATTTTGCCTTCCTAGTACCAGTGCCGTATCTGGAATACCCGTATAGGTTATTTGTAGACGGTTGAGAGAGGTATCTTCAGGGTCGGCCACCGTTGGATAGGTTGTTTTCCCGTTGATCGTATCGTTGTAGTTTTCTCCACCAATATCGGTGATATTTTCAAATTCTAGCAAAGCACTGAAATCTTTGAACTTACCTGTTTCATAACCCAAGCGCGTGCGCAACGTGTGCGCATTGGCCTCATTCGCAAGCCCATCCTGATCGACATATTCATAGCGGTAACGCGCATCAAAGATCGGTTTACCCTCTGTCAGCGCTTTGGTAAAATCGCTTTCTACAGGGGGCTGATCTGCCGCATAAGCAGGAAAGCTGGCGGCGATGCAGAGAGTTAGTGCGCTTGTCAATAGTAGTCGGCGATTCGTCATAATTTCCTCGTTAAGTAGTAATCATGCGCGAAAACCTAATGTGTAAAAGCACGCTATGAATTGATCCGGCTCAAGTGTTTTTATGACTGCGCGCCGTAGCATCGCCACCAAATCCCATCATGGAAGGTGCTGCACATGACCTTAATCAATATCTCCGAGCCTGAGAGGCCATTGCTACACGGGTTTGCCTTGTTCCGGCTTGGATTTCGGCCATTCTTTTTGCTTGGAAGCCTGTGTGGGCTCTTGGTACTCGGCTACTTCATCCTGCTGATTAGCGGCATGGCAACAGAGCTCCCAAGCAGGTGGGATATGGTGGAATGGCATCGGCATGAGATGCTGTTTGGTTTTGTGGGTGCGATTATCGCAGGATTTTTGCTGACGGCAGTACCGAACTGGACAGGGCTTCCCACCGTGAAAGAAAAAAGTTTGGCCGCCCTCACGGGGTTATGGTGCGCCGGTCGTGCATGTGTGTTCATGTCCGCGTCGCTGCCTGAAGCGTTAGTGATGGTCGTGGATGCCAGCTTTTTCGTGGGCTGTGCGCTTGCGATTGCGCCTGCGCTCATTCGTTCAAACAACAAACGCAACTACGGATTTATTGTATTGTTATTGCTCTTGGCGCTGGCATCGGGACTCACGCACGGTGAGTATGCCGATGTAGGCATCCGCCTTGGTCTTGGTGTGGTCACCCTCATGATGACGCTGATAGGTGGGCGAGTGATTCCCTTCTTCACCGAGCGGCGATTAAATATCAGCATCACGCGAACGGCTCGTATCGAAAAACTCACGATGATTTGCACATTACTTGCTGTTCTATGCAACGTTATCGCACCAGATGCATCATGGCTTTATTTGCTTTTTATCGCAGCGGGCGTGGTGAATCTCTGGCGTTTTAGTACGTGGCAGACAGTTAAAACTCTCCGCATTCCACTGTTATGGGTGCTGCACGCGGGCTACATCTGGCTGATCTTCAGTTTCTTTGCAAAAGCAGCCGTGCTGATGGGGCTTTCGGTTCCTACAGCATTTGCCACCCACAGCCTGACCGCCGGTGCGATGGGCACACTCATTCTTGGCATGATTGCGCGTGTGTCGCTTGGGCATAGCGGCAGGCCTCTGGAAATCGGGAACGCCATGCACATCGCATTTGTGGCAATTAATCTAGCGGCATTGCTTCGCGTGTTTAGCTGGTGCCTACCGATGGATACCATGACGGGTTTTCAACTTGCGGCTTTATGCTGGCTCATTGCTTACGGTATCTTTGTGGTGGTTTATACGCCGATTCTTGTACGCCCAAGACTGGATGGCAAAGATGGATAATCAACCACCACTCCTGACACTGCCCGAAGACGACATGCGCCGCATGGCACAGAAGGTATTCGGCCTGATTGTCGATCATTTCACTGACCTTAGAGACTTACCCGTCACCACGCCATCCACGCTGGAGCATGTCACCGAAGGCCTGCACGAGCCGATACCGACGCAGGCAGTGCCTGTCGAGCAACTCCTCGCACAGCTTAAAACCCATGTGTTTGACCAGATGACGCATCTGGATCACCCGCGTTATTTCGCCTTCGTGCCAGGGCCGAGCAATTTTGTCAGCGCGATGGCGGACGCGATTGCATCCTCCTTCAACGTCTTCAGTGGCGCGTTTATTGGCCCGTCTGGTGTGGCGCAAATTGAGGTTACCACCATTGAGTGGCTGCGCGAGCTATTTCGTTTTCCCAAAGATGCAGGTGGATTATTTGTCAGCGGCGGCTCGATGGCGAATATGACGGGGCTAGCCGTGGCACGGCATGTCATGCTGGCAGGAAACACCACCAATGCCACGGTGTATTTTTCCGATCAAACCCATTCCTCTGTAGCCAAAGGTCTAAAAATTCTCGGTTTCCAGCAGTTCCAACTTCGCAAGATTGCTTCTGACGCAACATTCCGCCTTTCGGTGGAAGCCTTACGCCAACAAATCGCAGCGGATCGCCTGCAAGGGCTAATACCATTTTGCGTGGTGGCCAATGCGGGAACCACCAATGCCGGTGCTGCTGACCCTATCAAGGAGCTCTCGGTATTTTGCAAAGCCGAAGGCCTATGGCTGCATGTGGATGGTGCCTATGGTGGCAGCGCAGCGATTACCGAGTGCGGACGCAAAGTACTCGAAGGCATCGAGCTGGCCGACTCGCTGGGCATCGACCCGCATAAATGGATGTTCCAGCCCTATGAAATCGGCTGTGTGTTGGTGCGCAACCGCGAACATCTAAAAAACACCTTCCGCTTCTCGGCGGAATATCTGAAGCTCAATGAGCAATGCGCCGAGCAGATCAATTTCTGTGATTACGGTGTACAGCTGACACGCGGATTTCGTGCGCTGAAGCTCTGGCTATCGCTCAAAGCCTTCGGCGTGGAGGCGTTCCGTGCGGCTATTACCAAGGGCATAGAGAATGCCGAATATGTCGAATCGCTACTACGCAACGAAGACTGCTGGGAAATTATCACGCCCGCACAGCTGGGCATCATCACTTTCCGTTACCGCGCAAATGGATTGAATGAATCGGCACTGAACGAACTGAATAATCATATTGCGCAAGATATCATCTATTCTGGCTATGCGATGCTCAGCCCAACCATCCTTGGCGGCAAACATGTGCTGCGCATGTGTACGATCAACCCCCGCACCACCCATCAAGATTTGGCCAGCACGGTCGAAATGTTAAAATCATTTGGCGGCAATAGTATCGATAAACCAGCCCCTTAAGGAAAATGTCACATGACTTATCCCATTTTAGGGGAATTTGATCTGGGTCAAATGCACCACTCAAATACCACATGTAGTATTATGCCCGCTAGACATACCAATATATAGTTAAAACAAGGGGGATTTTATGCCGTTGACCGAAACTGTTTCCACTATGCCCGCTGCCGCCGACTTGCCACGCGCATTGCAGCCTGCCACACAGAAACCGAATGTGTTTTCGCTCTCGGTGCATGCGAGCTTGAAAGAGGCATTTGCGATATCAGGCGAAGGTAGCTTCGATGCGTTCATGTCGTTTCTATCGACCTCCAAAGAAGCGCTGGCCGATAGTGCGATGGAAAGCGTGATCGAGGATGAGCTAGCAGCAGCGGGTTACGTGAAAACCCTTAAGGCATTCATTCTGAACCGCAACCGTGCCGCCGCACAGGACACGCTGGTGAGCTGCAAACAAGCGGTGGAGGAATATATCCTGCAACAGGATTGGCGCGTGAACGCCAATGCCAACACCGCCTATAGCAATGCGGGGCTTATTAATAACTCTGCGGGCAAAATCATCGCTAATTACTGGCTGGATAATGTCTATTCATCGGAGGAAGGTCAGGCGCATCGCCGTGCAGATTACCATATTCACGACCTCGACTGCTTGACGGGTTATTGTGCAGGCTGGAGCCTACGCGCACTGCTTGATGAAGGCTTTAACGGTGTTGCGGGCAAAGTCTCCAGCCGCCCGCCCCGCCATTTCCGCGAGGCGCTGGGGCAGATGGCCAACTTCCTCGGTATTCTGCAATCCGAATGGGCGGGCGCACAGGCATTCAGTTCCTTCGACACCTACCTGGCACCCTATGTATTCAAAGACAAATTGCCCTTCATCGAAATCAAAAAGGCAATCCGCCAGTTTGTTTATAACCTCAATGTTCCGGCGCGCTGGGGGCAAAGCCCTTTCACCAACATCACGCTGGATATCACCGTACCGCCAGATTTGCGTGATAATTTTCCTACCGCGAACTGTATCCATCTCTTTCGTGGTATTGATGACCCCGAGGTTATTGCTGAGGCGAGGAAACGTGGCGTCACCAATCTAGAGGATTTAACCTACAAACATTTCCAGCCAGAGATGGAGCAGATCGTCATCGCCTATTACGAAGTGATGACCGAAGGAGATTCCTGCGGCCAGCCCTTCACATTCCCGATTCCCACTGTCAACGTGATGGAGGATTTCAATTGGGACAGCCCGGTCGCTCAGGCACTGTTCGAGAATACCGCTAAAATCGGCAGTTCTTACTTCCAGAACTTCATCGGCAGCCAGTATATGCTGAATGATAAAGGCGAGAAAGTTCAGAACCCCGATGCTTATGCACCGCACGCTGTGCGCAGTATGTGCTGTCGCTTACAGCTTGATCTGCGCGAGTTAATGAAGCGCGGCAATGGCTTGTTCGGTTCGGCAGAAATGACGGGTTCGATTGGTGTCGTCACACTAAATATGGCTCGGCTAGGCTATCGCTTCAAAGGCAATATGCTGGGGCTGATTCAGGAAACCGAACGGCTGATGAGCCTCGCCAAATCCACGCTAGAGAAAAAGCGTGTGTTCATTCAGGAAATGTATGATCGTGGACTGTTTCCTTATACACGCCGTTACCTGCCGCACTTACGCAACCATTTCAGCACCATTGGCGTGAACGGCATGAATGAGATGGTGCGTAACTTCACTGGCGATGCCTACGACATCACCGACTCGCGCGGCATGAAAATGTGCGAGGAGATTCTTGATTATATGCGTGTGGAGTTGAAGAAGTTTCAGGAGGAAACGGGGCATCTCTACAATCTCGAAGCCACGCCCGCCGAGGGCACCACCTACCGCTTTGCCAAGGAAGACCGCAAGACTTATGGCAATGCCATCATCCAGGCGGGCTGCGAGGAGAATATCTACTACACCAACTCCACGCAGATTCCCGTAGGCTACACAGAAGATCCGTTCGAGGCGCTGAACCTGCAGGATAAACTGCAATGCAAATATACAGGCGGCACCGTGCTTCACCTCTATATGAGCGAGCAGATTTCCTCTGGTGAGGCCTGCAAACGGCTGGTGCGGAAGGTGATCGAGAATTACCGCTTGCCTTACATCACCATCACGCCCGTGTTCTCCGTGTGCGAAACCCATGGTTATCTCACGGGCGAGCAGTCCCATTGCCCCGACTGCAGCAAGGAGACGCTCGTGTGGACGCGGGTGATGGGCTACCACCGCCCAGTGGCGAGCTTCAACCTCGGCAAGAAAGGCGAGCATAAGGAGCGCAAGCATTTCAAAGAAAATGCGTCGCCCCACCTGCCGCTTTTTACCACGGAGAGCGCGTGTTGCAGCGGGCATTAAACAAGCTCCCCATCACGAGCATTACTCCCTTCACCTTTCAGGACTACCCTGAGCATACCGCCTGTATTCTGTGGTTCTCTGGGTGCAATATGGCATGTAGTTACTGCCATAACCCTGAACTGGTGAAGGGAGAGCTAGCTAAGCTGCCCTTCGAACAGGTAACCGAATTTCTGGAATCACGTAAAGGGCTGCTCGAAGGCGTGGTGCTCTCGGGCGGTGAGTGCATGATGAGCGCGCAGCTTCCAGAATTCGCCCGCTACCTGAAAATGCTCGGCTTCAAGGTGAAGGTGGATACCAACGGCACCAATCCCGATATGCTGGAGAAGATGCTTGGCGAGCAGTTGATTGATTATATTGCCCTTGATTACAAAGCACCCTCTGATCTATTTCAAAGCATTACAGGGTTTGATGGGTATACACGGTTCGAACAATCACTGAAGCTGCTCATCGCGTCCGGCGTTTCGCTTGAAATTCGTACCACTGTACATGCGGATCTATTGGAAGAAGAAGACATCAATGCCATCTTAAAGCATCTGGAAATTCTTGGATTCAACGGCACCTATTATTTGCAGAATTTCCGTGCCGAGAAAACGTTGGGAAATATTGGCATTCCACTCAGGCATTTGAATCTGGATCTGTTGAAGAAGAAAAATTTTCCAGTAATCATGCGCGGCTTTTAGCTTACTGAATTCTATGCTTCCCAAGTTAGACTTATTTCTAGTCTGACTTCCTACGCATTATTGCAAAATAGACAGTCGAGGAGGCTTAGCCCCCCCCGACTGTCATCGAAGCAACTAGTGTTTCATCATACCATGCTTGGCTTGCCACTTACGCTCCGACTTGTCGCAAAGTGGACAAGGCTTGGCTTCGGTTGCAGAGGCAGCAGTCTCTTTACCTTGGCATGACTTACATGCACCATCATGACAGCAGGAGCATTTATTCTCCTTACAGCATTGGTCACATGCGCCCCTCACACAGCACTCGCATGTCTTACAGCAAGACATTTTCGTGCAGTATCCCGATGGGCTTTCTTGCGTATTTGCACACGCGCTTACAAAGGCCATTACAACGAATGGCAACAGTTTCTTAAACATAGGAACTCCTTAATAAAATGATTTCAAAAAAATTAATCTGAAATCAGGCTATTTTCGGAGGTCGCTCAAGAGAATCGGGACTATGGGAAGTTGCTGTAACTTCCGCTAACTGTACCAGCATGATTGGCTTAACAGGGTGCTGGCTTTGTAATGGCCGCGCGATAGCGAAGGGTGAGAAAAAGCATTTCAAGCAGGTATGGTCTGTGCAGCAGTTCTCAGCCTGTTTCTGCGGGGTCTTTGAAGCTGTAGAGTGGCAATCCATGCCAGCCACCTCTTGCTCTGCAAGCGGCTGCACAGAGCAGGCATGATACGCACTGCTCAGTACACCAAATGCAAAGCACATCATCAACACAGCACTGCTGAAACGTTTAAGCATGGGCATAACGTACCAGAAATTCAACCCTTGAACACTGTTAATATTATTATATCTGGTGTCGGTCTTTACCATATCATTTTCGGAGCCTTACACCAGCTCCCTTCCCGTTCTCTGGGATGAATTCAACGCCTGTTTTTTCCAACGCAGCTTTGAGCGCATCCATCGTGCGCGGATTTAATGACTCGCCACGCTCAAACCGTGTGACGGTATTAGGCGATACTTTCGCAAGCTTCGCCAAATCGCGCACCCCTAGACCTAGAGCGGCGCGGGCCATCTTACATTGTTCGATCGTAAGGCTGTTTTTGGTTACCATGTGACTATTTTGTGTTGATGTAACTAATTTTGCGTGTTATGGTCACACCGTAACTAATTAATGGTGTCATGACAATGCAAAAGGCGCAATCATCCGAGACGCAGGAAAACAAGCCATCTTCGGCGCATTTTGATTGCCTCATCAAAGCCCTTGCCCATGCCATCGCACTGCAAATGTTGGAAAGGGCCAAACCCCAATGAAGGCTGTCATCTACGCTCGATATTCCTCTGACCTGCAAAGCGATTCATCCATCGATGATCAAGTTCGCCTATGCACTGCATTCATTGCTGGTCGGCAATGGCAGCAAGGGCCAACCTATTTCGATAAAGCGATAAGTGGGTCGATTCGCTGCCGCCCACATTACCAGCAGATGCTGGGGGATGCGCGTTCTGGCCTATTCACTATCATCGTTGCGGAATCACTTGATCGGCTTTCGCGCGATCAGGAAGATATTGCAGCGCTCTTCAAGAATGCTGCATTCCTCGGCATCAAAATCATCACCGTGGCGGAAGGCGAGATCAGCGAATTGCATATCGGCCTCAAAGGAACGATGAATGCGCTGTACTTAAAAGACCTCGCGCAAAAAACCAAACGTGGCATGGAAGGAAAAGTGCGTGAAGGCAAGTTCGCGGGTGGTAATGCCTATGGCTATCGCACCATCAAGGAGTTTGACGGTGCCGGAGGAATCATTACTGGCAGACGTGAAATCCTGCCCGACGAAGCCGAAGTGGTGCGGAGGATATTTGAGGATTTCTCTTACGGGAAAAGTCCCAGACACATCGCCAAAGAACTTAACACAGAGAATATCCCTGGTCCCGGCGGAAGAAAATGGAGGGACAGCGCCATACGCGGCCATTTCAAGAAAGGCACCGGCATTCTTAATAATGACCTTTACGCGGGACGCCTTGTTTGGAACAAACAGCGATTCATCAAAGACCCTGCAACTGGCAAACGTGTATCCAGACTAAATGCGAGGGAACAGTGGGTCATTCAAGGGGTGCCTGAACTGCGGATCATTTCGGACAATCTTTGGAAAAGCGTGAAGGCGCGACAAAACGTTATTACTGCGCAATCGCCCGTCAGGTGCGGCACCAACAGCATGACAGGGTCGCGGCGCAATAAATATTTGCTTTCAGGATTACTGATCTGTGGCGAATGCAATGGCGGGTTCACATTGATCGCCAAAGATAAATATGGTTGCGCCAATCGCAGGAATACAGGGACGTGCAGCAATGACTTTCTGATTGGTCGGGAAGAGCTTGAGCATAAAATTCTTGCAGGCATTCAGCACAAATTGCTCGAACCTGAACTGCTGAGAAAATTTATTGATGAATATACTTTGGAACTTGAGAAACTCGCCGCGTCCACCAAACAAGAGCAGGCTATCATTCGTAGAGAACTAACGACAATCGATAAACGTTTGAGCGCCGTACTTAATGCCATTGAGCAAGGAATCGTCACGGAAACCACCAAAGCACGTCTTATTGAACTAGAAACCAAGAAAAATGCTCTCGCATCGCAAATTGAAGAAGTGGCTCCTTTGCCCAGCCCAGACAAACGCCTCATCGCGCTATACCAAGAAAAGGTGAGTGAGTTATGCCGAGGTATCGCCGTGCCGGAATTGAAATTGGCTGCGATGGACTCTATTCGTGGACTCATCGATAGGATCGTCATTCCCTCGGGTAGCAACGCGGTAGCACTGTACGGCGAATTGGCGAAGTTGGTCGATTTTGAAGAAGACGGTTCTTTTTTGGATTCCAAAAAGATATCGGTGGTTGCGGGGGCCAGATTTGAACTGACGACCTTTAGGTTATGAGCCACTCGGCCTAATGTATAGCGAAATTTAACGAAACTTCTCTAATCTTTACCCAGAGCCACTTTCCACAGGTTTTCTGTTTAACCTTGCATCCTCACCTATGCGGCAATAGGCTCTATTTTGCGGCAACGGTGCGGCAACGGAATACTCTGTACCCTCTCGTGTACCCTCAAAGGATTCGGCATGAAGCAACTGGCATTCACGAAGCAAGCGATACAAAAACTTCCTATCCCCAAGAAGGGCATGGCGACCTATCAAGACCTTCGGGAGCGTGGGTTGAGCCTTTACGTGACACGAGGTGGCGCAATCACCTTCTTCGTGCGCAAGCGCATCAATGGGCGCGATGAACGTGTGAAGCTGGGGAACTTCCCTGAAATGACCGTCGAGCAAGCGCGTGGCGCGGCACTTCAAACCAAGGCGGCTATCGCAAGTGGCGCGAACCCGAACCAAGAGCGCATGAAGCTGCGCAAGGAAATTACCTTTCAGGAATTGTTCCATGAATACATGGAGCGGTATAGCAAACCCCACAAGAAGTCGTGGGAGTTCGATGACCGCGAGGTGCGCAAGTTCCTCTCGCACTGGTTCACGCGCAAGGTATCGAGCATCACCAAGCAGGAGATTGGCAAGCTGCATGACAAGCTGGGGCGTGAGAACGGCCAGTATCAGGCGAACCGTTTACTGGAACGCATCCGCGCCATGTTCAATAAAGCCATCGAATGGGGATGGGATGGTACGAACCCTTCCATCGGTATCAAGAAGTTCCGTGAGAAGTCACGTGATCGCTTCATCCAGCCTGATGAGTTGCCGCGTTTCCACGCTGCCCTCGCGCAAGAAAAGAACGATACTGCACGCGACTATATTCTCATGTCGCTTTACACAGGCGCTCGTAAATCGAACGTGCTGGCGATGCAGTGGGATGAAGTGAACTGGGAGCGTGGTGAGTGGCGCATCGAAGAAACCAAGAATGGCGACCCTGTCACCTTGCCGCTTGTCCCTGCCGCCATCGACCTTCTTGAACGCCGCAGGCGCTTGACCAATAGCCCATGGGTATTCCCGAACGCCCAAGGCACGGCACACTATGCTGACCCCAAGAAGGCTTGGAAGCGCGTCTTGAAAACGGCTGGCATCACCGACCTGCGCATCCATGATATTCGCCGCACCTTGGGCAGCTATCAAGCTATCACAGGGGCATCCCTGCCTATCATCGGCAAGTCCCTTGGGCATAAATCCCAGCAGGCCACCGCCATCTATTCGCGCCTGAACCTAGACCCTGTGCGCGAGTCACTGGTGCGTGCCACCGATGTTATATTCGCCGTAGAACCCAAGAAAATAGCTGGGGGCAAAGGCCGTTAGGGCGTTGCATCCTCATTCCTGCCGATTAGACTTGGGTAAATAACAATAAGTAATCGGTAGCAATGACAGCATTATCAAAAACCGCGCCATCGTGGCTTGTGTCCGAACATGCGCCTCTGGATTGGCTGATCTCACTCATTTTCGTTGATGACTTCTGTGATCTTTTGCGAATCACCACAAGTCACTTTGATTTCTTGAATATTGGCGACATCAACAAGGCGATTAAACCCGCACGCTATAAGGACTTTGATGAAGCGTATCAAGCAGCAGCGGACTACGTAGCTAATGACGCAGAAGCCAAAGCATTACGCGATAAAGCAATAATGGCCATTGAGAGTGGCGAACTCACTTACTACCAATACCCGACGAATGAGTGGGGCGATAAGTTGCGCGTTGGCCGTGATGACGATATGGATTCTCTCGGATTTTTGAGATGGGCTGGAAAGCAGGGTTATGGTGTTCACGAAGAAGTCGCTGCCGCATGTGAACATCTGATGAGATCAGAGGCTTACCGTATCGAAGCGGCTGAAAAAGAAACACGTTCCTTCCCTACGATCACACAGGAAGATTTTGCACGACTGCGTAAGCAACCATTGTGGCGTGTTGGCACAGCCATTCTATACCTCCTTGGTCGCCGCTCCCGAAGCGACGGCAAGGAGCATGACTATCGTGGCGAAAACGAGATTTACGATAAAATCGCGCAATACGTTGAAGATGCCAATACAGCGAACCTGCTAACCCTTGCCATACCAGATTACGTCCTTCCAGAGGTTCCCAAGCCCAAAGAAGCGCATAAAAATCAATACACGTTGGATTCTAAGGTTAAGCCCGAAGCAATCATAGCATGGGCTAAGACACTTCCGATGGAACTTCCGATCCTTGGTTCTATTCCTGCTCCTTCTGCTGCCCACATCAGCCCAGAGATGAAGTTGATGCTCGATGCACTTGAACATTTCTGGAAAGGCTACGATGCAGGCAGTAAGAACGCGCCATTAAAAAAGCATGTTACCGCGTGGCTTCAAGAAGAAGGTGCAAAACGTGGCATCGCTTTAAGCGACAATTTAGCAGAGGGTATGGACTCCATTATGAGGCCACTCAATGCTCGGCGCGGCGGATTGAAATCGAATAAGGGTTAAACCCTTGAACCCTTTGCCTTGAACCCTTCGGCGGCAGACTTCTGCGCTTAACGTGCCTATTCCTCGATTCAGGATTTTTGTTTCAACCTGACGGAGGATACCATGACTGACCCACAAAACACTTTGCTTAACCGTACCCAAGCTGCCGAATATCTCGGCGTATCGAAAGGCACGCTCGAAGTATGGGCATGCACTAAACGCTATGCACTTCCGTATGTGAAGGTCGGGCGCTTGGTGAAGTACCGCCTCTCGGACTTGCAGGCATTCGTCGCTTCCCGCATCATCACCAACGCGTAGTGGGGCGTTATGCCGACCAAGCGGCGCACCTACAATACGCGGCTCATCCGTAAGCAGAACACCTACACTGTCAACGAAATTGCCGAGCGGTTCTTGATACATAAGAACGCAGTACGCAACTGGTTGAAAGAAGGGCTGCCAACGATTGACGATAAGCGGCCACTGATGATTCACGGTTCCGATCTCGCGGCGTTTCTCGACGCTCGCCAGAAACGGCGCAAGCGTCCCTGTGCAGTAGATGAGTTTTATTGCTGCAAGTGCCGCACCCCAAGACAGGTGTGGGAGCGAGTCGTGGATTTAACCCAGCTTAAAAAGGGCGAGTGGCTGGCACGCGGTATCTGTGTCGTATGCGAGAGCAAAACGCAGCGCCTTTACCCTACAAGAAGCCTACCAGAATTGCGTGAACGCTTCTGTGTCCAGACGGTCAGTGGGGAACACATATCAGGGAGTTTCCACCCTCCCGTTATCTGTGATTTCAACCAAGGAGTATAGACCATGACCAAATACACTGCCGAAAACGAACGTATCAAGCGGCGCTATTTCGAGTATCAGAAGGAAGCGATGCGCAAGTCCGAATCCACAATTCAAGGACTCAGCATCGCGCTTACTCGTTTCGAGTCCTACACGGGATACAAGAACTTCGGAACCTTCACCAAAGAACAGGCCATAGGTTTCAAGAAGCATCTTACCGCATCCCTGAATCAGCGTGAACAAAAACCTCTGAGCAAGACCACGATTCAACACACGTTAAGCGCGGTTAAAGAGTTCATGGTGTGGCTGAGTCGTGAGCAGGGCTATCGCCGCAAGGTGCATGTGCGCGATGCTGAATACCTGAACTACGGGGAGAAGGAAGCGCGTGCTGCCGCTGCGCATACGCCCAAATCACCACCGACCTTGGAACAGGTGCGCCACGCCATTTTCGCTATGCCGAGCAACACCGATATTGAGCGCCGTGACCGCGCCCTCTTTGCGCTGGCAATCCTAACAGGGATGCGCGATAGCGCCTTGGTTTCGTTACGCCTGAAACATATCGACACGGCCACCGAGTTGGTGAACCAAGATCCCAACATGGTACGCACGAAGGCCAGCAAACAGATATTCACCTACTTCATGCCTGTCGGTGATGACCTAAAAGCCATCGTGAATGAGTGGGTGCATTACCTGCGCACGGTGAAGCTGTATGGCAATGATAACCCCGTGTTCCCGCGCACCAAAGTGGTGGCGAGTGCAGAGAAAGGGTTTTCCGCACAAGGGATTGAACCAGTATGCTGGTCAAACGCCACACCCGTTCGTCGCATCATGCGCGAGGCCTATGAACGTGTTGCCCTCCCATACTTCCACCCGCACTTGCTGCGTAAGACCCTTGTGCAAGTTGGTGAGAGGCGTTGCCGCACCCCAGAGGACTTCAAAGCATGGAGTCAGAACATCGGCCATGAAAGCGTGATGACCACCTTCCGCAGCTACGGGAATGTCGGGCTTGAACGCCAAGGTGAACTCATCAAGAATCTGGATGGTAGCCCCATCGCCATTACTCCTGAGATCATTGGGCAAGTACTTAGAGCGACGGGTTTCAGCAAGGACAGCTAGGCACGCCCCACAGCTTGCATGAGCCATGTGGTAAGGCCATAGGCAACAGCAGTGGCAATGGCAGCAATCATCAAGGCTACCCAGAAATGTACCCCTTGTTTGATAGCGATAGGTAGCACGATGAAGAATACGAGCGAGGGCAGCACAAGCCACATGATGTCGCTGGAAAGCACAGCAACCTTGTTTGCGTCCTTGGTGTCGATATAGAGCCAGATGAATGCCAAGAGTGAGGTCAGAGGCAAGGATGCCAACACGGCTGCAATGAAACTGTATCGTTTGGCGATTTCCGAGATGGCGACGATGAGCGCCGCGCTCGTAAAGAACTTAATGACCAGATACACCATGTCGCAATTCCTTCCGTGCCATGCCGATGATATGCCATGCCGCACTCAATGCAAGCCATGCCATCACCGCAGCTACCAATACGTCAGGCCAAACGCTTGCGAAAGCGAAGACACCACCCGCAGCAAACATCACAGCGATATTACCTAGCGCATCGTTACGACTGCATAGCCATACGGAAGCAGCGTTGCTGTCCTCTGCCTTGTAGCGATAAAGCAAAAAGGCGCAGGCGACATTCACGACCAAAGCGATGATGCTGATGATGGTCATGATGAAAGGTTCGGGTATCACAGGCTCGAAGGCTTGCATGAAGGTAGAGTAAGCTGTCCATAACCCGACCACACCAAGCGACAGGCCTTTGAAGATGGAGGCTTTGGCTTTCATGGTGAGCGCACGACCCAGCACATAAATGCTGATGCCATAGTTGGCAGCATCGGAAAGAAAATCGAGTGAGTTGGCGAGAAGTGCGACCGAATGCGCCATGTGGCTGGCGATCACCTGCACCACGAACATGATGGCGTTCGCAAACAAGCACACCCACAGCACCTTACGATAAGCTGGGCTGTCCAGTTCCGTTGAGCAGTGTGAATCTCCGCAATTTGCGTTCATACATTCCTACTTACTACGAAGTTTCAAACCCGTCATCTGTTCGCATATCTGCTGAGTTCTGACAGCATGCTCAGCACCACCCTTACGCTCTTTTTCTCTTTTAAGAATCACTTGTTCTTCGCACTTATCGGCCAATGCTTTCTTCTCGTTTGCTAGATCCATCTGTTTGCATAACGCCTTCATGTCCCTCACCTCGGAGGCGTAGGAGTTGTGTGACCCATGTTTACGTTGGCTCCCCGCATGACTACGTTTTGATTTGAGGCTTGGCCATTCAGCCTCGCTCAGACAGGCATTAAGCAATGTCTCCTTGCGCTCTGCTGGGGTTACTGCTGCTAACTGCTGGTCGAGAGACTTCGGTTGTTCAACTGTACATGCGGTGATTACAACCAGCAATGCCACCATGTAAAATGCGTGTTTCATTTTACTCTCTCACTTCTTTATCGAGATTGAATTTGCGGTACAGCGCAGGCAGAACGACCATTGTCAGTGCCGTTGCAACCAGCAACCCACCGATCACCACCATCGCCAAGGGGCGCTGTACTTCCGCACCCGCACCCGTTGATACAGCCATCGGCACGTAACCTAGCGAAGGAACAATGGCAGCCATGAGCATTGGTCGCAGCTTGCTTAATGCACCTTCACGCACGGCTTGCTCTGGGGGCAGACCCGCCAGCACATGCTGGTTGATGCTGGTAATCATCACCAGCCCGTTCAGCACCGAGATGCCTGACAGCGCAATGAACCCTACCGCTGCCGATACAGAGAACGGCATACCGAACAGGAACAAGGTGAACACGCCACCAATGACCGCTAATGGAATGCCGCTGAACACTAGCAAGGCCTGCTTCACCGAATTAAGCGCGGTAAAGAGCAACAGGAAGATCATGAAGAAGCAGGCAGGAACCACCAGTGCAAGACGCTTGCTTGCTGCTTTCAGATTCTCGAACTGGCCACCCCATTCCGTCCAATATCCTGCGGGGAGTTTTACTGACGATTCAATAGCGGTCTGTGCTTCTTGCACGAACGAACCAATATCGCGGCCACGCACGTTGGCTTGCACCACGATACGGCGCTTACCATTCTCACGACTGATCTGGTTCACACCTTCGGTCGTTTCCAAATCGGCCAGTTCTTTCAATGGCACATATTCAGGGCGGTCATGTTCTTCCCCGTCGGATGGCAGAAGGATAGGCAGGCTTTCTAATACTTGAATGTCCTGACGCAATTCGTCGGGTAGGCGCACGACAATATCGAAACGCTTATCGCCCTCAAAGATCAGGCCTGCTTCACGACCACCGACTGCAATGGCCAACACATCCAGCACATCGCTGACGTTCAAGCCATAGCGTGCAATCGCTTCCTTACGCAGCTTCACTTCAAGCATAGGTAAGCCCTCGGTCTGCTCGACTTTCACATCGGCAGCGCCTTCGGTCTTTTGCAAGACTTGCGCAATCTTAACGGCGGTGCTGCTAAGTGCATCGAAGTCATCACCATACAACTTCACTGCAACATCACTTCGCACGCCTGAGATCAACTCGTTGAAGCGCATCTGAATGGGCTGAGTGAACTCGTAGTTGTTCGCAGGCACTTTGGCGACGCTCTTTTCCAGCTTCTTAATCAACTCGGCTTTCGAGATGCTATCTGGCCATTCGTCCTGTGGTTTGAGGATGATGAAGGTGTCCGATACGTTCGGTGGCATAGGGTCTGCCGCCATTTCCGCCGTACCCGTTTTGGAGAAGACGAATGCCACTTCGGGGTTCTTGCTGATGGCACGCTCCACCGCGAACTGCATTTCCTGCGAGGTGGTAATGCCTGTGCTTGGAATACGCATCGCATGCATGGCGATGTCCTTTTCATCGAGCGTCGGAATGAACTCACGCCCCATGAACATGAACATAATCGCCGCCAGAATGAACCCAGCAACTGCCAAACCAGCAACCCTCATCGGTTGCAGCATGGCTCTGCCTAGCCACATCTCATAGCGCACGCGTACCTTCTCGATGACAGGGCTTTCCTTCTCGCTGATGCGGTTTTTCACGAAAATCGCAATCATCGCAGGCACGAAGGTAAGTGACAGGATGAGCGCCGAAACGAGCGCGATAATCACTGTCATCGCCATAGGCGAGAACATCTTACCCTCAACCCCTGTGAAGGTCAGCATGGGAACATAAACCAGAATGATGATAAGCTGACCGAACACGGTGGGTCGCACCATTTCCTGCGCAGCAGCCATCACCTCATGCAATCGTTCCGTCAGGTTCAAAGTGCGCCCGACATGATGCTGACGCTCTGCCAATCGTTTCAAGCAGTTCTCGGTAATGATGATGGAACCATCCACGATCAGCCCGAAATCCAACGCACCAAGACTCATGAGGTTGCCGCTGATACCGCCCTTCACCATGCCAATCGCCGTCATGAGCATGGATACAGGAATCACCAGCGCGGTGATGATGGCCGCACGGATATTTCCCAATAGCCAGAACAAGACACCAATGACCAGCAAGGCACCGACCGTCAGGTTCTCTTGCACGGTAGAGATAGTCGCATCTACCAGCTTCGTACGGTTCAACACGGCTTTGGCATGAATACCTGCGGGAAGTGATTTGTTCACTTCCTTCATCTTCATATCCACCGCATCGGCCACAGTACGGCTATTCGCACCGATGAGCATGAGTGCCGTACCTACCACGACTTCCTCACCATTCTCTGATGCGCTGCCTGTACGCAACTCCCTACCGATACCGATAGTGGCAAGGTCACGTAGATAAACGGGAATGCCCTTACGGGTGGTCACGACAATATCGCCCAACTCGTTCGGTGCGGAAATGCGACCATCGGCACGCACTACGTAAGACTCGCCACCTTGTTCGATATAGCCTGCACCAATGCTATGGTTGTTGGCTTCAATGGACTCAATGATGTCGCTGAATGACAGACCCAGCGCGACCAGCTTTTCAGGGTTCGGCTGCACATGGTATTGCTGCACATAACCACCAATCGCATCTACGCCTGCAACACCTTCCACCCCTTTAATCTGTGGGCGAATCATCCAGTCCTGTACCGTGCGCAGATAGCTGGCACGTTCCAGATCGTTGGCGAGTCGTTGGCCTTCGGCGGTAAGGTAGCTTCCATCACTTTGCCAACCCGCTTCACCATCATGCTGCTTCTTGCGGCCTTCCTTGGTGTATTCCACCGTCCACATATAAATCTCGCCAAGCCCTGTCGAGATCGCACCCATGGAGGGTTCTACCCCATCGGGCAGACTTTCCTTTGCTTCGGCAAGGCGTTCGCTCACCTGCTGTCGTGCGAAGTAAATATCCACCTTGTCACTGAATACAGCGGTCACTTGCGAGAACGCATTACGCGAAATCGAGCGCGTAGATTCCAGCCCAGAGATACCTGCTAAGGCCGTTTCAATCGGGAACGTCACCTGTTTCTCGACTTCATTGACCGAGAGCGCGGGTGACATCGTATTGATCTGCACTTGATTGTTGGTGATGTCAGGCACGGCATCAATCGGGAGATTGCCGAGCATGTAAAGACCCACCGAGGCTACGGCTGCCGTTAGCAGCGCAATCAGATAGCGATGGTGAATCGAGAATGAGAGTAAGGATTTAATCATGATAAAACTCAGTGTTCATGTTCTGCGGATGCTTTGCCGATGTCGGCCTTCACCACAAAACTGTTTTTGGAAACAACCTCTGCACCTGCATCTAAGCCGCTGGTGATTACGGTCTGGATACGGTCAGCACTGCCCAGCGTAACAGGGGTGGCTACATACTCCGCACCCTCTTTTACGAATACTACGGGCTTGCCTTCAAGACGCTGAATCGCTGCGGTAGGAACGGCTAGCGCCGCTTCCTTTTCCGTCAGCGTAACATCGACCCGAACGGTCATGCCTGCACGCCAGATGCCTGTGCTGTTATCCAGTTCGGTACGCGCCACGATGGTCTGGCTTGCAGCATCGGCAGTAGGTAGCACTGCGCTGATAGTGCTCTCGCCTGTGACCTTGCCATCCAGCGTTGAAACCGTGACCTTCTGGCCTTGCGTGATCTGGTTGGCATCACCTGCGAACACGAAGAACTCTGCCCATAGGCTGTTCAGGTCTGCGACTACGAAGATGGGTTCTTCACCCGTTTCGTCACCCACACTGATATGGCGTTCCAGCACGATACCATCGAGGGGTGATGGCACTGCATAGACTTGCAGGCTTTCATTGCTCTCTACACGCGCCAGTTTCTCGCCGCGCTTCACGGCTTCACCCGCTTGCTTGAACACGTCACGCACTACCCCAGCATAACGTGCTTTTACCTGCGCACTACGGTTCTGGTTCAGTACAATACGACCCGACAGGCTCTTGGATTCACGCACCGTTGCAGCACCTGCCACCACGGTTTCGATACCCATTTCCTTGGCGGATTCGTCGCTGATATGCGCACGCTGGCCAGCCTCTTCGTGATGGCCTTCCTCTTCCTCATGCTCTGCCTTGGATGCAGGCATGAAGGCATAGATGCCACCTCCAACAAGCGCAGCAATCACTGCGATAAAGATGATGCGTTTACTCGTCATGGTGATCTCCTTCGGATGGCGTATGGTGCAGACCCGCAATGCGTTCGAGTTCTGCTTTGTGTGTGTGGTAGTTGCGAAGCGCAGTGATGTATTGATGGCGTGCATCGAATAAGGTGCGCTGCGCATCCAGCACTTCAAGATACTGGAACTTGCCAGCGCCATACCCATAGCGTGATTGGCCAAAGGCTTGCTCTGCGGCAGGGATGATCGTATCCCGCAGGCTGATCGCTTGCAGATACGCCGTGCCTAATGCGCCTTGGAGACGTGCGAAGTCCTTTTGGCGGTCGAGCAATGCAAGTTGTTGGTCACTTTCACTTCTGCTTACTTCTGCACGCGCCCGTTCGATATTACCTCGGTTGCTATCGAAAACAGGAATGGGTAGCGACACGCCCAGCACGAAGGCCTTATCATCCGTATCGCGGAATTGGCGCACACCCAGATTCACCGTAGGGTCGGGCAAGGCATTGGCCTTTTCCAGTTCCAGCAATGATGTAGCACGTTTCTTCTCACGCTCCCAACGCACCCAATCGGGCGTAGCTTTCAGCAATTCTTCTTCGACTGTTTTGGGTGATTCCACCGCAAAGAACGCATCCGTTGCCAAGGCTTCGCTCAGTTGTGGCCTGCCCATCAGCACTGCCAGTTGCTTACGAGCGACCAGTGCTTCCTGCTTGGCTTCTTCCTGTGCGAACTTGCTGGTAGCGACGGTGATCTCTGCTTTGCTTCGTTGCATCAAGGGTGAGGCAGCTTCGGCCACGCGACGCGAAACGCTTTTGAGTTCTTCACCTGCAATGCGGTGCTGCTCATCGGCGTAGCGTTCCTTTTCCTGTGCAGCTACTGCATCGGCATAGGCAACGCTCACATCGCGGATGACATCAAGACGGATGGCTTCGGCATCCAGCGCCGCTACGTCATAACCGAAATGCGCGGCATCCTTACGTGCGGAACGCTTGCCCCACATCTCGATCTGTTGCGTCACACCATAGGTCATCTCGGCGCTTTGGAACCCATCATAAGGGGCATCACCACCGATATTCTCAGCCTCGATACCCAGTTCGGGGTTCGGGTAAGCACCTGCTTGGGTGCGTTCGCCTGCACTGGCTTTTACCCGCGCCTTGGCAGAGTTCATGGCAGGGGAATGTTCCAGCGCCTCGGCGATGGCATCATCTAGTTGCAAAGCCTGCTGCGCATAGGCAGTGGGGCTGAGTAAAATGGCCAATAACGGCCAACAATATCGTAACATGGGAGAAATCCTGTAATCGTTGAAATGGGCGCACTACGTGCGTCGGGCGATTTACAGGCTAGTGGGTGGTTCGATGAGTGTGGGCGGACTGACAGAGGTGAATCCTTGTGCAAGGTTCCACTCGGTCTTATCCGATACATCTGCTGATGGCTGCTTCACCGCAGAGAGATGCAGTACCGTACCACCGCAGCAATGATGGTCAGCACCTGTATCAGCTTTCTTCTCTTGCTTGTGCTCGTCGCCCATGAAGAAGGCGCAATGCGCATCATCGCAATGCTCATACGCCATCGCCACTTGGTTAGCGGTGAAGATCGTCAGGGCGATAAGGATGGTGAAAATGAAGCGCATGGGATTGTGTTACATTAAACCATGCGGATAATCAACCCATAGCTAAGGGATTAGGATGTGGCACGATTATTGGGGCGCAGAAGTATTTTAATGCGATGTTCTAATCCGTGGCTGTCAACGATACCCAAGGCAACCTTTAAGGGCTTGTCCTCATTTCCTAGCTTTTGACGAACCATTATGGATATTCGCACCCAATCAGTATGACTAGGCAGAATATAATCTCGACCCAATTTGAGCGCATCAAAGATACCGATTTCGGAGTGCACCACCTCGCTCTTTCTTAAACTAGGTGAAATCAATCGCATCGAGTGAAATCTCAATCCTTTGGAAGTAAGATTCAAAACATCGCAGTCCGCCACTATCTGCGTTATGTAACTATCGTCCTTTTGTTTTGCTAGATGCCACCAGCACTGCATTGGTCGTGGGGTCAGAATAAAATTCTTCGATTTGCGTTTTTTAAATCCTGCCGTTAATTCGCGCAATATACGAGCAAAGGTCAATGCAGCACATAATACCATGGCAAAAAATAGCCATCCGCCATGTGCTTCTCGAATAACAGTAAGATCAATTCCAGCAGTCGTTGGTAGGAATAAAATCATTCCCATGGCGACAGCAATAGCAAAGCATGTCCACCCCGATACTGTATCGAGAGCCGACAAAACTTTTGCTGTCCAATCAGGAGAACCTGTCATTTTACCAAGCTAGATGTGTGCGATGAATAAATCCACTGATTCAATAAACTGCGGCAACGGTGCGGCAACGAGTCTGGATAAAGAAAAAGCCAATCTTGGGAGATTGGCTCTGATGTTGGTTGCGGGGGCCAGATTTGAACTGACGACCTTTAGGTTATGAGCCTAACGAGCTACCGGGCTGCTCCACCCCGCGTCACCATATATTCGCCCCGAATATGGCTCGGGGGAGCGTTTCTATAGCTCGTAAGCCGCTCCAGCGCAAGCTTTGCGTTAAACTATTGACGAAAGCCGCAGATTTGCGTACTTCCCTGCCTGACAAAGACGTGGACAGGTGGCCGAGCGCCAGCCGTCTGGCGCTTGAGGCATCGCTTAAACCGCGAGGCTTTAGACATTGAATGGATATGGACAGGTGGCCGAGTGGTTTAAGGCTCTAGTCTTGAAAACTAGCGTGGGGGCAACTTCACCGTGAGTTCGAATCTCACCCTGTCCGCCATTTGAAACATAATCAGATTCAGCCCACTGAGTTCGAATCCCAGTCAAGGGTTCGTTAGGTTCGAAAATCTATTTCCTGATCGTTTTTTACTGCTAGAATTACAAAAAACTTAAGGATTTTTATGAACTGGATCGCAAAGCTATCTGAAGGAAGTCAGAGAGTAATCAATACTGTTAAGGCAATCGGCCCTTTTGCAATTTCTCAATCAGATAAAATGTCAGAAGCTTGGCAGAGGCATCAAGGCAGATTGGCGCAAGTCGATATGTTGAAAGAGCTATTAAGTAACGAAATCGAAACCAGAGGAACAATTAAAAAACTGTTACTTGAGCGTTATGTCGCTGCGCCAGATGATGAGAGAATCAGGATTGAACGTGATTTGGAATTCGTAGATGGTATTACTAGGCAGGTCCAAATTACTTTGAAATCACTTTCCTATGGCGATGAAAAAAGCGCTGAAACAACTCCGCCGACTTCAGCACCTATAGAGGATCATTGGATCGATAAATTTAATGAATTAGCCCGTAAGCGCAATGAAGAGTGGCGTGCTGATTTATTAGCTCGTGCATTAGCATGCGAAACTGCAACCCCAAGCTCGGTAAGTCCTCGTGCATTGTGGCTTATTGGAAATATGGAAGAAGGATTATTTAAAGCATTTTCTGACCTTTTAAATCTTTGCATCTGGATAGGCGGATCACCTATTTTGCCACACTCGCATGTGGAAGCATTTGACCGAGTCGTGCCCAACACAAACCGAACCGTAGGTAATCTGATTTTTCAACTTGGTGATATTGGGGTAATTGCAGATCATTTAACGAGTTTTAGGCAATACAGTCCTGGCAGTGCCTTTATTGCTAGTTATGAAGAAACTAGATACGTTATTATCCCAAAACAAAAAATTGAAGTGAGAGGCATTTTACTTACACTACTAGGAGATTCCGTAGCTAAATTCTGTAATCCAAACTGGAATTCAAGTGGCCTTTCTGTATTTAACGATTGGATTAAAACGATCTCGCCAGAAATGGCAGAATTAAAACTGTTAACCGGACAAGTAGCCACCTAATTCGCGATGAGGCATGCTATGATCTCAATGCTAATATAATTAATTTTGTACCTTATAATCGCAGCAAAATCAGTCGGGAAAGTTCGAAAACCGTTCACTACGCGCCGCCATATCCAAGCGCCCATAAGGGCGCTTGTACTTGCATCGCAATCGAATAGAATGCAGCCCGAATAAGCGGATGTAAGACTCAGCGTGAAAAAGAGCGAGATCAGTGCAGAGCTAACGCGTACCTTGCTAGCAGGTCTGGCAGGTGATGCCGTGGCGTATGCCGCATTCTTGAACCAACTCTCACCCATATTGCGCCGAGTCATTGGCAGGAAAATCCCCGCAAGTGATGTGGAGGACGTGCTGCAGGAAGTGCTGATTTCCATCCATAAAGCGCGCCATACCTACGACGGCAACCGCCCATTAATGCCATGGCTTATCGCCATTACCAGCTTTCGGGTGACAGATCACCTGCGTAAAACCTACAGCGAGATGCGCCATAAGAGCGTGGATATCGCTGATTATGAAAATCTGCTGGAAGCGGTAACCGAAAACACCCATGAGTCCGAATCTATAGATGAGATGCTGGATGGCATAGGTGGTCGCGAGCGGAAAATCCTTTCCATGATGCATGTGGAGGGTTACACCGCAAAGCAAGTTGGCGAACAGCTGGGCATGAAGGAATCTGCGGTAAAAGTAGCGGCACACCGCGCCATAAAGAAGATACGGGAAAAATTTAGCCATGGCTGATACGAAACAGCTCATTGAAACACTTAGTGCCCAAGCAACGCCCGTGCGTCCGTTGCGCCCGCAACGTTACGCGCTCATCCTGCTTGCGGCTTTGTCTATCTATGCAATATGCGCACAATGTTGGCTCGAAGGCTTCCGCCCCGACCTTGCCCAACAGCTTCAGCGCCCGCTTTTTGTGGTCGAACTGCTATTGCTAGCCGCCATGCTGATAAGTTCGGTCCTCGCAGCACTCCATGCGATGAGGCCTGATGCAATCGTTCAAAAATACCGCATGAGGCTACCATTTATATTCTCAGGTCTCATGCTCCTACTTGTCGCCTTCCAGCTTTTCATGCCGCATGATGTACGCATGGTGATGTCGAATGCAGACTCACATACGCATGGCTGCACAGCGTATATTGCGTTTTCTTCCATGCTACCTGCTATCCTCATCTTTTGGCTCATCCGTAAGGGCGCGACCATTATGCCAATGCGTGCGGGCTTGCTGGCAGTCATTGCCTCTATGTCCGTTGGCGCGCTGACGTTACGGCTAGCAGAGGCCAACGACGAGATAGCACATTTACTGATGTGGCACTATGCTCCCAGCCTGTTTTTTGCTGCTTTGGGCGCGGTTTTGGGGCGCTATTTGCTGCGTTGGTAAAAATATTTGATACGCCTGTAACTATTTTTGCCCACCCGCCGAACTTGACTATGTAACCGCTCATCAAACCACGACGTTACATCACAAACATTAACCAACGGAGAATTTTATGACCACCAATACTAAACTCGCTTCTGCTGCATTGCTCGGACTTCTCACTGCTGGCATGCTCGCTGCACAACCTGCATTAGCTGGAAGCGACAAAGCTTCTTGTAAAGGTGCAAACGGCTGTAAAGGCAATTCACAAGCAGAGAAATCTCAGTGCAACGGCGCTGATAAATCTAGCTGCAACGCTAAAGATGGTGAAAAAGCGTCATGCAAGTCTAGCAATGGCTGCCACGGCAAAGACGGCAAGTAACCTTGCAACGGTTAGGGGTAGCTTGTTGGCTACCCCTACCATTTTATGGCAACCACATCACTTCCACATTTAGGGTTTGGGCTTGGGCTACGTACCAAGCACATGCCTCACATTCTCGAGCATCGCCCCGCAGTCGACTGGTTCGAGGTTATCTCTGAAAACTATATGGATACAGGCGGCAAGCAGCGCCGCAATCTTGCCCGCATCGCCGAGCATTACCCTATCGTGCTACACGGTGTATCACTTTCCATTGGTACTGTTGATGCGCTTAATTCTGAATATCTAAGAAAGCTCAAAAGCCTGATCAATGACGTAAAACCAGCGTGGGTGAGTGACCACTTATGCTGGACGGGTGTTGCACACAAAAACACCCATGACCTGTTGCCAGTGCCCTATACGGAAGAAGCGCTCAAGCACATCGTGCAGCGCATTCGAGAAGTGCAGGATTTTCTCGAGCGTCCCATAGCACTCGAAAACCCCTCCACCTATTTGGAATTTAAAAGCTCCACTATGTCAGAGGCGGAGTTTATCACCCGCATGGCAGAAGATTCAGGCTGCAACCTGCTGCTAGATGTGAACAATGTTTACGTCACCTGTTATAATCATCGCCTCGATGCAAAAGCCTATCTAGATGCGTTGCCACTAGAGCGTGTCGTGCAAATGCATCTTTCGGGGCATACGAATAAGGGCACTCACATCATCGATACGCATGACGACCACGTGATTGATGACGTATGGAACCTTTACAAATACGTAGTACAAAAAGCAGGGCGCACACCCAACACCATGATTGAGTGGGACGATAAAATTCCGGAATTCCCAGTGCTCTATGCAGAATTAGAGAAGGCGCGTGCCGCAGCGAATGACGCGCAGCATTTCACGATCCCCGAGCTTGCAAAGCCCAATACACCTTACGTGATGAACGAGAATCCAGCCCTTATTTTGCAGCAAGAAACCCTTCAAGAAGCGATTATGAAAGGGCAGAGCATGGATAGCCGACCCGCAGAATGGATTCGCCAGAAAGAGGATTTTTCTGCTGAACAACAACTCGGCGTTTACATAAACGCCTATCGTTGGCGCTTGTTCGATGTGGTGGCCGAAGACTACGCTGTGCTTAAAACCTATCTCGGCAAAACAAAATTTGATGCGCTGATAGACGGGTTTATCCGCGACGTACCACCGCAGCATTTTAATGTGGCCCGCTACGCAGCACGGTTGCCTGAGTATCAACAAGCTGACCCCAACTATGACGCGTTTGCGCAGGAGTTGTGTGTGCTGGAAACGGCCATTACCCAACTCGCCGACGAGGAAGAGGTTCGTGCCCTAACCCCAGAAGACCTCACAGGAATGACACCAGATAGCTTGATGAAATCGCGCCTGTTCCCGCGCAAGGCCTTGAAGCTTTTTGCCTTTAACTATGATGTGAATGGTTACTACCGTGCAGTGATTGATAAAACGCCAGCCGCCACTCCTCAGCAAACACCAAGCTGGCTAGCCGTATTTCGCCACGAGGATGTCATGTGGCGTATGGATTTGGAGGAACAGGAATATCTGCTCCTTAGCGCATTATTCAATGGTGCTACGGTTGGTGAGGCATTGGAAAACTGCGCAGAATCATTCGCGGCTAACATTTCCGAATATTTTTCACGATGGATGCGTAACGGTTTGCTTGCCGCCGCCGAATATAAGATCGTAACCAACAAAGGAACGACGTATGAAGCCGCTTAATTTTCTGATTCTTTGGCCAAAACGCATTGCTGCGCATTTCGAATGGGCAGGTGCACTTATTGCACGCATCACCGTTGGCTATGTATTCATGCTGACAGGTTTCGGTAAGTTGCAACACTTGGATAGAGTGACCGAATATTTTACAAGTCTTGGCATACCCGCACCTCACATTCTCACACCGTTTGTTGCAAGCTTAGAGTGCTTTGGTGGCGCATTCCTCATTCTGGGTGTGCTCACCCGCATCAGCGCAGGTGGCTTAGCGATTACGATGATAATCGCCATCCTCACCGCTCGGTGGGAGGAGGTGGATTCGCTGCACACGTTGTTAGGGTTTGAGGAAACGCTTTACCTCGCCATCTTCACGTGGCTAGCAATTAGCGGTGCTGGAAAAGCCTCGCTCGATTGGCTGATAGAGCGTAAGTAATACTACGCGCTGCGTTTGTCTTTATCGCGCAATTTACCCAGTTCTTCGCCAACACGCTTGAGGCTTGGACTGCAATCATTGCGCGGTATGACAACCTCAATCAGATACATCTGATCATCCTTAAGTGCGGCTTGAATCGCCGTTTCCAGCTCACCATTGGTTGTCACTTTATACGCCATGCCACCGCCAAAGAGATCGGTAAGTTTGGTGTAATTCCAACGCAGAATCTCGTTGAACGGCCCATCGAGAATGAAGCGCTGTGTGCCATAACCATCGTTATTGATGACAAACACGATTGGCTTCATGCCAAATTTAACAGCCGTGGAAAGCTCAATTCCCGTCATCTGGAAGGCACCGTCTCCGACAATGGCGAATACGCGGTTATCAGGGCGCGCAGCCATCGCGCCAATCGCCGCAGGAACAGCAAACCCCATCGAGAGATAGTAGGCATCTGCCAGAAAGTAGCTGGCATTACGCGTACGCAACTTCATCGCACCGAAGAGTGAATCGCCCGTGTCACACGTAATCGTATCGTTCTCGCCCACGGACAATCCCAGAATACGGAAGAAGTTCTCCATCGTAACGGGTTGGTTGCGGTCTTTATCGGTGAGTGGCTCTGGCTCAGGTGCTGGTTTTGGCAGAGCCGAAAGTTGGCGTGGCTTGATGGGTGCTGCAAGCAGGCGTTCAAGCAATTCCTTGAGAACAACATGCTCATAGCTGCGGTAACCGATGCTCATCTTCTCGGTGGTGCAAATCATCGTATTCTTACGGCGCAGCTTCTCGCTGGTGTTCATAAAGCCGAACCAAACATCCGTGATGTATGCACCCAGCATGATGATGCAGTCGGATTCCTCTACGTAGCTTTGCAGCTTCGCATCAGAGAGCGGGCCAGAATACACGCCAATGAACAGAGGGTGTGTTTCACTGATGATGGATTTGGAGAGCAGGGTAGAAGCCACAGGAATATTGAACTTAGAAGCAACTTCGAGTGCCAGCTCTTCCAGCCCATAACGGTGCAACTCAATATCTGCGATGATTACAGGTTGTTTCGCGCCATTAATGGCGGCAATAGCGTCCTCAACCATGGCAACAAGATTCTCTGGGTCGCTGGTGCGTGGCGCTTTATTGCGCGGTGCAGGAATATGGCCAATCGGCATGTCCACCACATCAAACGGGATTTCAATATAGCCAGGCAGGGACTGCTCGCGCATCGTATCCACCACGCGCATGATTTCACCCGCCGCCGTTTCAGGATCAAGCAGCACTGCGGTCGCGCAGGTCACTTCTTCATAGATGCGGCGCTGCGTATCAAACGTGCGCACTTTATGGTGCATTAATACGTCTTTGGTTCTGTCAGCAGGTGAGGGGCCACCCGAAAGCACCAGCAATGGCGACTTCTCGGCATAAGCGCAAGCTACGGAGTTGAGCATGTTCAAGCCACCCACACAATAGGTAACGCAGGCCACACCAAGCCCATGAATGCGGGCATAAGCATCCGCCGCGAACCCAACGCTTGGCTCGTGCGTCATGGTGATGATGTCAATCGGTGAAGCTTGCATCCAACGGAAGGTTGGCAAGGCAAAATCACCAGGAATGCCGAATACATGGCCAACACCCTGACGGTGCAGATAATCGAATAGAAAAGAACCAACCGTATGTTGCTGTGCGCTCATAAGAATCCTCTAGGTTGCATCGTGTGTAACGAAAAAACCCTCACTTGCCAAGCGCAGTGCGCATATAATGAGCAGCTTTTTCCAGCATTGCGATATCCTGCACATCGCAGCGAATATGCTGGGATGTTGCCCATGCGACGAGGGTTTCCATCGCGAGGTTACCCTTCGGGCTATTTGCATAGGGGCAGCCACCCAGCCCACCCGTTGATGCGTCAAACACGCGAATACCCATTTCATAGGACACTGCAACATTGGCAATCGCGTTGCCGAATGTGTCGTGGAAGTGCATAGCCACTTTTTCAAGCGGGGTGTTTGCAGTAATCAATGCATCCAATACCATGCGCGTGGTTTGTGCAGTGCCAATACCCGTCGTATCGCCAAGCGACACTTCAAAACAGCCCATTTCCAGTAGTTGGTGGGTTCGTTTCACCACATCCGCAGGCGTAAATGCGTAATCACTATAACCAAAGAGATTTGAAATATAACCGCGTACGCGCATGTCTTGTGCACGTGCTGCAGCGATCGTGGGTGCAATCGCACTAAAGGACTCATCAACGCCTTGCTGGATGTTGGCGCGCGAGAAGGATTCCGCGAGTGCCAAAAACACTACAACTTCTTTTGCGTGCGCGTCCTTTGCGCGGTCTAGGCCTTTAAGATTCGGCACGAGATAGGAAAAAATAACATCAGGGAAATCTGCCTCAACTGGTTGCAACAATGCGGCAACTTCTGCACTATTCGCCATAGCAGGAACCGCCTTGGGATGCACAAAGCTGCCGCCCTCAATGCGCTTAAGCCCTGCCTGCGCAAGCATGCGAATGAAGGTCGCCTTCGTGTGCGCATCAAGTGTTGCAGCATTAGGTTCGTTCTGCAGGCCATCACGCGCCCCAACCTCCACCAACGTAATGGATGCATCACTCATGCGCGCTTCTGAGTCACTACAACCAGCTCAGCTCCTTCTTCTACCATCGCGCCCTCGCTCACCGCGATACGCTCAACGATGCCATCGCCGCCAGCAGCAAGCGTCATTTGTAGCTTCATAGCTTCCATCACCACCAATGCTTGGCCATTGGCTACCTTATCGCCAGCCTTCACCAAAATCTGGCGAACCAGTCCAGGCATAGGCGCGCGTGGGCTAAGCGGCTTCTCTTCCGTAGCAGCGCTGCGGCCAGCACGTGGCTCACCCACCAGCAATTCTTGTCCAGTAAGCGCGATGCGCAATGCGCCCTTAGCAGTGCGTGTTGCAGCCAGTGTCTGGCGTTTCCACACACCATCAGAAATCTTCTGGGCAAGCACATAGCTGCCATCTTTCAAGCGCTCTAACTGGAAATCATAGGATGTTCCATTGCATGTAAATGACACGCTATTTTGCGTACGATTTACCGCTTCAACAGCAATAGGATGATGGCCAATATGGAGCGTTTTGTTCATCGCATCCCCGCGACGTTACGATCTGTCCACGCGGAATATTCCTGTGTCGTTTCGGTGGAGTGTGCTACGCCAATTGCTGCATCTTGCAGCAAAAGATATGCTGCAGCAAAAGCGGCGGCAGTATCGGTCGGCAATTCTGGTTCTGCTAAGCTTGCGCCGTGCGTTTTGACGAAATCCGTTGAGACCTTGCCCGCAACGAACGCTGGGTGATTTAATACGCGCAGCAAATAATCACGATTATGTGTCACTCCGCTGATTAGTGCGCGCTGCAACGCGTCGCTTAGTCGTGCAATGGCTTCATCGCGCGTCGTGCCGAATGCGACGAGTTTCGCGATCATCGGGTCATAACGTGACGAAACCACATTCCCTGCGCGATAACCATTTTCTGCGCGAATGCGGGGCAATTGCGGCAAGCTGAATTGCTGCAACGTGCCAGGGGAAGGCATAAAGTCACGCGCAGGGTCTTCGGCATAGAGCCGTACCTCGATAGCATGGCCGCGCTGGGCGATATCAGCTTGCGTGAATGGCAGCTTTTTGCCCATCGCCACCTCAAGCTGTAATTGCACTAGATCCAAACCCGTGACCATTTCCGTAACAGGGTGTTCAACCTGCAATCGCGTATTCATTTCTAGAAAATAAAATGCACCGCGCGCATCCATAATAAATTCAATCGTGCCCGCGCCCGTATAGCCGATATGCTTGGTAATCTTGATGGCTTCCGCCGCCATGGCCTGACGGGTCGCATCGGGCAGAGCAGGGGCTGGGCTTTCCTCGATAATCTTCTGATGGCGGCGCTGCACCGAACAATCGCGTTCATATAAATGCAGATGATTACCATGCATGTCGGAGAATACCTGCACCTCCACATGGCGCGGGGTGAGCAGGTATTTTTCGAGCAATACGCGATCATCACCAAAAGCATTTTTCGCCTCTGCGCGCGCTGCTTGCAAAGCTACTTCCAATTCCTTTGCGTGCTCGACCACGCGCATCCCTTTACCGCCACCACCAGCAGCAGCCTTCACTAAAATGGGGTAGCCGATATGCTCAGCTTCCTTCGCAAGTATCTTAATGTCGCGCGATTCACCATCATATCCAGGCACGGTAGGCACGCCAATTTTATTGCATAAAATGCGTGAGGCAGCCTTGTCGCCCATTTTAGCAATCACCTCGGCGGATGGGCCAATGAAGGTCAACCCAGCTTTCGTAACCGCATCGGCGAATGCAGCATTTTCGGATAAGAACCCATAGCCTGGGTGAATGGCATCCGCGCCACTGGCTTTGGCTGCAGCAATCAAGGCGGCGCTGTTCAGGTAGGTAGCCGCTAGCCCATCGCCCTCAAGCAGGCATGCGCGATCACCAATCGAGGCATGAGGTAAGTCGCGGTCATCTTCAGCAAACACAGTCACGGTTTCAATACCCATGACGCGGCATGTGGCGGCAATACGGCAAGCAATTTCGCCGCGATTCGCAATCAGTACTCGCGTGATGGCGCGCGTCATGAAGCACTCCATGGTGGCTTGCCACCTTCCAGCAATGCTTTCATGCCTGCCTGACCTTCTGCGCTGACGCGTGCATCGCTAATCGCCTCAATCGCTAAGTCATGCTGAATGCTGATGGGTAAAGCGTGCATCGTGCGTGCGAGTGACTTCGCCTTGACGCTTGCTTGTGGTGCAGCCTTTAGGAACTCACCAATGAGTGTCTCTCGCGCTGTAGGCAACTGATCACCTGATGTAATCTGGTGAACGAGGCCAATACGCTGCGCGGTTGCTGCATCAAAACGCATGCCGCTAATGAAATAGGCGCGCGCTGCACCAATGCCGATTTTTTCGATCGCATAAGGGCCAATCACCGCAGGCAGCAATCCAAGACGTGTTTCCGTAAAGCCAAAACTCGCTGTGTCCGTTGCCAGCACATAGTCGCAGACTGCCGCAAGTCCTGAGCCACCACCAAGTGCATTGCCATGTACGACACCAATCAATGGTTTGCTGAAACCCGAAATAGTGGCGAACATATCAGAGAGCTTTTGGCTATCTGCTTTGTTTTCTTCCACTGAATAATTGACCATGGCGCGCATCCAATTCAAATCGCCGCCTGCGCAGAAAGATTTGCCATGCCCATAAAGCACGGCCAGTCGCACGGACTCATCGGCATTGAGTGCACCAAATGCAGCCGTAAGCTCGCCAATCAATGCGGCATCAAACGCGTTATGCACTTCGGGGCGGTTCAGCCCCACTAGTGCTACACCGCGTGCATCGACATCTACTGTAAGGAACGAATACTGCATGTTACATCCTGAATACGCCAAAGCGTGTGGGTTCAATGGGGGCGTTTTGGCAGGCTGCCAATGCAAGGCCCAACACATCACGCGTTTTGGCAGGGTCGATGATACCATCATCCCACAGACGCGCGGTCGAATAGTAGGCGCTGCTCTCACGCGCATATTTTTCCAGCAATGGCGCACGAATGGCATCCAACTCTTTGGCCGAGAGCTTTTTGCCATCTTTCTCCAGCGCGTCTTGGCGAATACGCGTTAGCACGTCAGCCGCTTGCTCACCGCCCATGACGGAGGTGCGCGCATTCGGCCACATCCATAAAAAGCGCGGGTCAAACGCACGGCCACACATGCCGTAATTTCCTGCACCAAAGGATCCGCCAATAATCACGGTAAGCTTAGGCACATTCGCGTTACTCACCGCCATTACCATCTTCGCGCCATGACGGGCGATGCCTTCGCTCTCATACTTCTTGCCCACCATGAAGCCCGTGATGTTCTGCAAGAAAATAAGCGGGATGGAACGCTGCGCGCAGAGCTCGATAAAGTGCGTCGCCTTGATCGCGGACTCTGAGAACAATATGCCATTATTCGCAACGATACCAACGGGCACGCCATGAATTGCTGCAAACCCACACACAATGGTTTGCCCATAGCGGCGCTTGAATTCGTGGAATTCCGAACCATCAACTAAGCGTGCGATAATCTCGCGCACATCGAATGGCACACGGGTGGATTCTTTAGGTAGAATACCATAAATATCCGAAGCATCGTAAAGTGGCGCTGCATACGGTGATGTATTGCGCGCAGGTGTTTTCCAATTCAAATGCTGCACAATATCACGCACGGTGCTGAGCGCTTCGGGTTCATCCGACGCATAATGGTCTGCCACGCCCGATTGCGAGGTGTGCACTTCTGCACCGCCCAAATCTTGTGCGCTAACATCTTCGCCGGTCGCAGCTTTAACGAGTGGTGGGCCAGCGAGGAAGATCGTGCCATTCTCTTTCACAATCACGCTTTCGTCGCACATAGCAGGCACATAAGCGCCCCCTGCTGTGCAGGAGCCAAGCACCGCCGCAATCTGTGGAATGCCGACAGCCGACATACGGGCTTGGTTATAGAAAATGCGGCCAAAATGGTCGCGATCGGGGAATACTTCGTCTTGCATAGGCAGGAACGCGCCGCCTGAATCAACGAGGTAGATGCAAGGCAAACGATTTTGCAGGGCAATTTCTTGTGCACGCAAATGCTTCTTCACCGTGAGAGGGAAATACGTGCCGCCCTTTACGGTAGCATCATTCGCCACAAACATGCATTCGCGGCCATGCACGCGCCCGATACCCGTGACCACGCCAGCAGATGGCACGCCACCCTCACTTGCGTACATATCGTGCGCAGCAAGTGCAGAAAGTTCAAGAAAAGGCGAGCCAGCATCCAAAATGCGTGCCACGCGCTCACGTGGTAATAACTTGCCGCGCGTCTGATGCCGTTCCACTGATTTCGCACCGCCACCTTGCTGCACTGTCTCGATCTGTGCGGTGAGTGCGTCACGCAACCCAGTATGAAATGCGGCATTCTCTTTGGCTTCTGCCGATGAAGCGCTGAACGTACTATGAATAACCGGCATTAGAAGAACCCCAGCGCGTTCGGGCTGTAGCTGGTCAGCACGTTTTTAGTTTGGCGGAAATGCCCCAGCATCATGCGGTGATTCTCGCGCCCAATGCCCGATTGTTTGTAGCCACCAAACGCGGCATGGGTAGGGTAGAGGTGATAAGAATTCACCCATACGCGGCCAGCTTGCAGTGCGCGGCTAGCATTATATGCGGCATGAATGCTGCGCGTCCAAACACCTGCGGTAAGTCCATAGCGCGAATCATTGGCGATACGAATCGCATCGTCGTAATCCTTAAAGCGTGTGACTGAAAGCACGGGTCCAAAAATTTCTTCTTGAAAAATGCGCATATTGTTCGTGCCTTCAAACACGGTGGGCGATACGAAGCATCCTGCATCCAGCGCGCCGCCTAGCTTGGGCTGGCTACCACCAGTAAGCAGTTTTGCGCCCTCATTTTTGCCAATATCAAAATAGGAGAGCACTTTTTTATGTTGCTCGGCAGAGGCTTGCGGCCCCATCATCGTGGTGAGTTCAAGCGGATTGCCAACGGTAATTTTTTGCACACGTGCAATCGCGCGTTCCATGAACTTGTCGTAAATTTTCTCATGCACCAGCGCGCGTGTCGGTGAGGTGCAGACCTCACCTTTATTCAGGGCAAACATGGCGAAGCCCTCAAGACACTTATCTGCAAAGGCATCGTCAGCATCTAGCACGTCGTCAAAGAAAATATTGGGCGACTTGCCACCCAGCTCCAACGTCACGGGGACAATATTCTTTGCAGCATATTCCATGATAAGCTTACCCGTGGAAGTTTCGCCCGTAAACGTCAGCTTCGCCACGCGTGGGCTGGTGGCCAGCGCCTTACCTGCCTCGACACCAAAGCCATGCACCACATTGATAACGCCTGGTGGCAGAATATCGGCAATCAGTTCCATGAACAGCATGATGGAAATAGGTGTTTGCTCGGCAGGTTTGATTACGATAGTGCAGCCCGCAGCAAGCGCAGGAGCAGATTTCCATGCCATGAGCGTGAGCGGGAAATTCCATGGAATAATTGCGCCAACGACACCGATAGGCTCGTGGAAGTGATAAGCAACAGTGGTTGCATCAATCTCTGAAATGCTGCCTTCTTCACCGCGACACATCGCCGCAAAATAGCGGAAATGATCAATAACCATTGGCAAGTCGCCTGCCATCCCTTCGCGCAGGGGTTTGCCCATGTCGATACATTCCGCAAGGGCCAGCTTTTCGATATTCGCTTCTACACGATCAGCAATCGCATTGAGAATTTTGCTGCGCTCGGCGGGTGAGGTCTTGCTCCATGTTTCAAAGGCTTTATGGGCTGCATCCAGTGCCTTGTCGATGTCGGCAGAATTCGAGCGCGCCACTTTGCATAAGTGTTCACCCGTGATCGGGCTGGTATTATCAAAATACTGCCCATCCGTTGGGGCAGCGTGTTTGCCACCAATCCAGTTCTGCAAAGTTGCAGCTAAGCCAATATTTGTTTTTGCTGCATCGAGTAATCCAGACATAGGTGCTCCTATTCTGCGCAACCAATTGCGCGTGAAATAATCAGGCGTTGAATCTCCGACGTACCTTCACCGATACGCAGCAAGCGATGATCGCGCCAGAAGCGCGCCACACCATATTCTTCCATCAACCCATAGCCGCCGTGGATTTGCACGGCCATATCGCTGACTTCCCCAGCCACTTCCGAAGCGTAGAGCTTCGCCATCGCCGCCTCCTTGGTGAAGGGCTTGCCAGCATCCGCCATTAGGCACACTTTGTATAAGTACGTACGCGCCATCTCGATTTTCATATGCATGTCGGCTAGTGCGAATGCAATCGATTGGAAGCGCGCGATAGGCTGGCCAAACTGATTACGTTCCTTCGCATAGGCCAATGCTTTTTCGTAAGCGCCTTGGGCACAACCAACACCCATAGCAGCGATGCCGATTTTGCCCCGATCCAGTGTAGCAAGCATTTGTTTGCTACCGTCACCTTGCTTACCAAGCAGGTTTTCATCTGGCACAAATACATCGTCGAAATAGAGCGTCGAGGTATCTGACGAGCGCCACATCAACTTACCATGCATGGGCTCAGCGCTGAATCCTTTCGTGCCTGCTTCTACTATGAAACAGGAAAGTTCAGGCTTGCCTTCGCCGCGCGAACCACTCACCGCTTGCACGGTAATACCTGCATTCATTTTAGTGGAAGCATTAGTGATAAAGATTTTCGAGCCATTAATTTTCCAGCCACCATCCACTTTCTTAGCGGTGGTTTTGCTGCCGCGTGAATCCGAACCTGCATTGGGCTCGGTCAGGCCGAAGCCCCAGACATACTCGCCCGTGCAGAGCTTCGGCAGGTATTTTTTACGCTGTTCCTCGTTACCGAAATAATAAAGCGGGCCAACACCAAGCGAGTTATGCGCGGTAATCGTAGCCGCTTGTGAGCCATCCGCCCGCGCGACTTCTTCGCAGGCAATGGCATAAGCGAGATAATCAAGCCCGTGGCCACCATACGCTTCAGGAATGATAATGCCAAAAAGCCCAAGCTCGCCCATTTTGCGCGTCAACGCTTCGCTGAAGCGCTCTTCCTTATCGAGCTGATGGGCGATAGGGGCAATTTCCTTATCGGCAAATGCACGCACAGAATCGCGCAGTTGTTGGTGTAAATCGGGTAATTCGTAGTCCATGGACGCTCCTTAAGCGGTTTTTTGTTCCTGCAATTTCAGCGCTTCACATACCTGCTCACGCATTTTAAATTTCTGAATTTTACCACTGACGGTGGTTGGAAAGCTGTCAACGAACTGAATGTAACGGGGCACTTTATAGTGCGCCAGACTTTTCTTGCAGAATGCACGCAGTGTTTCCTCATCCAGTTTGGCCTGTGGATGGAGCTGTACCCATGCACATAATTCCTCGCCATACTTGGCATCTGGCACACCAAACACTGCCGCTTGCGCAACGTCGGGATGGGTGAAGAGGAACTCTTCAATTTCGCGTGGGTAAATATTCTCGCCACCGCGAATCACCATATCTTTTAGGCGTCCCGTGATTTTGAAATAGCCATCCGGCCTGCGAATGGCCAGATCACCGGTATGCACCCAACCGTCTTTATCAATCGTGATAGCGGTAGCCTCGGGGTTTTTGTAATAGCCGCGCATCGTGGTATGGCCACGTGCGCAAAGTTCACCCTGTTCACCATCTGAAACTTTTACACCTGTTTCGGGGTTGCGAATTTCAATTTCTACACCATCAATCTCACGCCCTACCGTTTCGACGCGCAACGCCACCGAATCATCCGTGCGGCTTTGTGTCACCACGGGCGAGGTTTCTGTCTGACCATAGGCAATAGTGATTTCTCGGCAATTCATGACGTCGATGACTTTCTTCATCACCTCAATCGGGCAGGGGCTTCCCGCCATAATCCCACTTCGCAGTTGTGGTAAGGTGCGCGGTTGCTTGCTCATTTCATCCAGCATCGCCACGAACATGGTGGGCACGCCATAGATGGTCGTGCAACGTTCTTTCTCCAAAGCCTCGAGCGTTGCGGCAGGCTGGAAATATTCCGCAGGCACGACCAGCGCCGCGCCACGGCTAACTGCGCCTAGCGAGCCCATCACACAACCAAAGCAGTGGTAGAAAGGCACGGGAACGCACATTCTGTCGTTCTCGGAAATATTCTGGCAGCCCGTCACATAATACGCATTCATCAGAATATTGCGATGGGTGAGCATCGCCGCTTTGGGAAAACCCGTCGTGCCCGACGTATATTGGATATTAATGACATCATGTGCGCTAAGTTTTGCACCGATGGCTTCCAGCGTTGCATCATCCACATTACGACTGGCTTTGAGCATCTCTTCCCATGCGAGATAGCCGCTCGGAGCATTGGGCTTGAGTGCTGCGGCAAGGCGCAATTTAGGAAATGCCTCGCTGCGAATCATCCCATCATGTGCGCTGGTGATTTCTGGGCAGGCTTCCGTAAAAATCGCATAATAATCGGAGGATTTGAACTGATCGGTCAAGAACAGCGCGACAATATCACTTTGCGCAATCGTATAGGAAAGTTCGAACGGGCGATAGGCTGGGTTAATGGTCACCAACACAATACCTGCGCGTGCGGCGCCGTATTGTAATAACACCCACTGCGGGATGTTCGTGGCCCATACGCCAATATGCTCACCTGGTTTGATGCCCATCGCAAGCAGGCCTTTGGCCACTTCCGTTACCTTCGCATCATATTCGCGGTAATTTAGGCGCAGACCTTGCTGCGCGAAGATAATCGCATCACGCTCTGCAAAGCGTGCAGCAGTGCGCGATAACGCTTGCCCGATGGTGAGTCCATCAAGCCACGGCGTGCCATGAAGCGTTGTAGAAGAAGCATTCATAAGAGGCATGAGTCATATCTGGTTGCACGGGCGATGCAAAGCGTGTTAGATGCAGCGCAACATGAGCACCTATTATTTCGAAGATTTCAGTGTCGGCCAGCGCTTTGAAACAGAGCCGCACACTACCACTGAAGCCGAAGCGCTAGCCTTTGCAAAGCGCTATGACCCTCAGCCACACCACACCGACCCCGTCGCCGCGCGAGATAGTTTATTTGGCGCACTCGTATTAAGTGGGTGGGAAACTGCCTCGATTATCATGGGGCAGAAGCTACGCAATACCCCGCTTGGACAAGTGGCAACCGGCTTGGTGGGGATAGGAATTGATAATTTGCGTTGGCCCAAAGCCGTCGAGCCTGGCGATACGTTACGTGCAACGATTACGATTATCGCCGCGCGCCCTTCGAATTCACGCCCCGATAAAGGCGTAGTGAAATATAAAATCGAAGCATTTAATCAGCGCGATGAATTAGTGATGGGAATGGAAGTGGCAGTGCTTATGCCGCGTCGTAGCGCTTAAGCGCGCTCTACCGCATGTTCGAGCTTTGGCGCTTCTGCCATGCGCTCACGGCTTACAATCTCGTGAACTTTCGCCTTTGGAGTATGGGTGGTTTCAACCACGTGCTCTTGCTCAGTGTGACGCGCGGGAGCAGGCGAATTCTTTTCAGGCTTCTTCTCTTTACCGCCAGCAAACATGCTATAAAAGATAGCATGCAGACCAGCATAAGGCAGACCTAAACCAAAATCCATTGGGGTGGCGCTGCGTGTGATGTAGTCAAATTTTTCTTTTGCATCGACTGCGACTTCACCTATTTTGATTTCGCCGTTAGCATCCCGCAGAATATCAAGCTTAATGCCGTCTTTCAGCTTTGCCTCTGAGAAACCCATTTTACGTGCGGTGCCATCAACAACATCACCAAGTTTGCCAAAGAATGCTGTTCTGGCGCCAATAATAGGTTTGAATATAGGGGATTTAGTAACCCATGATTTAGGAATCAGCACCCAAGCCAACAGAGGCGCGAGCGCGGCAAAACGTGACGTCATGCCTGCGGCAAAATCTTTGGTTGGTTCTTGCTCAATTGCTTTGTAGGAGGCTTCAAATCTCGGATCATTGGCAACCTTCTCTTTGCCATGAATCATCTCATCAAGCCCGCGTGAAATACCGATACGATTTTTCTTATCTTCAAGCACCATGAGTGGCGGAATCGTAAACATACCGCCAGCAATAATGCTGAAGAATGTCTCAAACTTATCAACGCTATATTTAAGTGCATCGAAAGCTTTTACGCTCTCGTCCCCACCCTTTGCGATATCATTTTTGAAAAAAGGATTTAGTAGCTTGGTCCCTATTTTCTGAATTGGGCCACTCCAAAGTTTTTGCCCAATCTTGGTGTATTTTGCTCCATAAGCAAAGCCGACACCACATAGTGTATTAAATACCCAATCTACTGAGAGGTACGTGCTCCACTTATGGATATGCTGGCCAGTCGTGACGATAGGCTTTTCGCCCTGTGCGCGTGCCGAGGATTCTGAAACTGTTTTTTCAGTACTCACTAATAGGTCTCTCCAACCTGTATTCTAGCAAACCCACCCCCCTAGTATTATGAAGATTGGGTTACAATTACCCCGTTGCGTGCGGGGGTAACTTCCGCTAAAACGGCATAAAATAAGGAGTTTTTCATGAAGGCACTGGTCAAAGCGCACGCGAAGGAAGGTATCTGGCTCGAGGACGTGCCCGTGCCCGAATACGGCATCAACGATGTGCGCATCAAAGTGCTGATGACCGGTATTTGCGGCACTGACGTGCATATTTATAACTGGGATAGCTGGGCGCAAAAAACCATCCCTGTTCCCATGGTGGCGGGTCATGAATTCGTTGGCCGTGTCGAGGCAGTGGGCAGCAACGTCCAGCATATTGAAGTGGGGGATTTGGTCTCCGCCGAAGGGCACATCGTTTGTGGCTATTGCCGTAATTGTATGGCGGGCCGTCGTCACTTATGCGCGAATACTTTGGGGGTTGGTGTGAACCGTAACGGCGCCTTCGCTGAATATGTCGTGGTGCCCGCGCTCAATGTTTGGAAATGCAGTGAAGAAATTCCGTTAGAGCATTACGCCATTTTTGACCCGCTTGGTAATGCGGCGCACACTGCGCTTAGCTATGACTTGGTGGGCGAAGACGTGCTGATTACAGGCGCGGGCCCTATTGGCGCGATGGCGGTCGGCATGGTGAAAAAGGCGGGGGCGCGCCACGTGGTGATAACCGATATGAACGAATATCGCTTGGATCTCGCAAGAAAGATGGGTGCCACCACCGTCAATATCACCAAGCAGAAACTGGAAGATGTCGCCGACCAACTTGGTATGACCGAAGGCTTCGACGTGGGTTTGGAAATGTCGGGCAACCCTAAAGCGCTGTCGCAAATGATTGGTAACATGGCGCATGGCGGTAAGATTGCCATGCTTGGCATTCAACCCGATAACACGGCCATTGATTGGGACGCGGTGGTATTCAAAGGCCTTACCATTAAAGGCATATATGGTCGCCTGATGTTCGAGACATGGTACAAACTGAGTATGATGCTAGAAAGCGGTCTCGATATCACGCCTATCATCACACATCGTTTTCCCTACAACGAATTCCAAAAGGGTTTCGATATCATGCGCTCGGGCAATAGCGGCAAAGTGATTCTGGATTGGAGCATGCTATGAGTAATTTCGACGCACAATTAAAGTCTGAAATTGAAACGCTGACGCAAGCAGGCACGCTCAAAACCTTCCGCCACCTCACGGGGCCGATGGACACTAAGGTGCACATGCAAGAGAAGTCGGGTGATATTCTCGTGCTCTCTTCGAACAACTATCTTGGCCTTGCCAACCACACTGAAGTCATCCAAGCAGGGCAGGAGGCGCTGAGCAAATATGGTGCGGGCACTGCGTCTGTGCGCTTCATTTGCGGTACGTTTGATATCCACGACAAAATCGAATCAGCGATTGCAAAACTCCATAGCACCGAGGCGTCGCTCACCTATGTTTCGTGCTGGGCGGCAAATACCGGCTTGATGCCATCAATTGCTGGCGCTGAGGATGTGCTGATTTCCGATGCACTCAATCACGCATCGCTGATTGACGGCTGCCGCATGAGCAAAGCCAAGCGCATGATTTACGCGCACTCTGACATGGCGGAACTCGAAGCCAAGCTGAAGGAAGCAAAAGGTGCGCGCCGCATCTTCATCGTGACCGACGGTGTCTTTAGCATGGAAGGCGACATTGCAAACCTCCCCGCGATCGTGAAGCTCGCACGTGCATATAATGCCATCATCATTCTCGATGATTCCCATGGCGTAGGCGTGATGGGTAAACATGGTCGTGGCTGCGCTGAACATTTCGGCGTAGAGAAGGACATCGACATTTACACAGGCACGCTGGGTAAAGCGCTCGGTGGTGCAGCAGGCGGATATGTTGCAGGCTCCAAGGCGCTCATTACGTACCTCAACCAAGTGTCGCGCCCGCAACTTTTCTCGAATGCGCTGCCAGCAACCATCGCTGCAAGTGCCTGTAAAGCGATTGAGATTCTAAACCGCGAGCCAGAGCGTGTCGCGCGCCTCCATGCGCTCACTGCAAAGATGCGTGAAGGCCTGAAAAAACTCGGCTTCAAACCGCATGATGGCGAATCAGCAGTGATTCCGATTATTTTAGGCGATACGGCTTTTGCAATTAAGATGAGTCAGGAATTACTCAATGAAGGCATCTTCATCACGGGCTTTGGTTACCCCGTTGTACCTGAAGGCACGGCACGTTTGCGTATGCAAATCTGTGCAAGCTTAACGGATGCGCAAATCGACTTCGCACTCAAAACATTTGAAAAAGTCGGAAAGAAATTCGGGCTTATTTAGCCAGTGCTTGCTGCTGCGGTGCTGACTCAACGCGCTGCTGATAATCTTTCTCGCGTGCAGAAATATGCGTGCGTGGCGCATGTGTAGAAACAGCAACTTCTTCTACTGGCGGCTGTTTTTTCTCTTTTTGTTCTTTGCGGTATTCACCATCCGTAAACGGCGCCACAATACGCGTAATCGGGAACATGGCGGCGGCAACCATCCACGATGTAATCGCTTCATTGATGAAATAATATGGCCATGCCACGCGGTTGGGATCACGCCCCACAACTTCAACACCATCTTTGAAAACACCAGGCGCCGTGCGCTCTAGATCAGTAATTGCATCTAGGGTTTTCGTATCGCCCGTAACCTTGGAAATGGTTTTACCAATCCAGCGACTAGCAGCGATGATAGGTTTATCAACATAGACACTTTCATTCGTTAACTTGGAAAGTTTGCTGGCTTTATCCCACACAAACCCAGTGAAGAAATAAAACGGAATGAGCGACAACACACGGCTACTGATAATCGACGTCCAGCCTTGGCGCGGTGCATCTGCCAAATCACGTTCCGCCTGTTGAATAACAGGGTCAGTGTCAGCACGTTCCCCATAAATCTCGCGGTTGTATTTATGCACGAGTTCAGAGCGCGCATCTTCCAGCCATTTCACAGGTAAAAGCACCGCAAATCCACCCGTCAGGAAGAAGCTGCGGTTCGACCATGTATCCGCCAACTTATCGCTGATGCCTGGAATTTTATCCCACTGCTTTTTCCACCAGCCACGTGCTGCCGTACCTGTATGGGTGCGGTTTGCCCAATACACAGCAATAAGGCTAAGCGCCACATTCAGGCCATAATTCACGCCTGTATAAGTTAGCCAGTTAAAACGTTTTTCACCTTCGGTAATGAAGCGTTTCTCGCCAGATTCTGAACGTAGGTCAGGGCTCGCTGCAAGCTGTGCAGGCGCGTTTCGTTCGCGGGTTATCTGTGAAGTATCCAGTGCGATAACCACTCCTTTCCACCTTCAAATTTAGCAAAATCAGGGGATTGGGAGTGTGAAGATACCGTGACAATCAGCCGTTAATCTTGGCCCTTTTGGAACAGAATATCGCTGGGTAATATGCTACCCACACCGACCGACTCTTTGGCAGCTATCTCTTTGTAAATAGGTAAGAAATCAGGCTTGGTGGCCTCTAATAGCTGCTCAAAGCTATCAATGACAAAATACGGGTTCTGGAAGGTGTCAATGCGGTATTGCTGGCGCATGATGCGCTTCACATCAAAGGCTACATGCTTAGGCGCCTCGCTTAAGCAATATTTCGATTCACCCATCGAGCTGGTGATGCCCGAACCATAAATGCGACGACCCTTGGGCGTATTAATCAGCCCGAACTCCACCGTGAACCAATAGAGTGTTTCCAGATACGGCAAATAACCATGCTGGTGGGCTTTCATGCCGCCTTCACCAAACGCATGGAAATAATCGGCAAATACGGGGTGCGCCAACATCGGCACATGCCCAAACATGTCGTGAAAAATATCAGGCTCGACCAGATAATCGATTTCCTCGGGCTTGCGAATGAAGGTGGTGACGGGGAATTGGCGTTTAGCCAAATGCGCAAAAAACATCTCGGCAGGAATCAATCCGGGAACGGTAATGAGTTTCCAGCCCGTGCGTGCTGTGAGTCGCTCGCTGATGCGGTCATAGTTGGGAATGCCGTTCTCGCCCGCGAAGTCGAGCAGCGCCACCCCATCGAGATATTCTTGGCAGGCGCGGTTTTGAAGCTCTGGCATGATGCGCTGAAGCAGGAACCGCCACATGGCGTGATGGTCTTCGTTGAACGACTCCCACTTAAAGCTACAACTCATATCCTCGGGGTTCACGTTCGAATAATCACCCCTTAACTCAAACCCAATTTCTGCGCGCATATGCACTCCTATTGCGTCGCACTATAACACACGGAGTTTCCAAGGCAAAGGGTTGCCAGTGCGCTGCAACAGCGCTATGTTGCAACCCTATTCCAGCAGGAGAAACCCCATGGCACATGCCGCAATGAAAAACGAACCCTTCCCAAACCCTATGGGTACGGACGGTTTTGAATTCGTCGAATACGCGTCGAAAGAACCAGAGAAACTGGCAAAACTCTTTGAAAGTCTCGGCTTCATCGCCGTTGCCAAGCACCGTCGCAAGAACGTGACGCTCTATCGTCAGGGCGACATCAACTTCATTCTGAATGCCGAGCCCAATGGCCAAGCCAAACTTTTCACCGACGAGCATGGTGCTTCCGCCAACGCTATGGCGTTTCGTGTCAAAGACGCGGCCTATGCGTTCAAGCGCGCTAAAGAACTAGGTGCGGAAGTGGTGGAATCCACTGCAGGGCCCATGGAACTTTCCATTCCCGCTCTCAAGGGCATTGGTGGCTCGCTCGTCTATCTCGTCGATCGTTACGGCGATAATGGCAGCATCTACGATATCGATTTTAAGTTCTTCGATGGCGTGGACCGCAACCCCAAAGGTGCTGGCCTGACATACATTGACCACCTCACGCACAATGTTTTCCAAGGCAATATGGACAAGTGGGCAGGTTTTTATGAGAAGCTCTTCAACTTCCGCGAAATCCGTTACTTCGATATTCAGGGCAAGCAAACGGGCCTCAAATCACGTGCGCTCACCAGCCCAGACGGCAATATCCGTATTCCTATCAACGAATCCTCCGACGATAAATCGCAGATCGAGGAATATCTGAAACTGCATAACGGCGAGGGGATTCAGCATATCGCGCTGGGCTCAACCGATATCTATGCAACGGTCGAATTGCTGCGCACCAAAGGCGTCGACTTCATGGACACCAAAGACACCTATTATGACCGCGTGAATGAACGCGTGCCAAACCATGGTGAAGATCTGGCGCGTATGCGCAAGAACAAAATTCTTATCGATGGTGAGGCCATGGATAAGGACAAGCCCGAAGAGTTGTTGCTGCAGATTTTTACCAACACGGTGATTGGTCCGCTCTTCTTCGAGATCATTCAACGCAAGGGCAATGAAGGCTTCGGCGAAGGTAACTTCCGCGCACTCTTCCAATCGATCGAGGACGACCAAGTGCGCCGTGGTGTACTGAAGGAGAAGGCATGAGCCGCAAATATATCAGCTTTCCGCGCGTGGCGGGCACGGCTTCACGTCAGGCCCATTGCGACTTGCCTAAAGGCACGTTCGAGCGCGAGTTCGGGCGCGAAGGATTCTTTGGACCATGCACCCATCTGCACCATGCACACAAGCCTACAGGCTGGGTGAAATGGGAAGGGGATTTGCGCCCCTATGCGTTCGATTTGAATAAACTCTCGTCAATCAGCAATACGCCATGGAACGCAGTGCCCATGTTCTCCAACAGCACCTGTAGCGTGCGTTGGTGGGTAACGAGTGGCAAGATGGATCATCTCGTAACGAATGCAGAAAGTGACGAGCTGCTGTTCATCCATAGCGGAGAAGGGGATGTGTTCTGCGATTTCGGTCACCTCGCTTATAAAGCGGGTGACTACATCACCATGCCGCGCGGTGCCAAATGGCGCATCGAATCGAAAGGCAAAAGCGAGATTCTGCTCATCGAATCGAAATATGACGGCTACCGCTTGCCCGAGAAAGGTCTCGTGGGTGACCACGCGATTTTCGACCCCGCGATGCTGGATGTTCCCGAGCTGAACGACGCCTACAAAGCGCAGCAGGACAATAAGGAATGGAATGTGGTAATGCGCCGCGCAGGGAAATTCACCACCGTGACCTACCCGTTCAACCCGCTCGACGTAACGGGTTGGCATGGCGATAATTTGCCCGTGCGCATCAACTGGCGCGATATCAGGCCGCTCATGAGCCACCGCTATCACTTGCCGCCATCTGCACACACGACATTCGTTGGCAATCGCTTCGTGGTCTGTACCTTCGCGCCACGCCCTGCGGAAATGGATCCCAATGCATTGAAGGTGCCATTTTATCATTCGAACAATGATTTCGACGAAATCATTTTCTACCATCATGGTGAATTCTTCAGCCGCGATAATATCAAACCCGGCATGGTCACCTTGCATCCCGCAGGCTTTGCGCATGGCCCGCACCCCAAGGCCTTCAAATTGGCCGAAGAAGCTGACGCAAAACGCAAACCGACCGACGCACCAAAAATGCTCGACGAAGTCGCGGTAATGATAGACACGCGTGAAACGGTAGAGATTGCCGATGATATCAAAACCACCGAATGGAAAGACTACCCCTTGTCTTGGAGAGAAGCATGAAATTAGGAAGCCTTAAGAATGGTCGTGATGGTACGCTGATTGTCGTATCCAAGGATTTAAAAACCGCCACCAAAGTCGCCGACATCGCTGAGACGATGCAGGAAGCTCTCGATAACTGGGCGAAGCTCGCCCCGCAGCTTGAGAATATCTACAAGTTGCTCAATGCGGGCAAAGAGCCAAATGCTTTCTCGCTCAAAATCAAAGATCTCGCAGCGCCTATTCCGCGCGCCTACCAATGGCTCGATGCATCGGCTTACGTGAATCACGTTGAGCTAGTGCGCAAAGCGCGTGGCGTGGAAATGCCACCAAGCTTCTGGACCGACCCGCTCATGTATCAGGGCGCGGGCGATATTCTGCTCGGTGCGCATGACGACATCCCACTGGCTGACGAAGCGTGGGGTATCGATTTTGAAAGTGAAATCGCCGTGGTAACCGACGATGTGCCGATGGGCGTTAACCCTGCCGATGCACGTAATCACATTAAATTGCTCATGCTGGTGAATGACGTTTCACTGCGCTATGTCGCCAAAGAAGAAATGCAAAAAGGCTTCGGCTTTTTGAATGCGAAACCTGCAACAGCATTCTCACCCGTTGCCGTCACGCCCGACGAGCTTGGTGATGCATGGGACGGTGGTAAGATTCATCTGCCACTCATCACGCACCGAAATGGCAAGCTTTTTGGTAATCCGAATTGTGGTGTCGACATGGTGTTTGATTTCCCGACACTCGTCGCACATGCCGCCAAAACACGCTATTTAGGCGCAGGCACCATATTAGGTTCGGGCACGGTTTCGAATAAAGATAGAAGCGTGGGCTCATCGTGTATTGTAGAGCAGCAAACGCTCGAGAAACTCGATACAGACAAGGTCAGCACACCATTCATGAAATTTGGTGAACACGTCAAAATCGAGATGCTCGATAAAAACGGCGCGTCGATTTTTGGCACGATTGAGCAAAAACTAGTGCAGTACCAATACAAGAAAGCTGCAGCATAATGAAGCTCCACACCTACTTCCAATCCAGCGCCTCATACCGCGTGCGCATCGCCATGAACTTGAAGGGTATAGCGGCGGAGTATAGCTATCACGATCTCACGAAGGATAAACATCTGGATGCGGAATATGCGAAAATCAATCCGCAGAGAATGGTGCCAAGCCTTGAGGTGAAGGGTGAAGTGCTGGCACAATCCATCGCCATCATGGAATATCTGGAGGAGACGCACCCTAATCCTGCGATTCTGCCAAAAGAACCGTTAGCGCGTGCCCATGCACGTGCAATAGCGTTACTGATTGCTGGCGATATCTCTGCCATCAATAACCTCAAAATCCGCAAATTCTTGAAGGCGCATTTCGGCGCAAGTGACCACTTCGTCAAAACGCAATGGATTCAACACTGGATTGCTGATGGCTTCACCGCGCTAGAGTCATTCTTGACGCGCAGCCCGCATACGGGAACCTATTGCGCGGGTGAGTACCCCACGATTGCTGATTGCTGCTTAGTACCGCAAATGTTCAATGCGCGGCGCTTCGAACTCGACCTGACGCCGTACCCCACCATCGTGCGTATCTCTAATGCATGCGAGCAGTTAGATGCTTTCAAGAAAGCCCACCCAAGCCAGCAGGCCGACGCTGCTTAAGTCTTCTGGGTAATCCGCCCATCTTCAAGTTCGATGATACGTTCGGCCATGTCGAGAATACGATAATCATGGGTGACGAGTAGAATCGCGCAGCCTTTTTCTTGCGCTAGTTTGCGCAGTAAGCGCACCGCTTCTTGCCCATTCGCTTTATCGAGTGATGCGGTGGGTTCATCCGCGAGAATCAGTTTTGGGTCATTGGCTAACGCACGTGCAATCGAGACACGCTGGCGTTGCCCGCCCGATAATTTTGCGGGTTTAAAGTTCATCCTGTCGCCGAGCCCTACTTCTCGCAACATTTCGGCAGCACGCTTCTTTCGCTCAGCTTCACTGAGACGGTCATTCAACTCCAATGCCATGCAGACATTTTGCTCGGCGGTGAGGGCGGTAATCAAATTGTGCTGCTGGAAAATGAAACCAATATGCCGACGCACCGACACGCGTGTTGCTTCGCTACTATGTACCAGTTCGCTTCCCATGACGTTTACGCTGCCTTCCTCGGCTTTGCGTAACCCGCCAATAAGCGTTAACAGTGTGGTTTTCCCCGAACCAGAGGGGCCAGTAAGAATCGTAACCTCGCCCGGATTAATGGTGAGTGACACGTCCTTCAGTACTTGAAAGCGCAGCTCGTCCTCGCCGTAATAGTGATTGAGATGTTGAACCTTGACGACGCTCATTAGAACATATCCGCAGGGTTGGCCTTACGCAGGCGTTTGATAGCAAAAAGCCCAGAGACAAAACACATCACAAAAATCATCACGAAGACGTTGATGATTTTGTCCAGTGGCATAGGCATTGGAATATAGGTGAAGGATTCTGCCAAGTCGTAAAGGCCTAAGCTCGCAATCATGCCAGGGAAGAACCCAAGCAGTGCAAGGATCATTGCCTCAGCAAACACCACGCAAACGAGGTAGAGGTGCGGATAGCCCATCGCTTTAAGCGTCGCATATTCGCTAAGGTGATTCATGATATCGGTGAAAAGAATTTGGTACACAATCACCATGCCGACCACGAGGCCCATCACCATGCCCATGCCGAAAATAAAGCCGATTGGCGCACCATTTTGCCAATAGGTTAATTCAAACTGGCGTAATTCATCATAGGTGAAGACATAGACGTTCTCATCCATCAATGCCTCAAGGTCGCGTTTTACGCGGTTTAAGTCTGCGCCTTCCTTCAGGCGTACCGCGCCAATATCTACCATGCTAGGCGAACGCATAGGGAACATACGAAAGAAGTTCTGGTCGCTGGTGATGACATTTCCATCTGCAGCGAAACTGGTGCCGATGCGAACCAACCCAACCACATGCACGCGCCGATCATTAATTTCGCTGTAGACATTTCCTTTCTCCAAAAGTTCGGCCACGGGGCCGAATTCAGGCCGCGAAGCGCGGTCGAAAAGAATATTGTCTGACTGCACCAGCAGGGGTGCGTATGGAACCACCTCTGCACCATTGAATGCGCCCGAATACGGGTCTGCACCCCATACCATCAAGGTGCGCTTACCTCTGGTAACGGGATTTTTCCACGGCGCTTGGCCAATATATACAGGGGTCACATCTTTCACGTCGGGGTGCGACAAGGTGCGCATCAACTCAGGACGTTCAAACTGCACGGTGCGCCACAGTGCTTCTGTCTGGCGATGAAGAATAAAAATATCGCCATCAAGTTTTTTAGGAGCGCTGGCCGCCGTATCGTACAGTGAGTCGCGGAACCCCTGCTGCATGAAAACGAGCAGGGTAGCAAATAACACGCCAAGCACGGCGGCAATCAATTTGCTGCGTTCATGAATCAGTTGTCGCCATGCTAGGCGTGCGGCGAGTCGTAATGTCGTGCCTAACTTCATGGTAGGATACGTACATCCACCTGACGATACATCATGTTGCGCAGCAATTGCACATCTGCGGCATTGATAGTGATGCGCACTTCAATGATGCGATTATCGCGGTTGGCGAGCGGGTCAGTATTATTCAAATCATTCTTGAATACTTGGAATCCAAGCTCACGCACGCTTCCCGTGATTGGCGCGTCCATACCGCGAATGGTGATCTCGGCTTCTTGGCCAGTTTTGACGCGCGCGATATCACGCTCATACACCTCTGCTACAGCATCTAGTTGTGTCAGATTAGCAATATCCGCCACTCCGTTATCGCCCACGCGCTCACCTTGCCGCGTGTGGATTTTGAGGATTGTACCGTCAATAGGCGCGGTAACTTGCGTTTGCTTTACTTCTTCCTCCGCCAGTTTCACTTGCGAATTCGTTGCGGTAAGCTCAGCATTCAGCGCGCGGATGTTGGCAACGGCTTGATTCAGTCGATTCTCAGCCTCTTCCTTGCGGGCAATGGATACAGCACTGGTTTGGGCAAGCTTGCGATAGCGCTCCGCCTCGCGGCTGGCAGTGTTGCGTTCCGCCTCTTGTGCGCTGATACGCCCACGAATCACGTCAATTTGTGCTTTGGCAGTCTCTAGGGCCGCAAGCTTGCGCCCATGGTCACTAAAGGTAACGATGATGTCGCCCTGCTTAACATCTTGGCCCTCTTCAACGTGCAATACTTCAACGCGTGCACCGTCTGGTCCCGCATCATGCGAAAGGCGAATGACTCGCGAGCGTGGCTCAATGCGCCCAAGTGCGCCCACACCTTCAGCCGTAACGGCTGCTGATTCTTGTTCTTCTACTGTAATGGGAGCGTGGGGTGGTTTAGCGTCTGTAGTGTTAAATTGTAAAAAACCAACGGCAGCCAAGCCGATGAACACTAAAAGTGTGATAAGACGTTTCATGCGCGCATTGATAGGTAAAACCGCAAGAAAGCGCAAGTATTTCGGTGATTCTTCTTGAGTTTGTCCTCTGTAAATACTAAGGCAGCGATAAGAAAACGAGGTTTCTATGGTACAATGTTTTGAATATGCAGCACCTGCCGTTCCGCGCAGTTCTCCCACCATGACCGCCGCTAATATGGCAGCAAAAGCAAAGGCATTCGGCATTGAAGTCGATATTTTCACGATTGGTGATTTATTCCCAAAACCCAGCGAAGAGGAAGTATTGCTGTGGGTGCGCTCATTGCGTGAAGCTGCCAAGAAATTCAAAGACAACCCACGTTTCGCACTGCGCCCTGCCGCAAAAGAACGCGCTTATTCAGAAACGGGCGGATTACCATCCCTGCGCGAAGAAATCGCTTACGGATTTACTCGCGACACCGGCTTAGCGGTGGACGCTTCGCATGTGCGTTGTGGTAATGGCGGTAAAGGTGCGCTCACGGGTGCATTCGCCTTTCTTGCGGGCAAAGCCCAACCTGTAGTGATGTTTGCTGCACCTGCATGGCCTACCAATTATGATATGTTCCCACATGGTACGCGCATCATTGAAGTGGATACGCAAGGGCGCGGCATCATGTCGGCCAAAGAACTCAGTGAAGCACTCAAGCAGTTTCCTAACCCTGAGGTAATTCTTATCAATGCACCGTCAAACCCTACGGGCGCTAATTATTCACCGCAAGAGCGTGAAGCGGTATTAACCGTTATCAAGAACGAAACGAAAACAACGCTCGTTGCGTTTGATGACCCCTACGGCAAACTTGTATTCGACCGTGAACCCTATGATGTGAAAACCGTTCTGCAACGTGGAGCAGTCGAGAAAGAACTGTTCGCCGCAGGCCGTATTGCGACGTTCCGTACCGCCTCGAAAGAGTATGGTATGGCTGGCTCACGCGTGGGTTGGCTGGTAACGCGTAATAACGACATGCTGGTAAGCTTGCAAAACTATAACGAGTCCAAGGGCGGTGGTATTTCTTCGACCACGCAGCTTGAGGTGCAGGCCGCTTTATGTTTCGGCGATGACTTCATCACCAAAACGGTAGCAACCCTCAAAGAGAAACGTGAGATTGTTGTGAAGGGCGTCGCTTCCTTGCAGTACGCAACAATGCTGCCACCGCAAGGCACGATTTACGCGTGGATTGATTTTTCCAAGCTTAAGGGCAAATTCGTTCCAATTGAGGCGCTGCGCACCGAAGCTGCACAAGAAAGCCCTGAGGTGATGAGCAATATGCAACGCAAGTCGGGCGGTTTCACGCTCGACGTTCCCGCAGACCTCATGCGCTATTTAGTGTTTGTTGCTGGAGTATGCCCTGTACAAGGTACGCCATTCTTTGCGCCTGAATCACCTGCAGGCGTGACGGACTGGCATGTACGTATGAGCATCTGCAACGACGTGGCAGAACTTACCCGTGGTTTGGAGAAGCTCCAAAGGGCAGAAGGATTACTGAAGAATTCAGCAGGTGAAGCCGCCGCTTAGCGCTTACGCTTGCAGTGACTTTTGCAGCATGACTTTTTGTAGGCAATAGGCTGCTTTCGCAATTCGGTTTTCACGCAATTCAAATCTTTCTGGAACTGCGGGATCGTCTTCATCTTCGCTACGATCTCACGCGCAAGCAATTGACCGCCTTGCAAATCATGCGGGTAATGTACGCCACCTTTTACACGATGCTGCGCCACTTCCAAGGCGCGCGCATAAAGTGCTTCACGTGCATTTGGCACGAGTTCAGAGAGCAATTCCGCCCACACAAAGTTCGTGGTGGTATGACCGCTAGGGTAGGCGTGGCTGGTAATAGGCTCCGCATAAAGATGGATGCGCTTATCCATCAAGTAGGGGCGGGTCGTACCCCAATAATCTTTGGTGACATCGCTGATTCGCCAGCTATCTGAACCTGTGCGCTTTAGAAACTCAAACAGCACGGGATAGTTCGCTGCCGTCACCTTTGCGCCCAATACATCGGTTGCCAGCATCTCTGGTAGTACGGGCTTTTCGGCTTTAATTTGGGCAATGGTCTCGGCCGAGAGGTTCTGTTGTGAAGCAATTACCGTATCCACGTCACGGTACCATTCTTTTGAATAAGGCGCGGGAGGAACGGGAATACTGCGCACGCTAACCGTATCAGGAGAAACGTAGTTGGGTGAGTATGGATACTTGCTGCCGCAGGCAGTGAGGGTAATTGCGAGGGCAACGAATAGCAATTTGCGTAGCATAAAAACTCCCTAATGAGGCTCTTTTGTATCCGAACTATCGGGGAGGTCAACCCGCAAGGGTTGCATAGCAGATATGCTATAAACGCACAGCTTCTTCGCGGCGCAGATTCATGTAGATCAGCAGCGTTGCCGAAACATAAACCGAGGAATAGGTGCCAACGACAACCCCAAAAATCATGGCCGCGCTAAAGCCGAACAAGACATCACCGCCTAGTGTAACAAGGCCGATCAGCGCCAATAGCACCGTGCCGCCCGTCAGAATCGTACGCGACAGGGTTTCGTTGATGGATTGGTTGAGCAATTGGTTCAGCACCAGCGTTTTATATTTGCGCAGGTTCTCGCGCACACGGTCATAAATGACCACCGAATCGTTGATGGAATAACCGATGACCGTCAAGATTGCAGCAACCGATGTCAGGTTAAATTCAATTTGCGTGACCGAGAAAAACCCGACCATCATGACGGTATCGTGCATCAAGGCGAGAATGCCGCCCGCGCCGAACTGCCACTCAAATCGAAACCACAGGTAAAGCATCATCATCACTAGTGCTGCGGTGATCGCAATAATACTCCCCTCAATCAGTTCGTCGCCCACTTGCGGGCCGACATAATCAACACGTAAGAATTCGACTTTCTCACCGTATTTTTCATTAATCAGGGTGCGCACCCCGTCGGCGATTTTGCTTTGTTCCATGCCTTTTTGTGGGGCAAGGCGAATCATCACCTCATGGTTACTGCCAATTTCTTGGAGCATGGCCTCACCTGTTGAGGCATCACTAATAATCTGGCGCAGCTTGGCAAGGTCGGCCTTCTGTTCGGTGCGAATTTCCATCACCACGCCGCCCGTAAAATCGATGCCAAAATTCAGACCCTGCGTGTAAAGCGAACCAGCCGTTACCAGCATGCCGATAATCGTGAACATGAGTCCATACCAACGATTGCCGATGAAATCGAACTTCGGAACTTTGTCGAGAAAGCGAATAGGGAATTGCATAGCGATTACTTATTAGGATTGCGTGTTTTGAACAACGAGAAAATGACCGATAGCGCAATCACCACCACGGTAAAGAGTAGCGAATATTCCACTTCGATCAGCTTGTATTCAACATGGTGATTCACCAGCATCTTACCGCCGATAAATACCAGTACTAGCGACAAACCGTATTTCAGATATTCGAAGCGATGCATCATCGCTGCTAGTGCAAAGTAAAGGGCACGCAGACCTAAAATAGCAAAGATGTTGCTAGTGAATACCACGAAGGTATCTTGTGTAATGGCAAAGATTGCTGGAATGGAGTCTACGGCAAAGACCACGTCCGCCACATCAATGACGATGAGTACTAAAAAGAGTGGCGTGAACCATAGCACGCCATCTTTGCGGACAAAGAAGCGGTTACCTTCATAATGTGATGTAACGCGAAACCGCTTATTGAGGTAGCGGATCATCTTATTATTCTCGATGTCAGGTGTTTCTTCTGCCGCGAGCAGCATTTTAATGCCCGTGTAAACCAAGAATGCGCCAAGCAGATACATCATCCAGTCGAATTGCGCGATGAGCTGAGTGCCCGTTACAATAAATGCACCACGCAGAATGATCGCCCCCAAAATACCCCAGAACAATACGCGATGTTGGTATTCTTGCGGCACTTGGAAATGGGTAAAAATCAGCACGAACACGAAAATATTATCAAGGCTCAGTGTTTTCTCGATGAGATAGCCACTAAGATATTCATAGCCCGCTTGTTGACCGAGATTCTCAAATACCCAAAGCGAGAAGGACAGGCCAAGTATGACGTAGAACAAGCTGAGCTTTAACGCCTGACCAACGCTCAGCACGCGTTGCTTGCGATTAAGTACGCCAAGGTCAAATGCAAGTAGTAAGGATATCAGAACAAAGAACGCGCCCCACATCCACAGAGGATGTTCAAGAAACAGGATATCAAGCACAGATTAATCTTTCTTGTAATAGACGGATTCGTTGAGCGTACCTTCGGTGTGGTCCACCATCATTGTAATCGCACAATCGCCCGTAATGTTAATGGTGGTACGCACCATGTCGAGCACGCGGTCAACACCCAAGAGCAGACCGATACCTTCAATCGGTAGGCCAACAGAGTGCAGCACCATGCCCATAAAAATAATCGAGCCAGAGGGGATACCTGCCGCGCCGATGGAGCCAAGCGTACAGGTGAGTAGTAACACCGCATAATCCGCCATCGTCAAATCTACGCCAAACAGCTGCGCAAAGAACAGAGCGCAAATGCCAAGGTAAATCGCTGTGCCGTCCATGTTGATGCAGGCACCAAGCGGCAGCAAGAAATGCGCGCTCTGCTCAGAAACGCCGAGCTTGGTCTGCACTTCACGCATAGCAGTAGTAAGGGTAGCCTTCGAGCTGGAAGTCGAAAACGCCATGAGCTGTGTCGCAGCCAGTTTCTTGTAGAAATAAATAGGGTTGAGGCGCGTAAACACCAAAATCAGCACTCCAAACAGCGTGTACTGGAATGCGCAAGCAGCCAGAACTGCTACCACGAGGTTAATGAGGATTTTCACAATCTCCATCCCTTGTGTGCCAACCGACCATGCCATAAAACCAAACACGGCGAGCGGCGCAAGGCGCACGATATACTCAATCATCTTGAAAATAACTTGTGCAAAATCATGAATGATTTCACGCGGACGTGCTGCTTTCTCACCCATCATATTCATGACAACGCCAAACAATACCGAGAACACGATGACTTGGAGTAAATGGCCTTCAGCAAATGATTCAAAGATGTTGGTAGGAATCAGATGAAGCAGGAAATCGAGAACCGTTGGTGGTGGCGCTTCAGCCGCCGCAGGCACGCTGCCAGCGAATTCTTCGATGTTGACGTGCAGGCCTTTACCAGGCTCAAACAAAATACCAGCAGACAGACCAATGATTACCGCAAAGAGGGCTGTCGCGAGATAGGCGCCAAGACCTTTGAGGCCAACGCGTTTGAAGTTCGCGCCATCGCCCATGCTGGTAATGCCAGAGACGAGAGCTAGAAAAATCAGGGGAACAACCACCATTTTAATGAGGTCGATAAAGATTGTACCCATGGTTTTGAAAGGAGCCGCATCTTCGCCCAGCGCAAAGCCAGTGATGATACCCAGCGCAAGGCCGATCACCACCTGCTGCCACATTTTTAAGCCAAATACCTTAAATTCCTGAACGTCTGCACCAGCCATAATCGCGTAACTTCCTGTTGCTCATAAGAAAAGGTTAGAAATTGAGTGGGCGCACCATAATCAGCGACCATGGGTTTGGCTAGTAGATAATGCGCAGATTGGTGTGCAGTGCAGCATGCCAGCTAGGCGGTTTTCTTGTCGCTTAGCTTGCGATAAAGGGTCGATTGCCCGACTTCAAGTGTAGCTGCGGCTTTGGGAACGGAGTCGCCGTAATAGGTGAGCGTATGCGCAATCACTTCATCTTCAATTTCTTGCATGGTTTTGCGCGAACCATCCACACGTAAAAGAGAAATCATATGCTCAGCGAGGGTAACGGAACCATCGTTTGTTGGGGTGAGGAAGCCCTCCAACTCATCGCGGCTAATCGCCGTGCCGCTACATAGTAATAGCGTGCGCGAAATACAGTTCTCCAGTTCGCGCACGTTGCCTGGCCACTCGTGATCCGTAAGCAGCTTCTCGGCATCAGCGTCTAACGTACGGTGGGGAATACCCTCGCGTGCCATCAGGCGCTCAGCAAAATAATGGGCGAGGGGGAGAATATCATCCTTTCGTTCACGAAGTGCGGGTAAATGTAGCGGCAATACATTCAAGCGATAGAATAAATCCTCACGGAAGCGGCCTTCCTTAATATAGGCCGTCAAATCACGGTGTGTGGCCGAAATAATCCGCACATCGACCGCAACGGGCTTGCCCGCACCTACAGGCTCAATCTCTTTGGATTGAAGCGCACGCAGCAGCTTAACCTGCGTGTCATGCGGCAATTCACCGATTTCATCTAGAAATAACGTGCCGCCCTGAGCCTCACGAAACTTACCAATCGCTTTTGCAACGGCGCCAGTAAACGCACCTTTCTCATGGCCGAACAATACGCTTTCGGCGAGGTTTGCAGGAATAGCGCCGCAGTTAATCGCAATGAATGGCTTACCTGCACGCTTACTCTCGCCATGAATGGCGCGTGCAAATGCTTCTTTACCCACGCCGCTTTCACCTGTGATTAATACGGGCAGGTCGGAGGTGGCAATCTTACGGCCAGTAGCAATCGATGATTTCAGCCCACCTGCACAACCTATCAAGTCTTCAAATCGAAACGCGCCGGAGGTTTCGCGTGTCAGGCGTGATACCTCGGCACTTAAAGCTGTCGTACGTAATGCGTGCTGAATTGAGATATGCAAACGCTCAGCGCTGATGGGCTTGGTAATAAAGTCATAGGCCCCCATGCGTACACATTCTACGGCATCTCCAATATCACTGCTCGCGGTTACCACAATCATTGGCAAGCTAGGGCGCAACTCTTTAGTGGCGGTGATAAGGGCTTTACCGTCCATTATCGGCATGTTGAGGTCGGTTAAGACAAGCGATACTTGTTGGTTGGCATCGTCCTTCAGCAGGGCGAGCGCTTCCTGCCCGTTACGAGCTTCTACGGCTTCAAAGCCCAGATGCCCGCATAAATTGTTCAGCGCAAGGCGCTGGGTGGCTTCATCTTCGACGATTAGGATAAGTGGCTTCATGGAAACGTACGATGGTAAGAATCGTACCTGAATGCAAGCATAAGTTGAATAGTGAGGATTGGGTGGGGTTTTGCCACACTGCCTGTATCAATCAGGAAACAGCATGTTTTAAGCGATTTGCGGCTTGGCAAAGCTAGGAATTACCTACTAAATAGCTAAAAACAAGGAGCAGACGGATGGTACGGAATAAGCTCATTCTTTTAGTGGGCATTGGCGCGTTAGCCTATGGCGCCTATTGGGGTTACGGATACTTCATGACGCCTGCGCAGCAGCAGGGCGGGTTCGCCATGGCGGTCGAGGCCTATGATGTCGTTCCCCAACCTCTGGATGTAACGATTGAAAGCGTAGGCACCTTGCGTGCCAATGAATCCGTAACGCTGCGCCCTGAGTTGGCGGGCCGCATCACCGACATTTTATTTACCGAAGGTGCGTTGCTGAAAAAAGGCACGCCACTCTTTAAGATAGATGACCGCGTTTATAATGCAGAAGTAAAGCAGGCATCGGCAAATCTACAGCTTGCTAAGCTGAACTTTGAACGCTTCCAGAAACTTTCCAAAACTGGTGCATCAACACGCCAGCGCTTTGATGAAGCGCAAGCCAACCTCGGTGTTGCGCAGGCCAATTACGACCTTGCGCGCACGCGTCTTGATTATGCAACCATCGCCGCACCGTTTGATGGAACGGTTGGTCTGCGCAATATCAGCCCAGGGGATTTCGTAAGTGTTGGCCAAGACCTTGCTAACTTCGTCAGTTACGATCCTATGAAAGTGGATTTCAATATTCCTGAGAACCAATCGCGCCAGCTTAAAGCAGGCCAAACGATTGATATCACCGTTGAAGCAGTCCCCGGCAGAACCTTTGCGGGGGATGTATTCGCCATCGACCCGCAGATTGATGTGAATGGTCGTGCCGTTGCGCTTCGCGCGACGATCGCGAACCCCGACTATCTTCTGAAGCCAGGCTTCTTTGCGCGTGTGTCGTTGCTTGTAGAGAAAAAGGAAAGCGCCTTGTTGATTCCTGAGAACGCTATCGTGCCGCAGGGTAATGACAAGTTCGTTTTCAAAATCAAAGAAGATAACACGGTAACATTAGTACCTGTGACGCTTGGTATTCGCAAAGGCGGGCAGGTGGAGATTACCGAAGGTCTATCGGCGGGGGATGCAATTGTTACCAGTGGGCAGATCAAGCTGCGCGAGGGTGCACCTGTTCGCCGCACAGACCAAGCGCCAGCAGATGCTGCCGCCGCTCCTAAAAAGGAATAATGCGTGAAAATTTCGGAAATATGTATCCAGCGTCCAGTCTTCTCAATGGTGGTGAACTTTATCATCATCCTGCTTGGGGTTGTGAGCTATGACCGACTGACCATTCGCGAATATCCGAATATCGACGTGCCCGTTGTCACGGTTGAAACGAACTATTTGGGTGCATCGGCAAAGATCATCGAATCGCAAGTGACCAAACCGCTTGAGGATTCTCTCTCTGGTATTGAGGGAATCGACTTCATCAAATCCATTTCACGCTCTGAGCAATCACAAATCACTGTGCAGTTCCGCCTCAGCCGCGAAGCGGACGCTGCCGCATCTGACGTGCGTGACCGCGTTGCCCGTGCGCGTGACCTGCTGCCCGAGGAAGTCGATGAACCCATCGTTGCCAAAGTCGAAGCCGACGCGCAACCCATCATCTGGATGGCGCTAAACAGCGACACCCATAGTCCGCTCGATATTTCTGAGGCGGCGGACCTCATCGTGCAAGACCGTGTGCAGACCCTTCCAGGCGTTGCAAACGTTCGCTTATTTGCCGAGCGCCGCTATTCCATGCGTATCTGGGTCGATCGTGAGCGTTTAGCAGGTTACAACCTCACCACCCAAGACGTTGAGAACGCACTGCGTACGCAGAACGTAGAAATTCCCGCAGGAAGAATTGAATCCACCCAGCGCGAATTCACCGTGGTCTCACAAACCGACCTCAACACGCCCGAACAGTTTGGTGACGTGATCTTGCGCGAAACCGAAGCAGGACACTTGGTGCGCATGAAAGACGTCGCTCGCGTTGCCTATGGACCCGAGGAAGAGCGCTCCATCGCACGCTTTAATAGCAAACCCTCCATTGCGCTTGGTGTTGTGAAGCAATCCATTGCTAACCCGCTTGAAATTTCATCCGCGATTCGCAAAGAGCTGCCGCGCATCCAAAAGAATCTTCCAGAGGGCATGACGCTCAGCATCGCCTACGACTCGTCCGTATTCATCGACCAATCGATTAAAAACGTTTTCAAAACGATTATCGAGGCAGTGCTACTCGTCGTACTGACCATCTTCTTCTTCCTGCGCACCATGCGCGCAACCCTTATCCCGCTTGTTACGATCCCTATCTCGCTGATTGGCACGCTTTTTATCATGTACACGCTGGGCTTCTCAATCAATACGCTGACGCTGCTCGCGATGGTGATCGCGATTGGTCTGGTGGTGGACGATGCCATCGTCGTGCTTGAAAATATCTACCGCCACATCGAAGAGGGCATGGATGCGTTTCATGCTGCCGTGAAAGGTATGCGCGAGATTGGTTTCGCTGTCGTCGCCATGACCTTAACGCTTGCAACCGTATTCGTGCCCGTTTCACTTACCCCTGGCCGCACGGGGCAGCTCTTCGTTGAATTCGCGATTACCTTGGCAGGTGCGGTGATTATTTCGGGTCTGACAGCACTAACGCTCTCGCCCATGATGTGTTCGCGCCTGCTGAAGCCCCAGCACAATGCACCTAAATGGAGCAAAAAAATCGAAGGCTGGATTGTAGCGCTTGAGCGCAGCTATAAAGCGCTGCTTACTGCATCGCTACGCTTCCGCCCGCGTATGTTAGTACTTGCGGCGGTCACGTTCGTCGGCGCCTATTTCCTGATGGGCAACTTACAATCACAACTTTCACCTACCGAAGATCGTGGCGTTATATTTGGTGTGGGCATTTCGCCTGAAGGTTCGACCATCTGGTATTCCGACGATTACGCCAAGCAGATGGAGAAAATCCTCCAATCTGTTCCTGAAGCGAATTGGAACTTTATTGCAGTGGGTTTCCCATTCGTTACCCAGACCTTCACGGTATTAGGCCTCACCCCATGGGAGGAGCGTCATCGTTCCTCGCTCGATATTATTGGTGAAATTTCGCCGCAGCTTTTTGGTATCCCGGGAACACTGAACTTTGCCATCAACCCCGCATCGCTCGGTCAAGGTGCACGCAGCCAGCCCGTGGAGTTCGTTATCCAAACGACGGATAGCTACGAAGCACTCGATAAAATCGTCAATGGCGTCATGGCCAAAATGATGGCCAATCCAAATTTCCAAGCGCCCGATTCGGACCTGAAACTGAACAAACCAGAAATCCGTGTAACCATGGACCGAGACAAGCTCGCCACCATGGGCATTGGGGTAAGCGATGTGGGCCGCAGCCTAGAAACCATGTTGGGCGGGCGACAAGTTACGCGCTTTAAGCGTGGGTCGGAGCAATATGACGTACTCGTTAAAATCGAGGACGATAAGCGCCGCACCCCAACCGACCTCACGGCCATTTATGTGCGCGGACGCGAAGGGGAAATGGTGCCGCTCAGCAATATCGTAAGCTTGCAAGAAACCGTTGCACCGCGCGAGCTCAACCACTTCAACAAACTACGTGCGGCTACGATTACGGCCAACCTAGCCCCAGACTACGGGCTTGGCCAAGCGCTCGAATTCATGGAAGCCACCACGCGTGAAGTCGCAACCGACGTGCAGACCGACGTGGGCGGCCAAAGCCGTGAGTTCCGCGAATCCAGCGCCAGCATGGGCATGTTGTTTGGTCTTGCACTGGCCTTCATTTACCTTGTACTCGCCGCGCAGTTCGAAAGCTTCCGCGACCCCGTCATCATCCTGCTTACCGTTCCACTCGCCATGGCGGGTGCGCTGCTTGCCATGAACCTCACGGGTGGCACGCTTAACGTTTACTCGCAGATTGGTCTCGTGGCGCTCATGGGCCTTATCTCCAAACACGGCATCATGATTGTGGAGTTCGCCAACCAATTACAAGACAGGCGCGGGCTTAGCAAAATCGAAGCGATTATCGAATCCTGCTCTATTCGTATGCGGCCAATCCTCATGACCACGGCTGCAACGGTACTGGGTGCACTGCCGCTCGCCATTGCAAGCGGTGCTGGTGCCGAAGCCCGCCAAGCGATTGGCTGGGTGATTGTGGGCGGTATGACGATTGGTACGCTCTTCACCCTCTTTATCGTGCCAACATTCTACCTGCTTCTCAGCCGCCGTAAGCCGCTGCTAGTCATTGATGAGAGTAAAATCGTATAGTTCTCATGCGGTTAACCCCATCATCACTAAATCTTCATTTTTTTTTAAGATTTACTGGTTATAGTCTAGCCATAACCTATTGAAGGAGAGATGGTGTGACCGGACAATATAACGGCCCAGACGGCACGACTTTGAACATGGAAGAATATTACAATCTTACCCCTGAACAGCGCCATCAGGCTGCTGAAGAAGGGTTTGCGAGATTAAGCCCTGAGCAAAGAGAAGCGCTTTCTTATTATGAAGAAAGCTCCTTCTTCTCACAAGCGGCTCGCGGCAACGTATGGCATCAAAATCCTGCAAATCGGAATGAACACGGGGAAAACTTTATTAACTCACAGGTTCTGGATGCTGATATTTTACAAAATATGGTTGCTTCTTATGCAGCTAGCAGGCAGCAGGAAAATATGTTTGAGCTAGGCAATGCTCCCTTGCAGAAGCTTGAAATAAGTCCGCGCGTAGTGAATGATGACGGGGTGATGATTATTAGGTAAAAAGAAAAGGCACCTTTCGGTGCCTTTTCTGTTTATGCCGAGAACAGCTTTGCGAATTCGCGTTTCTTGCGGCTCTTCCAGTGACCACGGTGATAGGCGTCCGAAGCCAGCAGTGGCAATACCGAGCCTGCTTCTGCGAATACCATCTGCTCCAACGCCGTATCGACCTTGCCCCATGAGCAGGCTTCTTTCAGCGTCGAGCTTGAGCATGCACCATCGCGTACGTCCGCCACGGTGATTTGTACGGCGTAAGCGTGCATGTCTGCTTCCTCGCCAAGAATTTCGGCGCACACCACGGTGTCTTGCGTGAAGTTCTTAGGCACGCCACCACCAATCATGAGAAGGCCAGTCTTGCCCGCTTTGATTTTAATGTCGGTGAGTTCGCGGAAGTCGGCGATTGCATCCAGCATCATGTGCTTCTTTGGGTTATCGACTTGGTGCTTCACCAAACCGAAACCTGCCGAGCTATCGACAAATGCAGGGCAGAAGATAGGCACGTTATGCTCGTAAGCAAGCTGCACCAGCGAGTCTTTTTTCTTTGCGTTGCCTGCAGCGAGCCATTTGCCCATTTCCGAAATGAATTCGCGTGAGCTGTAGCCGCGTGGCTCAAGCTTGTTAGCGATTTCCAAAATGGTGTGGTCGCATGCTTGCAGCTCTTCCTCATCGATGTAGGTATCATAGATGCGGTCGATGTAGAGGTCGCGCAGGAACTTGTCGTCTTGTCCCGCCGCGCTGCCATGATAGTGCTTGAAGCCAAGTGCTTCGAAGAAGTCCATATCCACGATGCTCGCGCCCGTTGCTACAATCGCGTCCACCATGTTGAAGCGGATCATGTCAGCATAAAGCTTCATGCAACCACCCGCGCTGGTCGAGCCAGCAAGCGTGAGGATGATGCTGCAATCCTTGTCAGCAAGCATCTGGTTATAGATGCTGGTGGCGCGCGCTAGGTCGCGGCTGGTGAAGCTCATATTGCTCATCTGGTCGATGATAGGGCGCGCATCGAACGTGGTGATGTCGATATGCTCGACAGTCTTGCTGAGCAATTGTGCCTTTGCGTTTGATTTAGCTTTCGGTTGTGCAGTCATAGCGCTCTCCTTCGCGGAATTCCGTGGTATCAAAAATGTGGGGGTTATTTACGCCGAAGCGACGTTGTATGCAACCTCATATTCAGGCTGCAACAAGCGGTCAGGGCGGTACATGCTCATGAGCGGCTCATCTTTCACCGCAATCACCTGATTGCTGATAGAAAAACCGTTAAAGCGCGTTGCCATGGTACGACCATAAGCACCCAACTGGCCAATCTCGAGATAGTCGCCTTCGCGTACGTCCTCAGGCAGGTAGAAGGGGCCTTTCATGAAGTCCATCGAGTCGCAGGTCGGGCCATAGAAGCTGAATGGGCGCAGGTCATTCGACACGTCTGCGCGCAACACGCGCGCAGGGAAGATGAACTTCGGTGCGCCTGCATCAAACAGCGAACCATAGGTGCCGTCATTGAGGTAGAGGAAGTCGCCTTTGCGCATTTCCACACGCACCACTACCGCACCGGATTCCGCCACGAGGGCACGACCAGGTTCAGCGAGCAATTCGCAACCATGTTGTTTTACGAGATCACGCGTATTGTCATGAATCGCGCGGAAGAAGCTCGCCATATCAGGCGGGTTCATGCCTGGGTACATGGAAGGAAAACCGCCGCCCACGTCGAACGAGTCGATTTTCACGCCCGAAACTTTCACCACCTTTTTCGCCATCTGAATCGCCATGCGATACGCGTCAGGGTGCATGCACTGTGAACCCACATGGAAGCATACGCCTGCATGTTTCGCCACGGCACGTACAGCTTGCAGCAGCGCAGGTGCTTTATCCGTCATCGCGCCGAATTTGTCCGAGAGGGTCAATTCCGCATGGGTGTTAGGAATAGCAATACGCACATGCAGGCCGAGATCGGTAGCATTGCCCGTTTCTTGCAGAATCTTCGCCAGCTCTTCTTCGCTATCGAGCGAGAAGTTGCGCACGCCATATTTCGCATACGCATCGCGAATTGCTTGGCGCGACTTCACCGTGTGCATGAAGAATAGTTCCGCGTCGGGGAGAAGGCCACGCACCATCGCTACTTCATGGAGCGACGCAACGTCGAACGTGCGAATGCCATTCGCCCATAGGTCGCGCAATACATGCTCGTCAGGATTGGTTTTCACTGCGTACATCACGCGGCCTTTGAAGCCACGCGTAAACGATTCCACGGCACGCTTAAGTGCATGGGCACGATAGATAACTACAGGATGCTCGGGCTGTAAGGACTTTACAGCAGAATCAGTCGTTGCGTAATTGCGCATGTCATAAACCCTCATTAGTACGTTAACCAAAACGCACCAGCAAACCTTGCGACGGATTTATGACAGCAGTGCCAAGGTCACCTTGCTGGGTTGGGCTTTCTCACCTTCCCCCTCTAGGGATCTCTACACGCCATGGGATTTGCGGCTGTGTCCAATTATAGAGAGATTGCAGATTTGTAAAGTAAAAATATCATTACAGAATGTTACGGGATGTGAAGGGGATAGCCCCTGTTGCTCACAGCCCCCAACCGCGCGCCACGCAACTGGCTTATTCCTTGGTTTCCTTCACGTGCTGGCGATCAACGCCCATCGCGAATTCACCGCGTACAACGCCATATTCTTCATCCGCACCTGTACGCAACTTCGGCAGCTTCACCGAGTTGTTGTTGGTGATGAAGGCATGGTACGGCAGCTTACGTACGTGACTGAAGAGCAGGGTTGCCGCGAGCATAAAGGTCAGTGCTGAAGCCAGGAAGAATCCGTAGCCATAATATTCATAGCCCATTTGCATGAATACTAAAGTCAGCAGCGTATTGCTCACGAAGTAGAAAATGAACACCCACATGTTGTTACGGCGGCAATCGAAGTACGCGAGAATGATGGTCGCGAACAGTAACAATACTTGGAAGAACGAACCAAGTACGCCCAAGCGGAAGATAGCGAGCTGCATGAAGAACATGCCAATCGCGTCGAAAATTTGTGGGGCAAGCAGAATCACCAGCAATGCAATCGAACCTTGCAGCAACATCGTATTACGGCCACCTTCCAAGATGCTTTCGGTGATTTTGCTGTGGAAGCTCAAGATACGACGCATCGAAGCATGGGCCAGAATGTTACCGTAGAATTTGCGGTAGTGATTGAAGAACGCGGTCTCTACTGAGAATACGAACAGGGCGAGTGATGGTAGAATGGTCATTGCTGCCATGAACATCGCGCTGTCATAATCGGGGTAGAAGCGCATGCGGGTAGGAAGCTCGGTAGCTTCTGGCGCATACCACATAATCCATTTATCGATCCAGAGCGCCATGTTGTAGAAGAAACCGCCAACAGCGAGCTCCCAATACTTGCTCCAGAACGGCTTTAGGGCAAACTCAGTGGTGAGCTTGTAAGGGTATTCAGCAAAGATACGACCCGCTAACAAGAACACGATCACGGCCAAGCCTACGTTATAGCCTGCTACTAAGCCTGCTGCTGTCTGCTCGCACAGGAAGCGTGCGCACAGTACGGCAACTGCCATACCAATCAGGTAAGCGCGCGTCACTGCCGAGAAGTCTTTGAGTGCAGTAAGGTAAACCGAAAGCAACCATACGCCTGCAATCAAGAACATGTTGGAGAAACCAGCAAGGCGCAGGCTCAGGTCCATATCAAAGTAGTACACGTAGAAAAACAGTGCGACGGGCAGGTTAAACGCAAACACTAAGATCATGCTCTCAAGCATAACCGTTGGAGTCGTCGTTACGTTGCGTACGTGAATCTGGTCGGCCAGATAGCGCGTCATGATCATGTAAACAGGCGCCGATAATGCGAGCGAGAAGGAGAAGTTATAAACAATCACGCCACGGAAATTCATGAACTCCATGTCTGCGGAGCCGCCATAAAAATAGGTGGTAAATGCGAGCGCCACAACGGTGAAGAGCCATGGGCCAGCGATTGCGAATGCCGAATGGATATAAGCACCAGCAACGCCCAGAAGGTCGTCACGGCGCGCAAGTTTATTTAGTTCGAAGCCAATACCAGCCATTACGCTCTCCTTAAATACTGGGCGTATAAGTTACGATAGGCCTGATGTTGGATGGCCTGATTATAATACTGCTCCATGCGGGTACGAATCGCCTTACTTGCTGCTTCGTAGCGCGCATTATCCGAAAGGAGCGTGTAAATGGCTTCTGCCGTTGATGCAGGTGAGGCAAGCGGTGTGACAATGCCGCCCGCACCGAGATGCGGATCCTCTTCACTCACGCCTTCAATCAATTCACGGCACGCGCCTACGTCGGTGGCAACGATTGGAACGCCAGCAGCGCCCGCCTCAAGTATCACGAGCGGTTGTGCTTCCGAAATACTGGTGAGTACGAGAATATCGATATTCGGGATGTAGTCGTCCACCTTCGATTGGCCAGTGAAGACAATGTTATTATCCAAGCCCAAAAGCTGCACTAGGTTTTGGCACTCGGTGAAGTAATCCTCATCCTCGTCGGTTGGTCCAACCACATAAGCACGAATATCAGGCGCGTATTGCTTCGCCAGACCTACGGCACGAATATAGGTTTTAATGTCTTTGATAGGTACGACGCGGCCAATCAAGCCAATGGTTGGTGTCGCTTGGCGGCGATGGCCAAGGCTTGAAAAACGGCGAATATCTACGCCGTTCGGAATGATCATCATCTTTGCTGGGTCTGCACCATCTTCAATTTGCGGCTTCTGGTTGCCTTTGAAGAGGGTAATAATCGCATCGCACGCTTGGTAGCATACATGCGAGAAGTTGTTGATCGAATCAATCCACATATCGCGCAAGTCGCGGCGTGGTTTCTCAATCGTCAGCGCCTTCGAGGATGTTGCTTCCAACCAGTCTGCTGCCGTGACCTCGATGCGACGTTCATTCGTGTAAATGCCATGCTCGGTTACGAACACGGGCTTATTCGTTTCAAGCTTCGCGCGCGCCGCCATCAAGCCTGCATAGCCCGTCGACATGGCATGGTAGATATCTGCTTGTGGCAATGGCGCAAGCAAGATGGAGTACAAGCCACCAACAATCGCGCGATAGGACCAGAAGTAGTCAAGGAACGAGTGGTCGGTGAAACCTGCTTCGTAAAGGTCAACGAGTTGTTTCCACGCCTCTTCACGATCGAGCAAAATCTCGGTGCCAAGTGGTGCGCGAATAGAACCCAACACATCGATGATGGTTTTAAGCTCGCGCAATTCCATGGGGCGCTCACCTGTAAGGTTCGCAAGTGGCTCACGCAGTGCTTGGTGAATGCGACGAGCAGAAAGCGCATTGATGTCCGACCCTTTAGGAAGGTCGTTGAGCGTAATCGTTGTCAGGCCAATCACGTTATTAGGCAGGTCGTATTTCAGTTCCAGTTCGGCCTCACGCGGCACAATAGCAAGCAGGTGAAAGCTCAAATGGCTTTGCTCTTGAATAAGGCTATGCGCCCAGCCAGAAACGCCGCCCGTAACGTAAGGGTACGTTCCTTCGAGTATCAAACACACATCCGCTTTTTGGCCAACCGCTTTCATGCTACTCATTCCTTTTTACGCTACTTGCATCCATAAATTCACTGCGTCGCGCACATCACGTGGTAAATCCTCTTGTGCGACAATCCCGCGACCATGTTCTAGAATCGTCCGGCGCAATTCACGGAAATTGCCTAGACGGAACAAGCACTCAAAGTGCCACAGCATCATGTTCTTCACATTCCAGCCGCGATCAACCGCATGGCGGAACCATTCCGACGCTTCTTCCCACTGCTTGTTGCGGTGGAGCAGGCGGCCAATTGCCACCCATGCTTCTGCATTGTTGGGATCTTGTTGTAGGAATGCCTTGTAGGTTTCAATGGCACGCGTGCGGTTGTTCTTTTCGAGTTCAGGGTCAAGAATGCCCGTGAACGCATAATCATCGAAGAACTTGGCAAGTGCCATGGTGAGGTACGGATTCTTCGGCTCTTTCGCACGCGCCAGTTCGATACGTTCCAGCTTGCGCATGAAATCTTTCTCGATTTTTGCAACGGCAGTAGCGGCTTGTACGCGAATCGTATTGCTTGGGTCTTTAAGTGCCGCTTTGAAGGCAGGCGACAAGCGAGGGTGGAAACGCGACGTCATTTTCGCTAGCGCACGGCGTTTCTGATCTTCTGAACCTAAGCGCATCACATCGAGGAATGGCATTACACCATAATATTGCGGATTCTCGTCGATACCTTCGAGGATATCGTCGTAGATTTTTTGTGGCTCGGTAGGGTTATCGGTAGGGAAGATACTCTCATACCATTCTTTAAATGGCTGGCGTTTCTGGCTCAATATCACGAAGCAGATATAGCCAAACAATGCACCCGCCGTACCAAAAATACCTGTCATGAAGCTAACGATAGAAAGGATAGCAAGATGCTGCACATCCATACCCTTGCGGTATTGCGCATAGGTAATCATCGCCGTTACGCAGCTCACTGCAATATGCAGGATGATAGGAATCATCGGCCACATCTTGATGCCCAGCAAGAGGTAGAGATTGAAGGCATGAATGAGTGTCAGCACCAGCGCCAGACCGATAAACAGGCCATTCGTCGCGGTAGCGCTATCGATGGTATTCAGGTCGTGCACATCCTCCTCGCGGAGCACATCCTCGACATACTGCGTATAATCAATGGGTGCGGGGTTATGCGGCTTCATGAATCACCTGTACGATATAGCTGAAGGTCACGTCGCCATGCGCTTTGAGGTGGCGCTCCATATCCTTGGCGATCTTGTCGCGTACGATATTAGCACCAGCTTGCTTAGCTGAAGGCAGCAAAATCGAATATTCCTCACCATCGGTTTGGTAGTCGAAAGCAAGGTCAACGTTACGTAATGCGCCGCGCACCGACTCACCAATCTGACGAGCAATCGTAATGCGTTGGCCATCATCCAGCGATTGTGCGTTGTTCAGCTTGATCACCAGCATCGACAAATCAAAGCCGACACGTTTCGCCAACTTCGCCAGATAATCGCTTTGGCGTTTGAAATAGTTGTAGGTGAGCATATTGCGCTCAGGGTTCACCATCGCATCAGACTTCACGGTCTGGTAGTTGCGTGCGTTGATGAGTGCCGTACCGATCCACTCGCACAGGGCGCGGAAGGTCTCGACGGTGTTAAGGCTCATCGTCACGAAATCCATCTGCTCTACTTTGAGCATACCCACGACGCGCTTGCTGTCTGGGTCATACACGGGGCCCGCCATGATGCCTTGGCCACCCAGAATCTGTTCATGCTCTTCGTTAGCAACAATAAGCGTTTGCTGCTGTGCGACCACCGCTTGGTATAGCGGGCTGTAAGAGTCAATTTCCTGCGCATATGTATCGGTGGTGTGCCAGCCATGCAAAATCGTTGCTGAGAGTTTGTTGTCGTGGAAAATATAAAGCGAGAACTTCTGTGGCCCAAGCACCGACTTCACCAAACGCTCAACGCCCTGCATCACTGCTTTAGGGTCGAGTGTTTCAACAGCCTTAGCGGCACGATACGCCTCAATGCTCGAGGTAAGTTGGCCAGCAACTTGTACTTCAAGCGCTTCCTTGCGGCCCTTCACAAATTTATACGAATCCGAAATCAGCTCTTCGCGTGAGCTTGATTCTTCGAGCTCGCGCATCAGGCTGTTGCGCTCACGAATATGGCGTTGGCGCAATTCGCCGATAATCCAGCCCACCATAAACCACAAGATTGGGTTGATGAGGATATTGTAGAGGAAATCATAACGCTCAATGCCTGCTGGCTGTTCTGGCATATTGCCGAATAGGTAAAACAGCGTAGACAAACCTGCCGCAAATAGCGCCTCATTCGTGCCGTATTGCACGCCGATCAGTAGCACCACAATCCAGAATGGGTGAGGGTTCACGTCAAAGAAGCGGTCGCCGCTAAACAGCGCCACATCGAGCACGGCGAGAATCACCAACATCAAAATCGTCTCGATAATTGCCGAGACTCTGAGTCCTAAAACTTTACGATGATTGCGTTGCATGATGCGAATCCTTCTTCTTAGAATTTATATTGTAAATGCGCGCCGACATTGGTCGCATTGTTGTTGGAGTTGTTTGATTCAACGCCGTAGCGGGCACGAACGCCTGCTTCCACCGTCTCGGTCAAATCTTGTGTCACGCGGCCTTCAACCACAGGGCCACCTGCGCCTAAGCGGTCATACGCATAACCTGCTTGCAACAAGCCATGGGTGGTAGGCGTGATGTCGCCACTGACGATACCCGAAAGGAAATGCACCTCGCGTGAGCGCAGTGGCAGTGGGTAGTAAACATCGCCGCTTGCCGCTCTGCGTTGAGGGCGATCTTCGGTCAGGTATTCACCATCGAATCCATAACCGATTGCAACGAATGGCGACTCGTTAACACGCTGGGTAAGAGACGCGCGAATCAAGCCCGTTCTCGCTACATCATCCGTATCTTTGATGTTGTAGTTGTTGAGTGATGTCTCAAGACCGAACGATAAGGTTGGGTTGATGGAGGCGCTGTGACGCAAACCAATGCGGTCGCGGTTCGCATGCTCATAGACGGCTTCCACGAAATCCCAGTAAGGGCGGTGGTATTCACCAATCAATTCGCTGCGGCCACCAAGTGGGTTGTTAAATGCATAGTACAAGCCAGCGCCACCCGTATCATTGTTGGCAAAGCCCGACACTTGTAAACGGCCACTATCATCGAAATATTGTGCGAGATAGACTTCACCCTGCTGGCGGCTGGTCTCGTAATTTGCTGGTAAGCCATCCACAGCGCGGCGAATCTGGAAAGTATCCATCGCATTGTTTTTAAGGTTTAGCCCAACTTCCGTGCGGTCGCTCACACGTGCAGCACCCGACAAGGTCGTGATCTGCTCGTCATTGTCACCGAAGCTACGATATTCATGGTCTAGCTTCACGAAGTTGGTTTGCGTTTGTTTACGCAGGTCCATCACCATGCGCGCAACATCCTCGTTGTCAGGTTGCACGGTTTGCACTTGCTGCAACAACTCGATTGCTTTGATGGAGTTACCTGCAGCCGTTTCCATATTCGCAGCATAGGTCAATACTTGTGGATCTTTTGGATAGTAATTCTGCAGCGCTGCTAAGCGTTGGCGAGCCAAGTCCGTACGACCCGTTTCTTGCTCGATACGTGCATAGAGCATCTGCAAGCGCAGATCCTGCTGGCGATCAAACTCAGCCTGTGGGGTAAGGGTTTGTGCCTGTGCGGGTACAACGGCGAATTCTGTGGCTGTCGTTGGTACAAAACGCACGACATAGCCTGGCTTAGCGGAAATGGTTACGGAGTCATACGCAGCGTCGGTCTTTTCGATCCACGCATGGTCGGTACCTTTCAGTGGCGCGTTACCTTCGATAGGTTGCGCGAAGCTGATTTTCATTTCACGGCCACCGCTCAGGCGCTCGATGCTGCTCACATCACCTGCACGACCCATAATGGCTTGTGACTTACCATAATAAGGTGAATTCTTGTCGTACTGGTTAGCGATGCGTGTCGCGTCATCAAAATATTTAAACTCAATCAGCACCACCATGTAGTCGCCCAAGATGCCCTTATTGTCAGGGTGCTGTGCGAGCAATGCTTCAAAGCCGCGCTTGGATTCTGCATGCTGGCCGAGGCGCATGAGCGCAATGTAATAGCGTGTTTGTGCATCAAGTGCGGTATTGGGGCGAGCCTGCTGGCCACGCACCAATGCTTGGTACTCTGCCTGCTCCTGTGCAGTCATGTTCTGCTGCTTATAAAGTTGCGCGCGATAGTAATGCGCAATCTCTGGGTCAGTAATGCCCGCAGAAGGATTATAAATCGCAAAATAGCGATCAAAATACTGGCGCGCTTCATCATAACGGCCCTTGCCGAATGCTACGACGCCAAGCTGCTTGAGAGCGTATTCATTGCGTGGGTCAACCTGCGCAGCGCGTTGATATGCGTGGAACGCTGCGTCATTATGGCTGAAGGTTTCGCCCGCTTTTGCATAATCGATAAGCGCTGCAGCATCGGTAGTTTGTGCCACCCAGCCGCGCATATTATTATCAAATACATCTGCGCCACCTGAGCCAGCAAGTACATGGAAGTATTTCTTGCGCAGCGCTTGATTATATAGTGCATCAGGCGTGCTCGAGACGTATTGGAGCACTGCATAATCATCACCATAATCGCTGATGATTTTATTCCATGCCTGCTTATCATACGCATTGGCAGTTTTCGCGCGGTTCATCACCCAAGTGATTTGCTGCGTATTAAGTTTGCCGCCCCATACATAAAGAAGGTTCTTCACTTCCTTGCTCTCAGGGCCTTTATTTTCAGCGAGCGCTTGATAGATTTTGGTCGCCTCTGCTTTGCGGCCACGCTTCATAAGCTCTGCTGCGGTTGATTCGCGATTCGCTTCACTGAAGCGCGCATTCATACCATTCGCAAATAATTGCTCTTCAGTAAGTGGCTTGGCAGGTGCCGCAGATTTGCCAGGCGTGCTACGCGCGGTAAGTTGCGCATACATTTTTTTCCATTCACCGCCACGCGCTTTTGCGTACTCACGGACGAAAGGGGTAGCCTTATCGCGCTTGCCGTTATTGATGAGTGCGTAGGCATAATTGATTTGCTGCTTATCATCACCACGAACTGCTTTAAGCGACGCTTCCGAATAGTCGGTGAGCTCTTTGCGGGCGGTGGCATCCTTGCGTGCAAGGCGTGTGAGAGCGGAAATATAAAGCGCATCATTCGCGCCATCTTTCATGGCTTGCTCACGCAGCATTGGCAGCGCCTTGGCTTCTTGGCCCGAGCTCAAATACGACGCGATCACAATATCTTTATTCATAGGTGATGGGTCGCGTGCGAACAGCGCTTCGGCCATTGGCACTGAAATATCCGCGTGCTTATTATTGTTAGCGAGATAGAAATATTCCTGCATGTCTGGCAGTGGCGCAGTTTGGCGGTTTGCCTCAATCCAGGGCAACATGATATCGCCGCGACCTGCAGATGATGCTAAGCGTAAATGCGCCTTGGTGATCTCGTTTTGTTGCTTCAGCTTCGCTAACTCGCCCACTGGATCAACAATATCCTTCGCGCGGTCAGCAAGAATATGGATCTGAGCGAACTCCACCACTTGTGGACCATTCATTTCTGCCACCGCAGGGAAGCGTGAAACGATGGTATCAAAGCACATGGTCTTGCCCGCGCGTGCGCATGCTTCTGCAAGTCTCACACGTTGCACGGAGGTCAAATCAATCGCCAGTGCTGTATCGATTTTCTGGTCTTGGTCTTTGTTGTTCTTAATCAGCGCAATCACTGCAGCAAGCACAGGCTTGTCCGTGATTACGGTTGGCTCACCAAAGCGCGTTGCCAGAATTTCAAATACGCTGCTGGTTTCGTTGCCGCGCGAGATTTCAAGCAAGTTAAGCGCATCCTCTTCCTTGAAGCCCGCAACATCCATGCGCTTAGCGATATCTTCTGCCGCAGGAATATCCTGACGCTTCAGCGCCAGTTCGAGATAAGGCTTGTAAAGCTCAGGTGTCATTTTGCCAGCCTGATCCACGCGGGTCAGCACTTCAAACGCATGATCAGCGCGACCTGCAGTGATATTCGCATTTACGTAGGCAGCAACCAGCGCTGTATCTTCCGTCAGCATTTGCATGCGTGGTTCAACTAGCGCAATCGCTTTATCGGCATGGCCTGCGTAATGCAGGATGTTCACCAACTCAGTGAGTTCTTTGATGTTTGGATTAGCAGAAATCCAAGCGTTTGCCGCATCAAATGCCTCTTGGCCTTTGCCGTTCTCTGCAAGAATCGTCGTGCTGATATAGGTCAGCGTATAATTCGTAAAGTCAGGGTGCGTCGCTTTGAGTTTCTCAACGGTAGCCAGCGCATCTTCCTTGCGCCCCTCAACCATCTGAATGGTCGCCAGATCAGCAAAATACTCAGGATTCTTTCCGCCATTCACTTCAATGCGCTTAGCAAGCACTTCAATTTGCTTAGGGTAGTTTTTCTCAGCGTTGTAAATATAGGAAAGCTGGGTCAAGTTCTGTTCGGTAGGCTCAGCATTAGCGACAATAGCCAAGTGCTCTTGGTATTTCTCTTGGTTGCCCGCGAGTTGGTACTGCTCCACAATGCGGCGGTGGCCATTCATGTCCTGCGGGTTGGCAACTACATATTCCTCAAGCAGCGCAATAGCGGCAGGGCGGTTGCCCTCATCGATGCGCTTATCCACCAGCGCGTTGATGATCGGGAAAGTGCGGCGGCCTTGCGCATACTCAGCCTCAATGTCGACATTGCCCAAATCAATGGTCTGCACATCGCGCGCCTGCATGACCGCAACGTCTTGCTCGTTCGGGATGAGTAGCAAGCTGGCGCCGATACCGATCACGACGAGTACGAGTGCAACAAGTATATATCTACGCATGGAAAGCCTCGTTCCTAAAATCTACTCTGCCGAGGCGACGAAAAAATTGCGCGCATTGGAACATGCGCTGCGTGTTCGCGTTATTGGACATAAAGCCCATTAGCCTGTCGCGGAAATTAGAAAAATCAACAGCCTGTGGCGATTTTTTAATGCCTTGCTGTGGCTTTGTATACACAGAAACCTTACGCATGGGCGGCCTCTTTCTGCGACGCGCCGACCAAAGCAGCCAACCCATCCTTGAGGGGGGTTGTCGCGGTAAATCCAAGAAGCTTTTTTGCCTGCTCAGGGTTGCCAAGGCTGTGGCGAATATCGCCCTTACGTGCTTCGGCGTGGGCTGTTTTTGGCGCCGTGCCGACCAGCTCTGCTAGTGTCGCAACGAGTTGCTTTAGGCTCGTGGCTTTACCCGTGCAGCCGTTTGCCACTGCGGCGGGGCCAGAATGGTTTGAGGCAGCCAGTAGTAGCTTCACAATATCGCCCACATAGATGAAGTCTCGCGTTTGCTCGCCGTCGCCGAAATAGGTGATGTCTTGCCCTGCAAGCGCGCGGTCGGTGAAAATGCTGATCACGCCAGAGTAGGGTGAGCGCGGGTCTTGGCGCGGGCCAAACACATTGAAGAAACGCAGGCCAACGCTACGGATATTCTGCTGTTGGGCGTAAACTTCGCCCGCCAATTTATCGCGGCCATAATTGCCTAGCGGTGTAGTTTCTGCACTTTCAGCCAGTGGTAGATTGGGGTTGTCGCCATATACCGCAGCCGAGGAAGCATAGACCACAAGCGGCTTTTTGGGTGAGGCGGCGGCCGCATCCAGTACATTCTTCGTGCCGATGAAATTCGTGCGGTGGCTATTCTCCGCGTCACGCTCACACAGCTCAACGGAGGCAACGGCAGCAAGATGGAATACTAGGTCAGCTTTGCCTACCAGCTCATGAACCAGCGCCGCATCCGCAACGTCGCCGACAACGAGTTTAGCTTTAGAAGGCGCGTTGGATTGCTTGCCTGTGGACAAATTGTCCAAGATAATCACATCCATGCCAGAAGCCACGAGTGCATCCGCCAAATGCGAGCCAATAAAGCCGCAACCGCCTGTGATTAGTGCCACCATCGTTAATCTTTGTTTTTGTTTAGTAAAATTCGGAAGGTGGTTGTTAATAACTTATTAACTAATAGACTGTAAAGCAAAAACTGTGGGTAATCATAATTACCATATGATTTTACTAAGAGATTGCGACTTTATTCACAGGAATCAATGCGCTAGCGTAATGGATTGCGTCTAGAACTGCTGCCTAAAATAGAGAGAGCATTGATTGGTAGAATCACTTAATTTGTAGCTTGCCGCCAAGTCATTATTCGCGTGAGTGCCGTCATCAGCCGCAGCGCAGGCATTGTTCCAGTAGCGCGCAATCACCTTACCTTGGGCGGGCTTTCCATCATCCATTTTTGTATCAATATTCCACGCCTCCTCAGGCTTCAAAACGGCCGTGTGGGGTGGTAGGCCAGCTAGTTGGCCACCTAAGACAAACAAATTTCCATAATCCATAGCGTAGGCTTGTGCATCACCTGCATAGACACCAAGGCCGCGCGTACCCCAGCCAGCATTGCCCAATTTAGATTTAGGGCTGTTGGTCCCAATGACAAAGTCCGTGCCGTTTGTTGCGCCAGAAAGGCCGCTATAGTTTCCTTCAATCAAACCAGCCAGTGCTAAGTGTCTCCATATCTGCATCAGCTCACCTGATTGTGAAGCGGTGCCTGCATCGTTGAGTGTGCCGCCGCCATTGCCATCACAGGCGCCTGGTGCAGCTACGGCTGCGCTCGAATTGGTGACGCAATCCGCGTTGGCATTTAATCGCCCCCAAAAGCGTGTGGCGCTGCTAAAGTCACCAGGTATTGCGAAATACTTGTCGCGAAAGGTGTTTACTGCAGCCGCGTAGCGCTGATATTCCGTGCTCGCCGCTCGTAATTCTGATGCGCGAATGAGTGATTGACCCGCAAGAATGCCGCCCGTCAGCAGGCCGAGGATAACTAGCACAATCGAAAGCTCTACTAAGCTGAAGCCGTGTCGCGTAGGTGATTTTATCATGAAGCAATCATACGCTAATAAGCTTTAGAGGCTATAGAATTTTCTTAAGAATGCCTTCCGTTGCGCGTAGGAGCAGCGCGTGCACATACTCAAAGTCACTTAGGTCGCCATAGTATGGGTCAGGCACTTCCATAACGGGGGTTGATTCGGAATATGGTAGATAGAGTTCAATGCGCGCTTTGCAGCCCTCGGGCGCATGCTTCTTGAGTCGCGCAAAATGTGTTTTATCCATAGCGAGGATGAGATCGAAGTTATCAAAGTCGCGCCCGCGTATATTACGAGCCCTCAGATCCGAGATATCGACCCCGTATTTCAGGCTGGTAGATTGCGCACGTGGATCGGGCGCTTGGTCAATATGGTGCGAATCCACCCCTGCTGAATCGAGCGTGAATTGCTCAAGCATGCCCAGCTCTTTCAAGATATGGCGCATGTAACCTTCAGCAACGGGGGAACGACAGATATTTCCTGTACACACAAACAGGAGCGAGCGAGGTTTAGACATAGTCTTTGTTTTTTTCCTTTATTTCACTTACTTATACCATACTCCACGCCGCAAGTCATGAGCGATTTATGCATAGTCCCATTGAATATTTGTTGACGCGCCGTTCCGTGAAGGCTGCGAATCTGATTGCCCCTGCGCCTGATAATGCGCAGCTAGAAACCATTCTCACCGCAGCGACTCGTGTGCCCGACCATGGCAAACTCTGCCCATGGCGCATCAAGGTGCTGCATAAAGCAGGGCAGGCGAAGTTGGGCGAGTTATTCGCGAAACGCTATTTGGAGCTCAACCCCGATGCGAACGAAAAGCAGATAGAATTTGAACGCCAGCGCCCGCAGCGCGCACCGTTGTTATTGGTGGTCACCAGTAATCCTGTCGAGAGCATCAAAGCGCCCTTGTGGGAGCAGCAATTGTCGGTCGGCGCGGTGTGCATGAATATTCTGCACGCCTCTCATATGCTCGGCTTCGCTGCCAACTGGCTCACCGAATGGCCAGCGTTTGATGAAGCAATTGAGTGCGAAATGGGTGGGCGCATCGCGGGCTTTATCTATCTCGGCACCGCCACCGAAAAACCCGAAGAGCGTGAGCGTCCGAAGTTGGAAGATGTGGTGGTGGAGTGGAGTTAGAAAGCTTTAGCAAAGTGAATCGAGCATTCTTTGCTGGTAACGGTCAATTTATAATCACCAGTTCTATCTGTCTGTGATGTTGAAGTAGTGCAGGCAGCGGCAGCGCCAAAATTCTGGTTAACGCGCGGAAGCACGCGGCCTGAATGTGGTTTGCCGTCATCAATTTTAGTATCAATATTCCATACCTCTTCAGGTCTGAATGCTGAACTGAGAGGCCATGCTGTTGCCCATTGAGCGCCGGTTCCCAACATGTTGCCGTAATCATAAGCGTAGGTACCCGTGTCTCCTGCGTAATTACCAATCGGCCACACCCCCCAGCCAGCATTGCTGAGTTTCGAGCGCGGACAGTTTGTGCCCAGCACGCATTCTCCGCCACCTCCAGCGCCTGCAAGGCCTGTATAATCACCTTCGATAAGGCCCGCGAGTGCCAGATGACGCCATAGCTGTATCACTTCGGCAGATTGACTTCCGGCGCCGCCAAGATTTACTGATCCATCACCATTGCCATCGCAGGTGCCAGGCGTTCCAGCGACTGCAAGTCCTGAATTAGAGACGCAATGCCCAGCGACGACTGTTCGGCCCCAAAATCGTGTGGCATCGCGAAAGTCTCCAGGAATTGCGAAATACTTATCTCTAAACGTATTGCCTGCGGCAGTATAACGCTGATATTCAGTCGTAACCGCGCGCAGTTCGCTGGCGCGGATGAGGGATTGACCTGCCAGAATACCGCCCGTCAGTAGGCCGAGAATTACCAAGACAATGGAGAGTTCAACAAGTGAGAATCCACGCATGTACGAAAAGTTATAGCGAGGGGAGGGGTAATGCAAATCCTTTATGGCCATTCCCCCGCCACCCAAAAAACCGAAGAGCGTGAGCGGCCTAAGTTAGAAGATGTGGTGGAGTTTAAAACGGGTGCCTAAAATGCAATGCGCACTGCAAGGTTGAATCACTTAATTTATAACTAGCGACCAAGTCGTTATTTGCGTGCGTTCCATCATCTGCAGCGGAGCAAGCATTGTTCCAGTATCTTGCAATGACTTTGCCTGAAGCAGGTTTTCCATCATCCATCTTTGTATCAATATTCCACGCTTCTTCGGGCTTTAAAACCGTGGCATATGTCAGGGCGTTAGTAGTTTTGCCACCAAAGTTAAACATGTTCCCGTAGTCCATAGCGTAGGTTGATCCATCGCCAACATAATTGCTTGCGTTCTGAAATGACCATGCCGCATTCCCCAATTTTGAAGCTGGCACGTTCGTGCCAATAGTCGCATCTGAACTGCCGCCTGCTGAAGCAATGCCAGTATATGATCCTTCGACTAGGCCGGCCAACGCGAGATGACGCCAAAACTGAAAACCCTCTGCAGACTCAGAAGCAAGGGCATAGCTAATAAAACCATTTCCATCCCCATCACATGCGCCTGGCGACCCAACGGCAGCGCCAGACTGGCTAACGCAATGAGCGGCCGCAACTCCGCGTGTCCAAAATCGCGTGGCATCGCGAAAGTCCCCAGGAATTGCGAAATACTTATCTCTAAACGTATTACCTGCAGCAGTATAACGCTGATATTCGCTAGTGACGGCGCGCAACTCGGAGGCGCGGATGAGTGATTGACCCGCGAGTATGCCGCCCGTGAGCAGGCCAAGTATGACCAGAACAATCGAAAGTTCAACGAGTGAGAATCCGCGCATGCTAACCACCTAAAATGAATTTCTGAAATATAATGCGCATTGTACAGAAGAGTCGCTTAGCTTGTAACTTGCTGCATAGTCGTTATTGGCGTGAGTGCCATCATTTGCCGCAGCGCAAGCGTTGTTCCAAAAACGTGCGATGACGTTGCCCTGTGCTGGCAGTCCATCATCCATCTTTGTATCGATATTCCAAGCTTCTTCGGGTTTCAATGCTCTTCCAAAGGTGCGAGAGTTGCTTACGGGCGCGCCAAACTCGAAGGCAAAAATATAGGACAATACATAGAGTTCTGTGTCGCCGAACGGAGTGGCTATATGCTGCATTGACCAACCTGCGTTTGAAAGCTTGGATCTTGGCGCGTTCGTACCAAGGACCGTATGCTGAGCGCTCCCCGAGCCCGAAAGCCCAGAAAAACTACCTTCCATCAATCCAGCAAGCGCAAGATGACGCCAGAATTGGTACTGTTCACCGGACTGACTGGCTGCTGCCGCAGTTGAAAGCAGGCCATCACCATTTCCGTCGCATGCGCCAGGTGTACCGGCGACCGCCAGTCCAGAGTTGCTAACGCAGTCCGCATTGGTGTTTAAACGAGCCCAAAAGCGAGTGGCATCACGAAAATCGCCTGGTATGGCAAAATATCTGTCTCGGAAGGTATTGCCTGCTGCGACATAGCGTTGATATTCAGTCGAAGCGGCGCGCAGTTCGCTGGCGCGAATGAGGGATTGTCCTGCCAGAATGCCGCCCGTGAGCAGGCCGAGAATTACCAAGACAATCGAGAGTTCAACAAGTGAGAATCCACGCTTCATGACAGGCAACATATCATGGTGCAAATCCAATCAAAAGCGCAATGTGAATACAGATACTTAGGCGCATATAGTTGACGGAGTCAACTAGTCGGGGTTTGGGGCTAAGGTAACATGCAGCCCGTCCAGCTCTTCGTTCATCAGAATCTGGCAGGAGAGGCGCGAGTTCGACTCCACCTGCATGGCGTCATCTAGTGATAATTCTTCGTCCGCCGATTTGGGGGCGAGTTTTGATAACCATGCCTCATCCACATAGACATGGCAGGTCGCGCACGCGCAGGCACCGCCGCACTCGGCTTTGATTTTAAGGCCATTATCGCGGATGATTTCCATCACGCGCCAGCCTTCTGGCGCTTCCAGCACATGCTCGCCGCCGTCGTGATCCGTTACGTTCAGCGTGTAGACTTCCATTACTTCACCCCGAGTTTTTTCTGCAAATCGGTGGAGCTAGTCGTGTATTGGAAGCGCAGTTTCTGATCAGGGAAAATATAGCGGAAGGCTTGCTGCGCCATCAGCGCGCCTTCATGGAAACCGCTGAGGATGAGTTTCAGTTTGCCAGGGTAGGTGTTGATATCACCAATCGCGAAGATGCTTGGCACGGAGGTTTCGAATTTCTCCGTATCCACCGTAATCAGGTTTTCGTGCAAGTTCAGCCCGAAATTCGCAACAGGCCCCAGCTTCATCGTGAGGCCGAAGAACGGCAAAAGCACGTCGCACGCGATGCGTTTTGTTTGCTTTTCATTGTCGGTGATTTCAACCAATTCCAATTGGCCGTTGGAGCCTTGCAAGTCGCTAACTTGACCAAATACCAAATCAATTTTACCTGCTGCTGCAAGCTCACGCATTTTGTGTACCGAGTCAGGCGCAGCGCGGAATTCATCGCGACGATGCACGAGGGTGATGTGTGAGGCAATCTCGTGCAGGTTCAGCGTCCAATCCAGCGCGCTATCGCCACCGCCGACAATCACCAGCTTCTTGCCACGAAATTGCTCACGCTTTTTCACGGCATAGAACACGCTCTCATTCTCGTACTGCTCGATGCCTTTGATCGGTGGTTTCTTCGGCACGAACGAACCGCCGCCCGCCGCAATAACAACCACCTTAGCACGAATAGTGGTGTCACTATCCGTTTTAACAATCCATGAATCGCCGTCCCTCGCGAGGGACTCGACCATCTGGTTGAAATGATATTCCGCACCGAATGGCGCGATTTGCTTCAGCAACGCATCGGTCAGTTCTTGGCCCGTGCAAATCGGCACGGCAGGAATATCATAGATGGGTTTTTCGGGGTAAAGCTCGGCGCATTGGCCACCAGGGCGATTGAGAATATCCACCAAGTGGCACTTGATATTGAGTAGCCCAAGCTCGAATACCGCAAAAAGACCACATGGGCCTGCGCCCACAATCACCACATCGGTGGTGTGCGTGCCGCCAGCTTCGTGAATCTTTAGCGCAGTGCTCATGGCGGGTGGATACCAGCTTTTGCGGCAGTGACAAGCATTTTGACATCCGCGCCCGCAGTCGCTATAAGCGGTTTCATGAAATTCACCTGTAGATGTTGTTGTCGGCCGCAGTAGTTGCAGGCTTACCGCACGCGAGCCTTAGGCTTTCGCGTTAACATCACATTTTTCACATGAGATTTTTATGACCGACAAGAAGCAAGGTTTCCACACACGTTCCATTCACGAAGGCTACACGCCCGACGCAACGGGCTCGCGCCAAGTGCCGATTTATCAAACCAGCGCCTACGTATTCGAAGACGCTGAAGACGCTGCCGATAAATTCGCCCTCAAGAAATTCGGCAATGTTTACTCGCGCCTGACCAACCCAACCAACTCAGTACTTGAAGCACGCCTCGCGTCGCTCGAAGGCGGGGTAGGGGCAACGGTAACGGCGTCGGGTCACGCGGCGCAGCTTTTGGTATTCCAAGCGCTCGTGCAACCAGGTGAGCGTTTCATTGCATCTAAGCGCCTTTATGGTGGCACGACCGACCAGTTCCAAAACACCTTCCCGATGAGCTTCGGCTGGCACGCTGATTTCGTCGATGTGGATGATTTGGACGCCGTGAAAAAAGCCATTACGCCTAAAACGAAATTGATTTTCATTGAGTCGCTTGCCAACCCAGGTGGCGTGATTTCGGACATTGAAGCGCTCGCTAAAATCGCCAACGAGGTAGGCATTCCGCTCGTTGTCGATAACACCATGGCATCGCCCTACCTGCATCGCCCGATTGAGTGGGGCGCGCACATCGTGCTGCATTCGACCACCAAATTCCTGAACGGCAATTGCACAGCGATGGGCGGCGCGATTATCGACGGGGGCAATTTCGACTGGAAAAAACATGCCGCGAAATATCCTGAACTCGGCAAACCGCACCCATCCTACAATGGTGTGAACTTCGCTGAGAGTTTCGGCAACATGGCGCTTGCGGTGCATAACCATGCAATCGGTCTGCGCGCGCTTGGCCCAACCCAATCACCGTTCCATGCATTCCTCACACTTAATGGTATTGAAACGCTCGGTCTGCGTATGGATCGCCATGTACAAAACGCGCAAAAAGTTGCCGAGTGGCTCGAGAAACATGCGGGCGTGGAATGGGTAAATTATGCGGGTCTGCCATCGAACAAGTACCACGCACGTGCTAAAAAATACCTGCCAAAAGGCGCGGGCTCAGTATTCACCTTCGGCGTGAAAGGTGGCTACGACGCAGCGAAAACGCTGGTGGATAATCTCAAGCTCTTCTCAATGCTCGCCAATATCGGCGACACGCGCTCGCTGGTGATTCACCCGTCATCGACCACCCATGGTCAGTTGACTGAGGAGCACAAAAAAGCCGTGGGCGTATTGCCCGAAGCGATTCGTGTGTCCATCGGTATCGAGGACGCGGAAGATATCATTGCGGATTTGGAGCAGGCCTTAGCTGCTGCATCAAAAGCAAAGAAGGCTGCTTAACTATCCAAGAAGGTTCCCGCTTTTTCCGGGTGTTGAAGGAGGTGGTGAGCTGAATGCAACCGCGCACTCAGTTGCTTCAAATGAAATAGACTTCATGCCCGGAAAATTACGACCATCTTCGATAGATAATTGCTGCCTTCCAAAAAGCTCTTGGATTTGTACAAGTTGTTCGCGCGAACAACTTAAGGTATAGGCGTATGAGTTTGGCCGTTCTGATCCATCAGGATATAAAGCTCTTATCCTATCAGGATCTCCAGGGCCCAACCCGTACACTCCATTTAAGCCGCGTCTCTGAAATTCATCTGTTAAAACATCTCGAACTGCGTCCCATTGATTGTTTGTAGTAATGCGATTGCAGGGATAGTTGAAAATGACTGAATAATTTTCAGGCTGACCATTCTTTGCGGGGTAGTGAAAAATATGTAGGTTTGCGCCTCTGAGAGCATCAATGGGGTTATTGGGGTTATTTGTTGTCATCTATGCCTCGCGGAATTCATATTATACGCGTCCTAATTATGTAATAACTTATTTAATAATGAGTTAATCAAGAAACAGTTCGTCGCAATAGGTGGACTGGCATTTCCCTATGTAAATCCTATATATCTTGCATATCCGCCACCTAAACCTGTGGCGTGGATGAAGAGACGTTATGATTACCGTTAGACCCTATGAAACCCTAGGCACGATGAACATCGGCTGGCTCGATGCCCATTACCATTTCAGCTTCGCGAACTATCACGACCCACGTTATATGAGCCTCGGCCCACTGCGCGTGATTAATGACGACATCGTGCGTGTCGGCGGCGGTTTCGACCCCCACCCACACCATGATATGGAAATCATCACCTATGTGCGCGAGGGTGCAATCACCCATAAAGACTCACTCGGCAATGAGGGGGTCACACGCGCTGGCGACGTGCAGATTATGTCGGCTGGCACGGGCATTGTGCATGGCGAATGGAACAAGGAAGGTGAAGATACGCGCCTTTATCAAATCTGGATTTACCCACGCAATAAAGGCAACACGCCGCGTTGGGAGACGCGCCAGTTCCCTAAAGAACATGAAGGCCTTCAATTGCTCGTAAGTGGTGAGAAAGCGGACGGCGCACTCACTATCGACTCTGACGCAGCCATATGGGGTGGGCACATTGCTGAGGGTAAAACCCATGAACATGCCTTGGCGGGGGCTGGCTATCTGCTGGTTTCCAAAGGCAGCGTGAATGTGAATGGCCACGACCTAAGGGCAGGGGATGGCGCGCAATTGGTGAACGAGAAGAAACTGCTGTTGGCCGCTCACCAGCCATCAGAAGTCTTGCTCATTGATTTGCCTCGCGTACAATAAGGAATGAAAAGGAGATAACCATGTCGAACAAACCTGTGACGGAAGCGCTCAAACGCGTACTCGCCGATACCTACACGCTTTACCTCAAAACCCAGAACTATCACTGGAATGTCGAGGGGCGTCATTTCCACTCCCTGCACCTCATGTTCGAGGGGCAGTATAACGAGCTTGCCTTGGCCAATGACGAAATCGCTGAGCGTATTCGTGCGCTGGGCGAAAAAGCACCAGGCAGTTTTTCTGAATTCGCCAAGCTATCTTCTATCAAAGAAGCCAATAGCGATTTGGATGAAAATCAGATGGTGAAGGATTTGTATCAAAGCAACATCGCGCTGACCCAGACCATCAAGAAGGCGCTCAATGCCGCACAAAAAGCGGATGATGAAGGCACGACGGACTTACTGGTCGTGCGCAGCAAAGCGCACGAAAAAGCAGCATGGATGCTCAAAAGCAGCCTGCCTGCGGACGTAAAAGCAAAGCTGAAGATTGCGTAGTGCTTGACCAGACCATGCGTGGGGGCTAATAAAACCAACCTCCACGGCTGGCCGAGTAGCAAAGTGGTAATGCTTCGGTTTGCAAAACCGACATGCGGCAGTTCGATTCTGCCCTCGGCCTCCAGTTTATCCTCTACCAGACTGGTGCTGCTGCCACCCGACCGTCCTGCGATCAGTTCCCTTGATAGAAGCTAAAATGCTGATGGGGTCAGATTGTAATACACCCAAAGTTAGCCCCGTATCTCTAAAGAATGGTTTCAGTTTACTGCCGCACTCTGCTTCTGCAGCTTTCTGGCCTTTCCAAACTTCTTCATCGTTTTGGCCGTGCTCATTAATAAAAGCATTATAAGCCGCAATCTCAGCTCTCGCCGTTTCAAGCAGTGCGTCCTGATCTGGTGTGCCCCCAGCCTTAGCCGCGCGAATCATCGCGGTGCAGACGGCGTGCGCACGAATGAAGTGTTGGCTTGGCTCTGGTGCGGTTGGTTGCATGGGGTAATTCTATAACAATTCATTGTTACATATCCATGAAGATAGCTAGTAATGAGCGCATTAACTACTTATCCACAGATCTATTCCGGTTTTTTGAAATGGACGACTATAGCGCAAACCCTCTCCCACTAAGGGTTTGAATGGCGGTGCTGAAAATAATTGGCCAAAAATGGGGATAAAAAACCTGCCCAAGTGGCGTAATCGGCATGTGGCCCTTATAACCAAATACAAGATGAATGGCCGAGTTTGGAGCGAAACCAAAAAACGCAGTCATCCCGAGAAGAATCGTACTTCTCGTGTCATCCCCACGAAGGATGGCTAAATGGAGGAGCTTAGAGCGAAAGCTTTAAGAGAGCCTTCGAGAGCTCAGACGGAAGTGCCCACTAGGCACGTTTGAGATAAGCGGCAGAGCCGTGAATCGCGGTGGGGTCTAGTGCCCATCCGGTTTGGAATGTCCGCCCCTTCGAGCTTCGGCTCGGGCGGGGCGGTGTCCGGACAAACCTTCAGCAAATCGAATGCCGCGAGGCAATCGCTCGGTGCGTAGGGTAAAAAGGCTGCGGTGTTAAATCCGTGGCCTTTTTTGCATTCAGGGTCATTATGCGGCTAGGCTAGCTGGCAGGGGGCCAAAGCCCGAATCAAGAATCTCGCCATACTGCTCGAGCATAATTTTCCCGCCCTCTTCAAGCGCATGGTGTATCTTATGCTCCTGTCCGCGCGCAACGCGCATCACAAAGTACATTTCATGCCACCCTGTATCACACACGATTGAAACAATCGCTGATCCATCTTCCGCCATTTTTTGCGACCATTTCATTGCTCAAATCTCTCTTTGTACATTCTTGCCGGCAACGGTAATCATGAAGCTTGATTCCAGCATGGCTTCAATCGATGGGTTATCACCTAATTCTAGTTTTAATCCCCTTGGCGCAACACTCAATTCTGGTAATGGCGCCTCGTGTTGAGAAAGGCGACGTTCCTGTTTCATGAATTGTGCCATTTGTCTGGCGACATGTTGCGTTAATGCGAGTTGATTGTCAGGTGTCCACTGAATGACCTGCGCAGCGTCATTTTCCTTATGCCACTTTTCAAATTCACCACGTACTTGCTCGTTGCTTTCTGGGGCGTGCTCACGATCAAAAGGTTGTGGCGCTTTCTGGAAATAGGCTGCTCGGTGTGGCGTATAGCCAAATGCCGATTGGTAATCGGCGCCCAATAATCCATGGAATTGGTTGACTTTATGCATGGGCTCTTGCCCCTTGCTTTTACTACCTTTGGGGGTTGCGGTATTTTCGACAATGATCACGCGTTTATGCAATTCAGGGTCACTTTCCTCAAACTGTGGTCGAATGCCTCTTTGGGGATCTCCCAGCACTTCCTTAATCAGTTTTTGTCCTGTGCCGCTCGTGCGTTGGCCACCTTCAAAAAATCCGCCATCCACCACCATATAGTCCACGCGATAACGTGAGTCCTGCAAGGCCTTGCGGGCATCTTCTATGGACGTTGCGGTGATAACATGATGATCCCTAAATTCCTCCCTCATAACCTGAGCGTAGGGCTTCAAAACGCCTTCTTCGAGATCATCAATAACTAATACGGCTTCTTTTCTTTGAGGCATCACACATGATCCATCTGGTTAGATAACTCATTATTATTAACCTGTAATTGTTAAGAAATTATGACGCTCTAAGCCTTTGTCAGTCTTGCGCCAAAGCCACACTATGCGCCATTCATGCTTGGAAACATGCTGTTGCTTAACCAATCCTTTACGTAGCGCTAACGGAACCTTAAATAATAGGTGCAATACTGCGCTCATGTTACACAAAGAAAACACAATGTTACGGCAACTATTCACAGCTTTATCCCTAGGCGCGCTGCTTGCTGCACCTGCCTACGCGGCGGACGATGTATTTAAGCAGGCACTTAAAGCAACCTATTCCGAGAATCCCCGCATTAAGGCTGAGCGTCAGCGCCAAGAATCGAGCGACGAGGAAGTAGCGCAGGCAGTTTCAGGATTCCGCCCAACCGCTATTGCGAATTATAATCGTGGCCGCCAACGTACCGATTTCGGTGGCGCGGGCTGGGTTTATGGCAAGGCCGAAGATAAAAGTTTGACCGTTGAGCAGCCCTTATTCCGTGGCTTTGGTACGATTTCAGGCTATCGCGCAGCTAAGCAGCGTGTGCGTGCGGGGCAGGCGCAGCTTATGGCGGTCGAGCAGGCCGTATTACAGCAGGCTATCACTGCCTATATGGATGTGGTGGCTAACCAGTCGTTGCTGGAGTTGTCGCGCAACAACAAAGAAGTCCTCGAAAAACAATTACAAGCGTCGAAAGAGCGTTTCGATGTGGGTGAAGTAACCCGTACAGACGTTGCGCAATCCGAAGCGCGTTTATCGCAAGCGCGTACCGATGTTATCTCGGCGGAAGGTCGTTTGATTTCTGCAATCGCGGCGTTTGAGCGTGTGGTTGGTTATAAGCCTGAAGGCAGCCTAAGCGTGCCCGAGCAAGTGCCTGAATTGCCCGCAAGTTTGAAAGAAGCATTGACGGCAGCGCGTGATGCAAACCCGCAATTACTAGCAGCGATTCGCACATATAAAGCAGCAGATCACGATGTTTGGACCAATACATCTACCTTGCTACCACGCGTTTCACTCGTAGGGTCGATGAGTGAGCAAAAAGGTGCAGGCGTTGGCGGCAATAGCACCTTCGATCAAGATAAGTTGACCGTGAATGTTCAAATCCCGCTCTATCAGTCGGGTGCGGAATGGTCACGCGTGCGCGAAGCAAAAGCGATCGCGCGTCAAAGCAAACACACGGCGATGGATACCGAGCTTTCGGTTGAAGAATCCGTAACTCGTGCATGGGAAGCGCTCGAGACAAGTATCGCCACCATCGCGGAGCGCGAAGACCAGATTAAAGCCGCCGAAATTGCATTGGATGGTGTGAAGCAAGAGCAGGAATATGGTGCGCGCACCGTGCTGGATGTGCTTGATGCTGAGCAAGAGCTGTTCACCGCCCGCACCAATCTCGTCCGTGCGCAGCGTGATAAGACCGTCGCAACTTACAATCTCCTAGTGACCATGGGCGCGTTGAGCCCTGAAGCGTTGGAGCTGGATGTAGCAAGCTACGATCCCAACGAGAATTACGACGCCATTAAATGGCAACCCATCGGTTTCTAAAGTTGGCTTCTAAAAGTCACGCTTACAAACAACCTGCACAGATAACGGGATAATCACGCAATTCTTCTTGCCAGACAAAACCCTACACGGTTAAGTGTCAAAAGTAGTGACCCATTTCAGGTAGCGAATGTCGGCCAAAGAACAAGATCAGTCGATGGAGGAAATCCTCCAATCCATCAAGCGAATCATCGCGGATGAAGGGGAAACTGCGGTTTCCGAGCCACCAGCGTCAGGTTCAGATGTGCTTGAATTGACCGACATGATTACACAACCAGCCTCCGCCCCAGAAGAAACCGTATCCGCGGCGATGGAGTCAATGTCGATTGACGACATTATGGCAATGCCAGCATCGCCAGAGACCACGATTCAGCAAGAATCTGCCGAGCCAGCGCCTACCATGGGCTTTTCGAATGAGGGGTTGGTTTCGAATGCTGCTGTTGAAACGGCTGCCGCTTCCATCAAAGCGCTACTTGAAACCCCAGGCGCTGCTGAGCATGTCTATCAGCCGCTTCCTTCGGCACAGTTCCGTTCAGGTGCAACGGTAGAAGATTTGGTGATTGAAGCCCTCAAGCCAATGCTCAAAGAATGGCTGGATGGTAACTTGCCACAGATGGTCGAGCGTTTGGTTGATCGCGAAATCAAGCGCATCGTTGCCCTGACCAAAAACGTCTAAACGTTTTTCTTTTCCCCCTCTTATAGCTGCATGAAAGCCTGTGATTCGCGCGTCCGCTTATGCACAGCTTATCCACAATGTCGCAACCGCATTGCCACGATGTGTTCGTTGCGCAACATCAATAACATAATCATCGAAATTAAATGATGATATAGCATAAAGCTCGTGCGCTGCATGAAGAATGCGGTAAGTTCATCCATGCAATCAGCATTCATTCTCAACAGATTGAGATTTATGCAAAATACCCTTAGGTTAGTGACGATTCTTGCGTGGGGTTTGTGGATACCAGCGTATGCACAGGCCCCCACTTTTTCCTTGCCCCCGATACCGGGTTCGGGCGAGGCTGTCAGCACACCTACGGCGAACAAAATACCCGCTTTGCCCAAAGCACCAAGTGCAGACGCACCACCCCCGCTTGCGATCCCTGGCACCGAAGCCTTAATGGCAAAACCTGACGCATCGGAAGTGGCGGCAGAAGAAAAAGAAGAGCCCGTCGAAGAAGCGCAAGAGATCACTAACGCGGCGCCCGCAGATTTACCAAAGCGAAAGGCGCCAGAGCCCACACTCTACACGGTTAAACCACCACCACTTTCGATTGGCCCTGTCGCAAGTGCAGAACAAACGCCACCACCACTCGCGTTGCCCATGCCGCCAACAGGTGGCAGCTTAGTGGCGACGGCGATTCCCGAAATCAAGGCTGCCGCCAAAAAACCCAAGCGTCCAACATGGGAAGACGTGCTTAAGCCAAGCTATAAGCCCAAAGAAACGACCTTCAACTATCGCCGCCAAGTGCTGCCACCGACGATTTATCGTGATAGCTACACCAACGCTAACCGCCATTTGCATGTCGCACGCAGTGGCCAAGCCTATGACAACATATTCCTGCTCGCTGTGGCGCGTAATGATGTTAACGCGGTACGTGCCATGCTTGCCAATGGCCGTCGCGATGTGAACCTCACGAATGCTGAGGGCGATTCAGCATTGATTGTTGCGTTACGTCACGGTGCATTACAAACCGCACGGTTGTTGTTGGCGCGCGGCGCTGACCCATTGATGCGTGGTGCAGGCGGCCTGAGCCCCTATGATTACGCGTATTATTGGGGCGATACAGATTTAATGGCACAACTACGCGGCTAAGCGCGGTTAGGCTTGCTCGGACCCCGCAATTCTATTATGCAGCTTCATCATGACCAAAAAATACGGCAAATCTACACTCGTTTCACGCCACGTGACGGAAGGGCCCGAGCGTGCCCCGCACCGTAGCTATCTCTATGCGATGGGGCTAAGCGAGCAGCAAATCCACCAACCACTGATTGGCGTGGCGACTACATGGAACGAAGCGGCGCCCTGTAACATCACGCTGTCGCGCCAAGCGCAGGCGGTGAAAAAGGGTGTAGCAGCCGCAGGTGGCACGCCACGCGAATTCACCAGCATCACCGTGACCGATGGCATCGCCATGGGGCATCAAGGCATGAAGTCGTCGCTCGTATCGCGCGAGGTGATCGCAGACTCAGTGGAACTCACCATGCGCGGCCATTGTTACGATGCGCTTGTTGGTCTCGCAGGGTGCGACAAGTCACTACCAGGGTTGATGATGGCGATGATTCGCCTCAATGTTCCCTCGGTATTTATTTATGGCGGCACCATTCTTCCTGGACAGCATAAAGGCAAAGACGTCACCGTGGTCGATGTGTTTGAGGGCGTTGGAAAACACGCCTCTGGCAAGATGAGTGGTGAGGAATTGCATGAGCTTGAACAAGTAGCGTGCCCTTCGGGCGGTTCTTGTGGTGGCCAATTCACCGCAAACACTATGGCCTGCGTGAGTGAAGCAATCGGCCTTGCATTACCTGGCTCTGCGGGCGCACCTGCGCCGTATGAATCGCGCGATGCGTTCTGTTTCGATTCTGGCCACGCGATTATGAATTTGCTCAAACTCAAAATTCGCCCGCGCGACATTGTCACGCGTAAATCACTTGAGAATGCGGCGGCAGTCGTTGCTGCAACGGGTGGTTCCACCAATGCAGCGCTCCATTTGCCAGCGATGGCGCACGAAGCGGGTATTGATTTCGACATGAACGACGTAGGCCGCGTATTCAAGCGCACGCCATATTTGGCTGATCTCATGCCAGGCGGTAAATACACCGCCAAGGATATGTATGAAGCAGGTGGTGTCGCGATTGTGATGAAAACCTTGCTTGATGGCGGCTATCTGCATGGTGATTGCATGACGGTGACGGGCAAGACCATCAAAGAAAATCTCAAGCACGTTGTGTTCCCGAAAAACCAAGACGTTGTCTATCCGCACACGAAGCCGATCCGCAAAGAAGGCGGTGTGGTGGTGCTCAAAGGCAATCTCGCCCCTGAAGGTGCGATTGTGAAAGTCGCGGGCCTCAAGCAACTTAAGTTCACGGGTCCTGCACGCGTCTTTGATTGCGAAGAAGAAGCGTTCAAAGCGGTAGAAGCCAAGAAATACAAAGCAGGCGAAGTACTGGTCATTCGCTATGAAGGTCCTAAAGGCGGACCAGGCATGCGCGAAATGCTCTCGACCACTGCGGCACTTTACGGGCAAGGCATGGGCGAGAAAGTGGCGCTCATCACCGATGGTCGCTTCAGTGGCGGCACGCGTGGTTTCTGCATCGGCCATGTTGGGCCAGAGGCCGCCGTGGGTGGGCCGATTGGGTTGCTCAAGAATGGTGACGTCATTACGATTGATGCGGTAAAGGGAACGATCGATGTCGCGCTCGATAAAAATGAACTCGCCCGCCGTCGCACGGCGCGGAAGCCGCGCGGACATGATTATAATTCTGGCGCGCTCTGGAAATACGCCCAAACGGTCGGCACGGCTGAAAAGGGTGCTGTCACACATCCTGGTGCAGCGCAAGAAACCCACGTTTTTGCCGATATTTAGGGCATATCCTTCATCAAATCTTCACATTCGAAAACCCCGCAATCTGACATAATACGGGGATGGTAGAGAACCGTTCACAGCGCGATGAATCGCCCGATAAGTGGAATGCCGCTATGCGCGGCTTCGTGAAGGACTTTGCCGTGTCTGCGGTCATCACGGGTATTATCCGTACCGCGAATTCGATTTTCTATAAACACGCAACCACCGTACACACGGTTGGTGATTGGTGGAAACAAGGACGCTGGAAGCTAGATGGCGTGATCGCTCTGATGTTCGGTGCCTTTGGTGCGTTTGAGGAATATCATCGTGCTGAAAAAGACGCCAGAAAGAACAAAGAGCGAGAAAGCAGACCTGTTTCAGCAACCAATGAAACGCCGCTCCATATCGAGGATAATCAGAAATATTTAGGGGATAATAAGCTGGTGGCTGGCCTGCAGTCGGCAGTTACCTCCACCGCGATTTGGACGGGTGCTTTCATGCTTATGTCGGTGGCATGGGGCAAGCTCTTCAAACTTGAGTCAGCACGCACGGTTGGCGATTGGGCTAGATCAGGGCAGTGGAAATTTGATGCAGGCTTGGCTGGAATCTTGAGTCTGTTTGATGGTTTTTCTGCGTATAAAAAGGCAGAGAATGCCGAGCAGCAATTTAAGGATAATCGCCGCGAAAACGCCGAGCTGAAGCATAGGCTGGGGCAGGTGGCAGAGATTAGCAAAGAGCGCCCCTTAGCCCGCGTTGAGGCCGCCTCAGCACAGAATGAAGCCTTGCTGGCCGCGCATTCTTTGAACCAAGCCCGCTAATTTGCGGTTGAGAATCACTCGCAATTGTGATAGAGTATAATCATAATGGAGTGAGATATGGTCGAGTTTATTCGTTCGCATGCAACAGTCGCTAAAACCATCACCTACAGTATGACGCACGTTACCGTAGCGGTATGCGTTGCCTATGCGTTATCGGGAAGCCTTGCCGTGGCGCTATCGATTGGTTTGATCGAACCCATGGTGCAAAGCTTCACCTTCTATTTCCACGAGCGTGGTTGGAAGAAGTTCTTGAAGGTATAAAAAAAGCCCCACTAAAATATAGCGGGGCTTTTCCTATTCAGTGAACTCAGGCTCCTTCGAGCCATCCATTCAGGCGGCGACTTTCTCGTCGTTACCGATACCAAGCATCTTCAGCTTGCGGTGAAGCGCCGAGCGCTCCATGCCCACGAAGTTGCTGGTCTTCGAGATGTTGCCACCAAAGCGGTTGATCTGAGCGGCAAGATATTGCTTCTCAAATGTCTCGCGTGCTTCACGAAGCGGCATGCTCATAATGTCGCTTGAAAGCTCTGGACGCAGAACCGTGATATTGCTGTCGATCAATTCTGGTGGCAGCGCATCGGACATAATCTCGCCCGACTCACCTGGCTGCGCCATGATGATCAGCCACTCCATCACGTTGCGCAATTGGCGAACGTTGCCTGGCCAGTTGTAGGATTGCAGTACCGCCATTGCCTCGTCCGACAGGCTGCGTTGAGCAAGGCCCATCGCATCGCTAGCGCGCTTGAGGAAGTGGCGTGACAGAGCAGGAATATCGTCACGACGTTCGCGCAGTGAAGGCATACGTAGTGGCACAACATTCAAGCGGTAATAGAGGTCCTCGCGGAAACGACCAGCCTGAATTTCTTGCTGGAGGTCTTTATTGGTTGCCGCAATCACGCGCACATCCACCGACACGCGCTTGTTACCACGCACGCGCTCGAACGACTGTTCTTGCAATGCGCGCAGCAAACGGCCCTGCGTTTCGATGTGCATGTCAGCCACTTCATCAATGAAGAGAGTGCCGCCATGTGCACGTTCAAGCAGACCAAGTTTCTCCGCACCACCATTGGGATTAGTGTCCTCGGTGCCAAACAGTTCAGCCTCAATGCGTGCGGGCGTCAACGCCGCAGCGTTGAGCACAACAAACTGTGCGCCACCACGGTGCGAACGTGAATGCAGCAAGCGTGCAATCATTTCCTTACCCGTGCCTGGTGCGCCTGTGATGAGAACGCGCGAATTGGTTGGAGCCACCTTCTCGATTGTCTGACGCACGGTATTCACCGCCGCCGAAGTGCCCAACAAATCTTGCTCAGGCGAACCACGACGCTTCAGCTCGACGTTTTCGCTTCTGAGTTTCGCAGCTTCTAGTGCGCGCTTCACGATGATGGTGAGGCGTTCTGCACTGAAAGGTTTCTCGATGTAGTCGTAAGCGCCCAACTTGATGGCAGTAACCGCCGTTTCAATGTTGCCATGACCAGAGATCATAACGACAGGAACGTGTGGGTACTTTTTCTGTACGATTTCAAGGATGCCCAACCCGTCTAGTTCTGACCCCTGTAACCAGATGTCCAGAATGATAGCGGTGGGTACGCGCTCGGCCAGAGCTTTGAGGGCCTGGTCGGAATTATTTGCAACGCGGGTGATGAATTTCTCATCGGAGAGAATATCGGAAATGAGAGAGGTAATGTCCTTCTCGTCATCAATAACTAGGATGTCAGTAGCCATGCAGTCCTCGTGTTCCTTAAGTGACGGTTTCTAATTTTTACTTGCTTTTGCGTTACTTGCCGGAAGTCTGCTTTTACTGTTGCCAGAATGTTACAGCACTAAATCTAGATGTAAAGCCTTTTTTTACGTGGCAGTGATTTTTCTCGAAAATGCGAGTTGCACCATCGCGCCACCTTCGGGGTGATTACTCAGCGTAATCGTACCGCGATGTTCTTCCATCGAGCGCTTTACAATCGCAAGTCCAAGACCTGTTCCCTTCGCGCGCGTTGTTACATAAGGTTCGGTGAGACGATCTAATTTATCGAGCGGGAAACCCGTGCCATTATCGCGAATCGTAATGTTCATGAAATCATCATTCATGGTAAGCGCGATCGAAATAGTGCGGGGCTGATCGCTCGGAACATTCTCGAATGCTTCTGCACCATTCTTGATGAGGTTAAGCAGTACTTGCCCCACTTGGCGTTCATCGCATACGAGGCGTGCTGTATCTGGCAAATCCATCGTGTAGGAAATTTCAGGATGCACGGTTTGCTCAGAGAATACGGTGCGTTTGATCAGCGATACCACGTCTTCGTCCTTGAAGCTGGCAACAGGCATACGTGCGAACGCAACGAACTCCTCGACCATGCGACCAATGTCTTTCACGTGGCGCGAGATCGTATCGATGTAACGTAAATAGCCTTCTTTATCGGAGGTGATTTCAGGCGCGAATTTTTTCTTGAGACGCTCGGTAGAAAGCGTAATCGGTGTGAGCGGGTTTTTAATTTCATGCGCAATGCGGCGTGCAACATCTGCCCATGCGGCGCTACGCTGCGCGCTCATCAGGTCGGTGATGTCGTCGAAGGTTACGATGAATCCTTCAATCACATCCATGAAACGCTCAACGGTGATTTGCACGTGCAGCGTGATGCGTGCATCACCACGATCAATCACGATATCTTGCGCTGCGCCTTTTTCGGGCTTTTTCTCAGCCTGTGCAATGAGTGGGCGTATAGCGGGTAGGATTTCTTCCAGTGCGCGGTGGGTGATGGTGACATCATCGGCAAGGCCGAGCAATTCAATCGCGCGGCGATTGGTGAGTGTAATTAACCCGTGTGCATCCAGCGCGATAACGCCTGCCGAAACACCTGATAATACCGCTTCGGTAAAGCGACGACGCTCATCCACGGCGCGGTTAGCATCCATCAAATCGCTGCGTTGTTTTTCAAGCTGCGCTGTCATGCGGTTAAAGGTACGCGCAAGGTTTGCCACCTCATCATTGGCGGGGCCTTCATGCACCTTGATGCTGTAATCACCAGCGCGCACGCGATCCGTTGCGCTAATGAGTTGTGAAATGGGGTTGATGAGTTTCATCGCCAACTGCATGCCCGCCCAAATAGAAGTCAGCAGTAGCAGCAACGCCAACATGATAAAGGCAACCGAGAATTGTAGACGCAGCGCCGCTATATCGTGCTCTAATTTCTTGAACTGCTTCACCGCACCTTTAGCAGATTGCAGATGCTCAATAACCTTAGGGTCTACCACGCGCCCTACTAGCAAATACAGATCAGGATATTGACGGATTTTGATAACGGCTTGAATGCGGTCGTCACCTTCGCCAATCATTACCATTTCACCACGATCAGCGCGCGCGAACACCTCTTCGGGCATGCGTTCAAACACTAGCGAGAAGGAAAGGGCAGTGCGCGCTAACACACGGCTGCGCTCAAACACAATGGCTTCCGACAAATTGCGTAGCGCGGCCTGTACCGTCAACTTACGCTCAAACTCAGCCGATTGTACGGAGCCAATCGTAATATCGCGTTTGATTTCTTCGGCCAGTCCACTGGCGCCAACTTGCAATGTATTGCGATGCTCTTCCATATAAGCACGCGCAATGACTACCGATTCTTGCAACGCTTTGCTTACGCGCTGATCAAACCATGACTTCACGCCAATATTGAAAAACACTGCCGAGAATATCGAAACGATAATCGTGGGAACAATCGTCACTACGCAGAACATGAGTAAAATACGCGTTTGCAAACGCGTGCCTACCAACCCTTTTTTGCTGGCCTGCCATAGCTCATAAGCACGCTTCACGATAATCGATGCCAGCGCAACCAGCAGCGCTAGCGTCGAGAGCGTAAGCCACATCGCGGATTGTGGTGAGGTAGTGCCTTCACCCGTTTCACTAATCAGTGTCAAGAATAAGGTGGTGGTGATTAAGGCTAACGCCATCAGCGCCAATCCCAACACACGACGGCGCGTGCGGCGCGAAGCCTTACGCAAACCTATCGGTTGTGAGGGGGGATTCGCGCTCATCACATTCATGCAGCGTCCATCATCATGAGTCGCTTCGCATCGATTTCCAGCTCACGCATTTTCTTGCGCAGCGTATTGCGGTTGATACCAAGAATCTCCGCGGCCTTGATTTGGTTGCCGCCCGTCACGCGCAATGTCTGCTCGATGAGGGGTTTTTCAACAATACGCAGTACGCGGTCATAAAGGCCGGTGACGGGCACATCGCTGCCGTGCGTTGCAAAGGTATGGCGGATGTGGCGATAGACTTGATCGCTGAGATTCTCAGCGCTTGGTGCATTCGTTGCTTCCGTGAAGAGCGGCACAACCAATGCAGCCCCCACATGCGCCATCACATCTTCCGCACGTAACATCGGTGGTGTTTGCAATGCGCAGAGACGATACATCAGATTTTCCAACTCGCGGATATTACCTTTCCACACATGCTCCTTCAGTATCTGCAATGCGCTTGCATCGAGCTGCTTCGCAGGTAAGCCGCGCTGTGCAGCAAGCTTCAAGAAGTGCTGCGCCAATAGTGGAATATCGTCCGCACGCTCGCGCAACGAAGGAACGGCAACGGGCACCACATTCAGGCGATAGAATAAATCTTCGCGGAAATCGCCGCTCGCTACGCGCTGCGACAAATCATGGTGTGTCGCTGCAATGATGCGCACATCGGTTTTAATCGAGCGCGTCGAACCAATCGGCGAGAACTCACCCTGCTGCAATACGCGCAGCAAACGCGTTTGCGCTTCCATCGGCATGTCGCCGATTTCATCCAAGAATAACGTGCCGCCCTGTGCGCGCTCGAAAGCACCAAGCTGGCGTTGGTGTGCGCCAGTGAACGAACCTTTCTCGTGACCGAACAATGCCGACTCAATCAGTTCACGTGGAATTGCCGCCATGTTGAGTGCAATGAATGGCGCAGCTTTACGCTTGCTAAGTGCATGGAGCGCACGTGCAACAAGCTCTTTACCCGTACCCGACTCACCTTGTACCAACACCGTGAGGTCATTGGTGATGAGGCGCGCCAGCACCCGGAAAATATTTTGCATGGCTGGAGATTTACCAACCAGCGTCACGCCTTCGTCGATGCGCACAATGCCATCATCCTCCGCTGCATTCACACGCAACTCATGGCGCAATGCACGCGCAACCGATTCATTCAATGAATCAAGATCAAATGGTTTTGGCAGGAATTCCACTGCTCCAAGCTCTTGTGCTTTGGCAGCATTGAGCAATGTATTATGCGCGCTCATCACAATCACCGGCAGCTCAGGGCGTGCACGGTGCCACTCGGCCAATCCATCCAACCCATTGCCCGAAGGCATCGCCACATCCGTAATCACAATATCGCCGACACCGTTTTTAATGACGCGCGTTGCGTCCGGCACGTTGGTGAATTGCTCGACATGGTAGCCCTGCTTGGTAAGGGCGCGTGAAAGCACCAGCAAAATGCTTGCGTCATCATCAACTAAAAGAATGGTGGAGCTCATGAGATACCTGCCTATTTTTTGGTTTTGCCTAATTTTTAGGCAGTTTATAGCCCTAAGCCTATCGAAATGCAACCGCGTAGCGCCGAAGCTGCGCGAGCCGCTTGCGGCAGGGGTTTGCGGGGGTAAGACCCCCGCCAGACGAAACTATGCCTGTGGCAAATACAAACTGAAAATAGCTGGCGAATCAGGCGCTGACTCACAGGCGACAAGCCCTTCATGTTCCTCGATAATCTTGGCAACGATGGCCAGCCCCAACCCTTTGCCGTCGCGCCCGCTATTGAAGGGTGTGAACAGGCGCGGAGCGATAGCGGCGGGAACACCCGCACCATTATCTTCAATCGTCACCTGAATCGGCAATTTGCGGCCACCTACGCGCTGCATACGTTCACCCAGCATATAGCGCGTGCGAATCGTCACCGTTGGTGTTTCGGTTTTCTCAACCGCCTCGCACGCATTTTTCACAAGGTTCATGAGTGCTTGAATGAGTTGCTCTTTCACACCGCGCACATCGGGAATCGAGGGGTCATAGTGTGTCACGAATTTCACCTGCGCACCAAACGATGATTCCGCAGCGAGACGCACATATTCCGTAATCTCGTGAATATTCAGCGGCTCCATTTTTTGCGTGGGGTTTGGCGTGAGCGGGTCGAGCGTTGCGACCAACTGCTCAATGCGTTTCGCTTCATTGATGATAAGTTGCGCGAGTGTTTTGTCTTCGTCATTCGCGGATTGTTCAAGCAATTGCGCCGCACCTTTGATGGACAAAAGCGGGTTGCGAATTTCATGGGCGAGGGATGCTGCAAGCTGTGCCGAAAGCGCCGTCCATTCCGGCGCGGGCAATACGAAATCAGGCTTGAGCGATTTATTCTCCTTCACCTTCGGTCACTTTCTCATGCGCGCGTTGCGTGAAGCCTTTATCAAGCAAGCCATTATAATAATCACGAATCAGTATTTTCACAGCGTTCACATCGGTCGATGTATTGACCTTCTGGCGATATTGCGACGAGTCGTGCAACCCGCCCGCATACCAGCCAACATGTTTACGCGCGATGCGCAAACCATTCACCTCACCGTAATAGGAAAGCATGTCTTCATAATGCTGAAGCACAATATCGCGCTGAATATCAAGCGAAGGGTCGGCAGGCGCTTTCTCGCCACGTAAATGGCGGCACGCTTGGTTGATAAACCATGGGCGACCGTAAGAACCACGACCAATCATCACCCCATCCGCGCCGGATTTTTCGAGTGCTGCATCCACATCTGCATAGGTCGTGATATCGCCATTCGCAATCACCGGCAGCTTCACCACGTCTTTCACACTGCGAATAAAATCCCAATCCGCCGAACCTTTATACATCTGGCAGCGCGTGCGGCCATGAATCGTAATCATCTGAATGCCCAGCTCCTCCGCGCGTTTTGCAAAGATGGGCGCGTTAAGCGAGTTATGATCCCACCCCATGCGCATTTTCAGCGTCACGGGAATCTTCACCGCTTTCACGGTCGCTTCCAGAATGCGCATCGCCAAGCCTTCTTCACGCATTAGCGCCGAACCCGCCATGCCATTCACGACCTTTTTCACGGGGCAGCCGAAATTAATGTCGATGATATCGGCACCGCGGTCTTCATTCAGCTTGGCAGCCTCGGCCATCACTTCAGGGTCGCACCCAGCCAGCTGCACCGAAAACGGGCGCTCCGCCACGTCTTTCTGCGCCATGCGAATGGCGTTCTTCGTTTCGAGTATCACCGCTTTGCTGGCAATCATCTCGCTCACCACCAGCGGCGCGCCAAAGCCTTTGACCAGCTTACGGAAAGGCAGGTCACTCACCCCCGTCATCGGCGCCAATATGGCGTGGTCATCGAGCGTGATATGCCCGATTTGGATAGGTTTGCGTTTCGCGCTCTGTTCGTGTAGTTGCTGCATAAGCCGCGCCTACCTAACAAATCCGTGGCCAAGAGGCAAGATGAGCCAACCGAAAATAGCCGCATTGATTGTCGCCGCAGGCAGTGGAACCCGCGCAGGCGGCGCTTTGCCTAAGCAATATCAGCAGCTTGCGGGTAAGCCTATGCTGGCGCATTCGGCGCAAACATTAGTGAACCACCCCGCCATTTCAAACGTGTTGGTAGTGATTTCGTCTGAGCATGAAGACTTATATACGCTCGATGTTCCTTACTCCCATGGCGGCAAAGAACGCCAAGACTCCGTGCGTTTGGGTTTGGAAGCCTTGGCGAAACATGCGCCCGATTACGTATTGATTCATGACGCAGCGCGGCCATTTCTTTCCACTACGGTCATCGATAACATCGTCGCAGCACTCGGCAACGATGCGGTGATTCCAGCGCTTAGCGTCGCCGATACGATTCGCACACGTGATGGCGCAACGATTGACCGCAACACGCTGCTGCGCATTCAAACACCGCAGGCATTTCCTTTTGCGAAGATTTTAGAGCTACACCAAAAAAATAAAATCGCCGCAACGGATGATGCGGAATTATGGCTACAAGCAGGCGGCAAAATCGTGTATGTCGAAGGCGAAGAGAGAAACCGCAAAATGACCACCGCCGAAGATATGCGCATGCCCATCACCAAAATCGGTATGGGCTATGACGTACATAAACTGATTGATGGCGATGCAATTATCTTGGGCGGCGTAAAGATTCCTCACACCAAAAAGCTCGAAGGCCATTCGGATGCAGACGTGGTGTTACACGCCATCGTGGACGCGATTTTAGGCGCATTAGGCGAGGGTGATATTGGCGTGCACTTCCCACCGTCGGACACAAAATGGAAAGGCGCGGACTCCGCGAAGTTTGTCGAGCATGTGCGCGATTTGCTGGCGCAAAAGCACGCCACACTCAACCATCTGGATGTAACGATTATCTGCGAAGCGCCAAAAATCACGCCACATCGCGAAGCGATGCGCACACGCATCGCACAGTTGTTGGGAACTGATATTTCCGCTATAAGCGTCAAGGCAACCACCACCGAAGGTCTGGGTTTCACAGGCCGAGGTGAGGGGATTGCCGCACAAGCCGTCGCCACTGTGAGTATCGCATGAGCATCTATCACCACATCGCAACCCTTGGCCCTTCGGGAAAATCCAAGTTTGCACCAGGCACGGTTGGCTCACTTGTTGCAGTGATTCTTGCCTTCAACATCATGCACCTACCTGTTGGTTGGCTAGTGCTGTGGGCGCTTACGGCTCTTTCTATTTGGTTAGGCACGGTAAGTGCCAATCGCTACATGGCCGATAAGGGAAGTACGCACGACCCAAAAGAAATCGTGGTGGATGAACTTGCTGGAATGTGGCTGACGCTAGTTGTCTGGCACCTCTGGATTGTGGTGATGACGATGTCCTTGGAAGGCGCAGAAGAAACCATCGAGCTGCGTGGCTGGGATATAAAATTTCTCGCGCTAGGTTTTGTGCTATTCCGTTTCTTCGACATTGTAAAACCATGGCCAATTTCATGGGCAGACCGCAAGGTAAATGGCGGTTGGGGCGTGATGCTCGACGACCTCATCGCAGGGGTGTTTGCGGGAACGTTGCTTTACGCACTCTACCTGTTCTGGCCACTCATTACGGGCGATATGCCTGAGTCTGGCGTATGAGCATTTTCTCCGACGATCTCACCAAACTCGCGATTGACGTGCTGGCGGAATGTCGCGCACGTGGCTGGAAACTCACCACCGACGAATCCTGCACAGGTGGATTGATATCAGCGCTCCTCACTGAGATTGCAGGCTCATCTGACGTGTTCACCCATGGCTTCGTTACCTATGCGAATGCAGCCAAAACAGAATTGGGCGTGAAAGAAGCGCTCATCGCTAATCACGGTGCCGTAAGTGAAGAGGTCGCCAAAGCGATGGCCGAAGCTGCATTGAAAGCCGCACATGCAGATATCGCCATTGCTGTCACAGGTATTGCAGGGCCCAGTGGCGGCACGGCCGAAAAACCTGTTGGCCTCGTGCATGTTGCCTGTGCCGTGAAAAACAAAACCACCCACGAGAAGTTTTTATTTAGCGGTGATCGCAGCGCCATTCGTCTGGCAGCAGTGGAAGCGGCGTTGAAGATGGCATTGAAAGCCTAATTCTTCTTTTGCTTTTCTCTAAATACTTTCGCCCAGTCTTGCTTCTGTTCTTGGCGGGTGCGTGCCACGCCGAGTGCATCGGCATCAATGTCTTCGGTAATTACCGAACCTGCCGCGACAATTGCGCCGTCGCCTACATTCACAGGCGCAACGAGTGCGGTGTTCGAACCAATAAATGCATCGCGCCCAATCACCGTGCGGTATTTCTGGTAGCCGTCATAGTTACAGGTAATCGTGCCCGCGCCAATGTTCGCTTCCTCGCCCACGGTCGCATCACCAATGTAACTAAGGTGCGAAATTTTCGCGCCCGCATCGATTTCCGATTTTTTGATTTCTACGAAATTACCGATCTTCGCGCCTTCACCCAAATTCGTGCCAGGGCGCAATCGTGCGAAAGGCCCCACACTTGCTTTATCGCCAATCACCGTGCCTTCAATGTGTGAGCTTGCCTTGATATGCACGCCGTCACCAATCACTACGTCGGTGCCAAAAAACACATTCGGCTCGATGATAACATCGGTGCCGATGCGCGTATCGGCGCTGAAATAAATCGTCTCTGGCGCGAGCAATGTCACACCGTTTTCCATGTGCGAAATACGCAGCTTCTCTTGAATCGCGGTCTCCGCTTGCGCTAATTCCACACGTGAATTCACGCCCAACACTTCTTGCGCCGAACCCTCGACCACGCGTGCGGTGAAGCCAGCACTTCGCGCAATCGCCACCACGTCGGTCAAATAATATTCGCCTTTTTTATTCTCGTTACCAATTTTCGAGAGCAGCCCCCACGCGACATTCCCGCGCAGCGCAATCACCCCCGAATTGCACAGCGTAATGTGTTTTTCTTTTTCGTTTGCATCGCGCGCTTCGACAATGCGCTCCAGCGTGCCATCGCTTGCGAGCACCAAGCGGCCATACTCCGCAGGGTCGTGCGGCGTGAAGCCAAGCACGGCCACGGCACATGTCGCATCCGCCGTCAGTGTTTCGAGCAACCGCGTAATCGTCTCTTGGGTAATGAGTGGCGTATCGCCGTAAAGTACCAGCAGGTTGCCCTCAAATCCCGTGAGCGAATCTTTGGCCGAAAGCACGGCGTGCCCCGTGCCGAGCTGCTGTTCCTGCACGGCGAAATTCACCGTTTCATCCACCGATTGCGCGTAGGAGCGCACCGTGTGCATGCCAGGTGCAACCACCAGCGTGAGGGGTGACAAGCCCGCATCCAGCGCCGTGTGCATGACATGGCCAACCATCGCGCGGCCCGCGATT